>DATMZU010000425.1:0-5702 GCA_035607435.1 Thermoanaerobaculia bacterium | reverse complement strand
GTCGTTCTCCATGATGGGTCCTACCGCGGGAGTGCTTCGTACCTTTTCAGGCCCCAAGCGAGATCTTTCTCGAAAGCGTCCCTCCGCTGCTCGATCTCTCGCAGCCGGTCCGCACCGATCTCCTCGGCCATTCGGGCGCGAGGAACCTCTCCCGCGAGAAACGCCTGGACGAGCTCGATTTGTTCGGCGAGGGATCGCGACATGGCGTCCGAATTATATGCCGCCGAAGACGGGAACCCTGAGGGCACTGAGAAGGGCTGTTCGGCTTTTCCCTGGGGGCGCCGAGCTCCAGCTCGGCACCGAAGCGGCGCGAGCGCCAAAACAGCCGAGCTGGAGCTCGGCGCCCCCAGGGGGGAGTGCCCCCCGGAGGCCGGATTCTGCACGTCTATTCTTGCCCGGGTCACCTCGGTGGATCGAGTTCGCTCGCGCTTTCCTCCAGATCGAGCCGGAGCAGCCCTCTTTCGGCGCTTCCGGCGTAGAGGGTCGCGGGCTCTCGGGGATCGAGGGCCAGAGGGAAGGGGCCGTACTGCGGGAGCGGGAGGCCGTCGTTGAGCGGGGTGAAGCGGCGTTCGCGCCCGTCCCAGCGGTAGACCCCGATGCCCGCGCCCGCGGCGTAGAGCCGGTCCGGGCGGAGCGGGTCGATCAGGATGGTGTCCACCTCCCGTCCTCGAAGCTCTTCGCCCAAGGGGTGGAACGTCTTCCCCGCGTCTTCGCTCGCGAAGATTCCGCGGGTGGTTCCGACGTAGAGGCGCCGGGAGTCGCGCGGGTCGATCGCCAAGGTGCGCTGGCCGGTCAAGGGCAGGCCGCGCCCGACGCGAACCCAAGTCCGGGCTTCGTCTTCGCTTTTGTAGAGGCGCTTCTTCGCGAGGCCGTACACCACGTTCGAACGCCCGGGATCGACGGCCAGGCCGATCAGGTCCTCCGGTTCGGTGAGATTTTTCCAGGTCAGGCCGCCGTCGCGGCTGCGCACGAAGAACGAGCCTTCGCCCACGAAATGGATGAAGAAGGTGCCCGAGGCGTAGAGGGTGTCGGGGCGGGAGGGATCGAGCGTGAACGCGTCGAAATCGACGGAACAAAGAGATCCGCCGCAGCTGTACGGGAACGGCAGCTGGCGCCAGGTGCGCCCGCCGGTGTCGCTGCGCACCAGGAAGTTCGAGATGTAGTTGTAGGTCGGGCCGTAGATCCGGTCGGCAGAGCGCGGGTCGAAGGTGAGCGTATAGGGCTCCGGGCCGATGTACTCGGAGTGCAGACGCCGCCAGGTGTGCCCCTCGTTGGTGCTCTCGAACACGCGGCCTCCGGCCAGCGTCAGCACCTTGGCCGGGCCGACCGGCGTGACGGCGATCGCGGCAGGGTAAGGGACCGGGATGCCGCGGCTCGGGTTGCGCCAATGGCCGCCGACATCGGTGGACTTCCAGAGGCCTTGAGTCCCTGCCGCGAGAACCGTGCCGGGAGAAACCGGCGAGGCCGCGACGCGGACGATGATGTCGATCGGTGCCGCGGGAGCCGTGGGCGCCATGGGACCCCAGGTGTCGCCCTGGTCGCGGCTGATCAGGACGCCGAAGAAGGTGGTCCCGTACAGCGTGCCGTCGGAGGCGGCGACCAAGTCCCGGAGGGTGATCTCCGAGGGTTGAGTCCAGGTGTCGCCGCCGTCGAAAGAGCGCAAGACCGGTCCGGCGTAGTCTTCCTCGCCGAAACGATCGTAGAACACGAAGACCGTGCCGGGGTGCGCCGGGTCGAAGACGAAATGCGGCTGGTCTTCGGCGAATCCGGTGGGAACGTCGAGCAGCGGCATCGCCGTCCAGGTGAGGCCGCCGTCCGTGCTCCGAAGCGCGCTTTGCGCGTCGCTCAGCTCGTCGCGGCCGAGGACCGCGAACCAGGTCCCCTCGGCAAAGGGGGAGGAGGCGATCGAAAGCACGAAAGCGCCGGGGAGAGCGGCCACGCTCCAGGTATCCCCCCGGTCCGTCGAGCGCAGCACCCCTTGGGACGGTGCCGCCGCGAGAAGGGAGCCGGGATGGTGCGCTTCGGCCACCAGCTCGGTGACGAACAGGTCGGCCCCGAGGGCGGTCCAGGTTGCTCCGCCGTCCGTCGAGCGGAGGAGCTGATTTTGCCGGTTCCGGGCGTAGACGATCGCGGGGTCGTCCGAGGCGACCAGCAGATCGACGACCGGGGCTCCCGTAAGCCGACCGACGCGCCGCCAGGTGACCGCGTCGTCCTCGCTCCGGAAAATGAGTCCGCCGAAAGCGTCCGCGGCGTAGGCGATCCGCGGCGAAGAGGGGGAGTAGGTGACCGCAATCAGGGCGCCGCCCTGCGGCGAGGCCGGGACCCAGGCCGGGGCCGCGAAACCGGCAAGGGGGGCAAGAGTGCCGCAGAGCCCCGCGACGACCAGCCATCGAATGGCGCGCATGTGGTGAATCTCCCCGAAGAATCGTTCTTCGGAGATCCTTTCACGGAGGGGGAGCGGTTTCTTCCTCCTCCGGGACCAGCGGCTTCATCCTACGGACCAGCGGCGGTGGGGAGATTTAAACGTCGATCGCCTCTCCCGGGCCGCCGCAGACGGGGCAGGGGCAGAGGTCGCGTAGGAAGCCGTAGCGGTAGATCCCCGTGCCGTGGCCGTCGGACCAGGCGATCGAGATCGCGTAGTTGCCGACCGGTTGGATGCTGCCGGCGACGACCGGCACGCCCGCGGGCCGGAAGTGGATTTTCAGGTTCGAATGCCCTTGGCAGGCCGCGCAGGGGCACCAGCCGCGCAGGTAATCGTAGGGGTAGTCGGCGGCGTGGCCGTCGCTCCAGGTGAGGCGCAGGGCGTTCGATTCGGGCAGGCGGCGGGCTTCGGTGAGGATCGGTTCGGGACTCGACGGCATGGGGCCATGGTAGCAGGGGGCGCCGGCACTCGAATCAGTTCCCCGAAACATGTCCCTGCTCAAGGCGTAAACGGCGTGTGGTACAAAGAGACCGTTTCGCCAAGTAGTGGATTTACTTCCAGGAGACCTTCCATGACCAAATCTGCCTATACCCTCCGCCTCGCCGTACTCTCCCTCGCCGCCGCCGGGTTCGTCGGTTCGGCCCAGGCGGCTTCCGCGCAAGGCCAGTTCCAGATCACCCCGACCGCGGGCTATCGCACCAGCGGCCAGCTCACCGCGACGAACCGCGATTTCCTGAACGACGCCGACATCGAGGTGGACAAAAGCTCGGTGTTCGGCGTGATCGTCGATATCCCGTTCGGCCAGAGCGGTTTCGGTTTCGAGGTGCTGGCCAACCGGCAGGAGAGCGCGTTCACCCTCGATCCCGGTATCTTCGAGCCCTCCGAGCAACTCGGCGACGTCGAGATCAGCTACCTGCACGGTGGCATCTACTACGAATGGGGGGGCGGCCAGGTCGTGCCGTTCATCTCGGCGACCGGCGGCGTCACCCGGATCGATCCCAAGTTCAGCGACCTGGAGGCCGAAGACCGCGCCTCCGCCTCACTGGGCGGCGGCGTGAAGATCTTCTTCAACCGCAACCTCGGGCTGCGACTCGAAGGACGCGGCTACTGGACCGATCTGGACGCCCGCTTCCGTGATGACGATGACGACCGGCGCCGCGACCGCGATATCAATCAGGCGCTCTACCAGGGCGAAGCGTCGGCGGGGCTGATCTTCGCGTTCTAAGTAGGTCGGCGGCCTCCCCGGGCCGCCCCTGCGTCCCCCGCGACGACCTGAAATTTAGCCGGACCGCAGGTGAGGGGGAACGGCCGCAGCAGATCGCGGCGCCGCGGCACGTCGCGTTCGCGGTTCGCCACGTCGGCCAGGCCGCGGGTGAACGACACGCTGTAGGTCCCCGGCGTCGCGATCGGATACGCGGCGCCGGCATCGACCACCCGCTCGGTCCCGGCACCCGGTTCCAGGCGCACGTATTCTTCGGGTGTCGGATCGCCGCGCTTGATCATCGGACCTTGGTAGGAGAGCGGCTTGCCGTCCGCGCCGACGATCTGGAGGACATCGCCGCGAAGGTCTTCGAGCGGCGTCTGCCAACGCAGCACCCAGATCGGCGCCGGACCGACGTTGCGCAGCACGAACGTGAGCTCGATCGGCTCGCCGACGCCGACCGACTGCGGCGGAGCGAGCAGGCATTCGATCTCGGGCGGGTGATCCGGCATTTCCTTGGCGGCGTTCGAGGCGGTGGGGGCCTCTTCTTTGGGCGCTTCGCTTTTCGCGCAGGCGCCGCCCATCGTAGCGGCCAGGAGGGTCAAAAGGGAGAGAAGGGCGAACGGGACTCGGGCTTCCTTCCGGCGAACGGCGATTTCCACGGACTCCTCCTAAGGTTCACGAACGATACCCTCGACCCGCCCGCGCGAGAAGCGCCGGGCGAGAAGCGAGAGCAGGCGGCCTCCCGAGCGGCGGTCGGCGGCGCGAACGGCCAGCGGCAAGGCGATCAGAAACAGCGCGAGCAGGACCGCGGGGAGGACCCAGCGGCTCCAGGAAAATCCCGGATCGCCGGAGTCTTTGAGCGTCGCGGCCGCGTAGACATAGACGAAAGCTCCGGGAAGGATACCGAAAGCGGTCGCCCCGACATAGTCGCGGAGTCGAATCGACGACAGTCCGCAGACATAATTGAGCACGGTGAACGGCAAGATGGGAAGCAACCGCAGCAGCAGCACCGCGATCGCCCCGTGGCGGCCGAGATCGGCGTCGATCCGCCGCCAGCGCGGATGCTTCGCCAGCCGCGCCTCGACGTTAGGCCGGCCGGCGCCCCGGGCGAGGCAGAAAGCGAGCGTCGCGCCGAGCGTTGCCCCGACGGCGCCGGTCCAAAATCCTCCCCAGAGTCCGAACAGCAGGGCGCCGAGGGCGAGCAGCAGCGTCGCCGGAATCGCGAGCACGGTGCCGAGCGCAAACAGGGCGATGAACGCGGGATACGCCCAAAGGCCCAGCGAGGCGATCCATCGCGCGGTCTCGTCCAGGGTGGGTGCAAGGTCGGGCATCGGCGGGAAGGCGATTTGAGCCTTCCTCTTGAGGGGAAGGCGGGCGATTGTCGGCCGACGGCTCCCGCGCGGTCAACCTGGCATGAGCGCGCCTACTTTTCGATCCGCCGCGGGCGCGACCGGGCGCTCGCCCCGATCGCCGCCCTGCTCGTCGCTTGGAAGGTTCCGCCGGCCGCGGTCAGCCTGCTCGGAGTGGCCTCGGCGCTCGCCTTCGTGCCGACCTTCCCGCGCGGTTCCGCTTGGGCCGTCGCGGCGTTTTTCGCCGCGCACCTCTGCGACATGACGGACGGGGCGGTCGCCCGCCGCTCGGGGACGAGCAGCCATCGCGGCAAGCGGCTCGATCATTTCTGCGATTCCGCCGCCTATGCCGCGCTGATCGCCGGGACGCTGCTGGCCGGTGCGATCGGGCCGGGGGGCGCGCTGTTTGCGGTCTGGTCGTCGTCCGCGAGCCTGCTGCTCGGCCTGCTCGATCGCATCGACCGCGCCGGCTCCGAGGCGGAGCCGGCCGCCGGCTTCTGGGTCCACATGCCGAAAGTGGTCTTCTACGTGCCGCTGGGCCTCGTCCTGGTGGGCGCCCCGTCGCGTCTCGCGAGCTACGGTCTGCTCGCGGCCAACCTGTTCGCGGCGGGGACGCTCGCGACCCAGATCGGGCCGCTGCTCAAGAAGAGGTAGACAGGGCGCCCACCTTGTGGCCCGCACGGCCCTTCGAGGTCAATGCCCGCCGGCCGCGTCGCCCCAGATCTGT
>DATMZU010000378.1:0-4115 GCA_035607435.1 Thermoanaerobaculia bacterium | reverse complement strand
CTCGCCAAGACGATCGACGAGCTCGATCTCTCGGTGCGCTCGGCCAACTCGCTCAAGAACGCCAACATCCACAATCTGCGCGATCTGGTCCGGCGCACGGAAAAAGAGATGTTGGAGACCAAGAACTTCGGCCGTAAATCCCTCGAAGAGGTCCAAGAAGTTTTGGACAAGCTGGGCCTCTCGCTTGGGATGAACGTGTCGTCCAGCGGCGCGTCCGCCTAGGAGCAGTCATGCGTCACGCGTACAGAGGTTCGCGGCTCGGGCGGAGCACGGCGCACCGGCAGGCCTTGTTCAAGAACCAGATCCAGTCTTTGATGCTGGCGGAGCGGATCATCACCACGCTGCCGAAAGCCAAGGAAATCCGGCCGCTCGCCGAACGGGTGATCACCCGCGGCAAGCAGGGCACCATCCACGCGCGCCGTTGGGCTTTGCGTTGGCTGGGCAGCCGCGACCTGGTGAAGAAGGTGTTCGACGACATCGCCCCGCGGTTCGCCGAGCGTCCGGGCGGCTACCTCCGGATCGTCAAGCTCGGACCTCGCCCCGGCGACGGCGCCGAGATGGCGTTGATCGAAATGGTCGACAAGGCGGCGGATGCCCCCGCGCCGACCCCCCCGAAGCCCGCGAAAGCGAAGAAGCCGGCGGCCCCGAAGAAAAAGGCCTCCGACGAGGCGCCGAAGGAGCGGGTGAAGAAAGAGCCGAAAGCCCAGCCGACCGGCCGTTCGAAGCCGGCCGGAAGCGGCCCGAAGTCGTCGCCGCGGAAGATGGGCTCGTAAGCTCGATCCAAGGTTTACCGAGAGTCCAAGGGGGTCAGCGGTTTTGCCGCTGGCCCTTTTTGCGTTTGATACGATTCGTGGAAGACCCCGCCGACTTAAACGGAGCGTCGAGCCTTCGGGTCTAACCGCGAGAGCTTCACCACGCCCTGTTCATGCCGATCGCATCGAGGACTTTCCATGTGCCGAATCGTGCCGACCGCCCTTCTTCTCGCCTTGGTGGCTGCTCCGTCCGCCCTCGGGGCTCAAGCGCCCGCCGCCGCCCTCGATCCGAAGGGGCTGCTCGACGAGATCGACGCCGCGACGCTCCAGCCGGACAAGGCGGTCGCGCTCAAAAAGGTGAAGCTGGCGGCCGGGCTTGCGACCCTTACGCTCGAAGGGAAGCTGATCCCCGTTTCCCCGACGGGGGGCCAGGTGCGGGAGCTGGTTTTCTTCGGCCAGGGGCGGATCGAGCTGCCGGCGCCCGATGAGATCGAAGCCGGGCAGCTGGAGCTGTTCACCGGCGCGCCCGCGATCGACGAGTCGTTCGACCAGGCGGTGTTCGTCTTCGGCCTCGACCGGGCGGTCGATGCGCTGCTCAAGCGCCCGGCGGCGGCCCTTGATGAAGCGGAGGCCAAGCGGGCGAGGGAGACCTACGACCGTTGGAAGAAAGGCCCGGAGCGCGAGCTGCTGGACATTCGCGGCGCGATTTGGTCCGACGCGTTGGGTGACGCGCCCTACCAGAACCTGTTCGCCGGGCGTTTCCACGGTCTCGAACGGGGCGATTTTCTCTATTTGGTCGATCCGCAGTCGGACGAGCAGGTGACGCTCGGCCAGTTCGTGCCGATCGAGGCGACCGAGAAGGAGAAACGGAAGATCATCCGTCAGCTGGCGCGAGAGCAGCGCCGAGGCCGATTGATCGGCGTCGAGCTGGATGACCTCGGCCAATGGGACACCTGGCTTTCCTCTTCTCTCCGCACCAAGGAGGGCGTGGCGGCCCCTGGGGGCGCGGCTTTCGAGCCAGTGCGCTACACGCTCGACGTGACGGTGGAAGACCCGATCGAGAAGGTCCGCGGGGTGGCGAAGATCGAGCTTCGGCCGATTCTCTCGGGAGTGCGAACGATCGAGATTCGCCTGCCGCGCGACTTCGAGGTCCGGGCGGTCCGTCTCGGCGACGCGAAGCTTCCGTTCGAACGCTCGGGGGCGAATCTGACCGCTGTGTTGCCGGAGGCTGCCTCGCCGGAGCATTTGGTGACGGTAACGGTCGAGTACGACGGGGTGGCGATCGGCGGGGATGCCAAGTCGTACGCCCTGCTCGACACGCAGAACTGGTACCCGCACGTCGGCGTCGTCGATCGAGCGCTCTACGCCGCCACGTTCCATTGGCCGCGGCGGTTCGATTTGCTTGCGCCTGGCCACCGGATGGAGGGCGGAGAGACCGGCGGTCTCAAATGGGAACGCCGGCAGCTCGACCTGCCGACCTGGGGGTACACCTTCGAGCTCGGCAAGTTCGCAATCGAACAGCGTCAGGTGGGGCACGTCGCGGTCACTCTGGCGTTCGATCCGACCAGCCGCAGCCAAGGCCACGACAGCCGGAAGGAGATTGGCGATACGGTGGCCGAAGCGCTCGGTTATTTCGAGACGACGTTCGGCCCCTACCCGCTTGACGAGCTGACCGTTTCGACGATCCCGCGCGGGTTCTCGCAGTCGATGCTCGGTTTCATCACCCTCTCCGATGTGATGATGCTCGATACGTCGTTCTGGACCTTACTCCTCGGTTTCGAAGACCGTCGTTCCGTGATCGCCCACGAGGTCGCGCATCAATGGTGGGGACATCGAGTCACCTGGGCGAGCGACCGGGATGTTTGGCTCTCCGAGGCGATGGCGAACTACTCGGCGCTGCTTTATCAGGATGAAAAGATCAAGCCGGCCACGGGTGAGAAGGTCGATAAGAAGAGCCGCCGAGAAGACGTTCTGGTCGGCCCGACTTCAGGTTGGCAGGAGGCGCTCACCCGAGCGTTGCCGGACGAGCGCGCGATCGATTCCGTCGGGCCGGTGGTGCTGGGGAGCCGGCTTTTCTCCAGCCGAGCGAGCGGAGCCTTCGAGCCGATCGTCTACAAGAAAGGCGCGGTGATCCTCGACATGCTGGCGCGCAGCATGGGCGAGGATAATTTCCCCAAGGTTCTCCACGAGGTGGTCCGCGTGGTGAACGGCAGAACTCTCTCGACGCGCGAATTCTTCGAGCTGATCGAGAAAATCACGGGATCGGATCTCGACGCCTTCGTCTCCCGGTTCGTCGAAGGAACAGGTCTGCCCGAGGTCTACTACAGCTACAAATACCAGAAAGAAGGGGAGGGCAAGTGGCGGGTCCAAGGCGAGGCGCGGATCGAGACGCCCTATCGGTTCCGCTATCGCGCGGTCGCTACGGGGGGAGGATTCGACGTCAAGCGCGAGCGGCTCGACACGATCCGCGACATGGCGGGGCTGGCGCTCATCGTTCCGGTCCAGGTCTCGTTCTACGATCCGGCGCGCGATGAGACGAAGAGGAAGAAGGACTCTCCGGAGCCGAATGCGCTGCTCAAGGGGCGCATGGTGTTTCGCGGCGAGAGGGTGCCGATCGACATCCCGATGGACTTCGAGCCGCGCCGCTTCTGGTTGGATCGCGACCAGCGGGTCTACGGCCGTTTCTTCGACGAGAGCCGGCGTCCGAAGCGGACGCTTTGCTATCACGCCGAGGATCAAGCCGCGGCCGGACGGTTGGACGAAGCAGTCCAGCTTCTGACGCAGGCGCAGTCCGCGGAGGTTTGGAGCGGCGATCCGCAGGACAAGCCGAGCGGGAACGATCTGAAGCTCGAATCGCGGCAGCTCGACGGTCGGATCCAGCTTTCTCTAGCCCGCATCGCCCTTGATCGTGGACAGGATGTCGAGGCCCAGGCCGCTCTGGACAAAGCGAAGAAAGGTCTCCGCTCGGTCTCCGGTGGCTGGACCGCGGAGGAGCTTCGGGTGGTCGAATCGCGGCTCGATCTCCGTCGCGGCGACTACGATCGAGCCTTCAAGCGCCTGAACAAGGCCATCCTGAAGAGAGAAGACGTGGACAGCACGGAGGGCTACGTCCTACTCGCGATCGCGGCCCAGAAAACCGGCCACGGGGAAGAGCTGAAGAAGGCGAAAGACGCGGTGAAGGAGTCGGGCTCGGACCTCTCGGCGCTGGGGAATTAAGGGTTGTAGGGGAGCGGCTTCCTGATATTCTGGTTCTATGAGCGACGACCTGTCGGCGAAAATCCTGGAAGAGCTGGCTGCGCTGCGGCGCACCACCGAAGGCCTGGAGGCGAAACAAGAAGAGCTGCGCCTCAGCCTGCAATCTGA
>DATMZU010000366.1:0-9513 GCA_035607435.1 Thermoanaerobaculia bacterium | reverse complement strand
CCAGCAAAATCTCCGCGAGGTTCTTCCCTTCCAGGAACTCCATCCAGAATCCCACCCGGCCGTCGGCTCCGGCGGCGCCGTAGACCGTCGCGACGTTCGGGTGGCGGACCTTCGCGAGGAGGCGCCCTTCGCGGAGCGTTTCGGCTTCTCGCTCCGGCGTCCTGGCCGAGGCGCGGATGAGCTTTAGGGCGACGATTCGGTCGAGCCGCGGCTCGCGGGCCTTGTAGACGTCTCCGAAGGAGCCGCGGCCGACGCGTTCGATAATTTCCAGCTCGCCCCAGTGAGTCGGGATCTCGTCGGTCGGTGACTCGTCCTCGTATTCGTCGAGATCGCCGACGATGCCGCCTTCGGCAAGCCAGATTCGATGGAACGTCGCGACTTCGGAGATCGCGGCCAGCGCGCGGATCTGTTCCTTCTCCTCTTCGCTGCCCGCAGACGCCTCGGCCTGCTGCCAATCGACCGGCTCACCTTTGGCGAGCGCCTCGACCAAGGCGGCCAGCCGGGGATCTTCAGATTCTTCCCGGTCGTCGTCGTCCCCGTCGCCCTCGAAATCTTCGATCGAAACGTTCACGGATGCATCTTTTTGACCAGCCGACCGATAGCGCGTTGGACCGCCACCCGCGCCGCATCAGGACTCGGCTTGCCGAACAGCTGAGCCACGTCGGGATAACCGAGGTCGAGATCGAGCCGGGCAGTGAGTAGCGCCTGATCCTCCTCGCTCAGTTTGAAGCGTGCTGTAATCACCCGCTCCAATTTTTCTTTCTCGATCGCCTCTTCCATGGGAGAAGGCCCCTCCGCCACCAGGCTCGTCGCCGTTTCTCCGGGGGCCGGCTGGCGGCTTGCGCGGCGGTGCTGGTCGATCAGACACCGTTTCATCGTGACAAAGAGGGCGACGCCGAAAGCGCCGCTGTGTTTCGGGTCGAACAGATCGATGCGGCGTAACGTCTGGGTGAGTGCGTCCTGCACCACGTCCTCCGTCTCGACCAAACTGCGGAGGCGTCGCGGCAGCTTGCCGTGCGCATAGCGACAGAGGCGATCGCGCAGCTTTTTCCACAGCTTCTCACGCGCTTCCAAGTCGCCGTGCTTGGCTCGAAAGAACAGACCGCAGGTCGAATCCATGGGCGAAGACATGTCTGTCCGGCTCCCGTACTTCGTCTCTAGTCCTGGTGCAGGAGCCAGATGATAGTCCCCTGCGCAGATCCGTACAATCGCCCATTCTGCATATCCATCTTCCGCTCCTCTCGCAGATGCACCGAGGGCCTTGAGGGCCGGCGCCGTGCTTACAGACGTCGGATGCGACCCCGGGGCCTACGGGCAAAGTGACGCGTTCGCCCGGAACATCCCATCGATCTGGTGGGCATACGAGATCTTCAGCCGATTTGTTCAAAACCTGTTCGGTTTCCCGTTGGCCGTCGTTGATCCCTAGTGAACGCCTGGAGAGCGGCCGGGCGTTCGACCGCGGGGACCTTCACCCCGGGAGGGTTGAGATGATTGCGATCGAGCCACCGAACGGCAGCGGACGCGCGATGTTCGAGGAGCAGTACGAGCTGATTCACCGGACGATCTACGGGGTCGCCCGCCGGAAGCGGCTCGACTCGGAGAGCGTCGAGGAGTTCTCGGGCTTCGCGTTCGTCAAGATCCTCGACGACGACGCGGCCGTGCTGCGCAACTTCGAGGGGCGCAGCACCCTCAAGACCTACCTGGTCACCGTGGTCCAGCGCCTCTACCTGGATTTCCAGATCCACCGCTACGGCAAATGGCGCCCCTCGCGCCGGGCGTTGCGGCTCGGCCCGCTCGCGATCGAGCTCGACCGGCTGCTCCATCGCGACGGCAAGACGCTGTTCGAAGCGGCGGACTGGCTGCGCGAACGGGGCTTCGGCGACCACTCCCGCGACAGCCTCGCGGCCCTCGCCCGGTTGATTCCGAACCAGCGCCGTCGGCCTCGTCTGGAGCAGCTGGATCGCGCCGAAGAGGTCGCCTGCGATGGCGGCGTCGAAGAGCGGCTGCTCGCGCGGGACCGCCATCGGGCAGCCGCCCGGATCGGCACCGCGCTCGCGCAGGCGCTCGCCGCGCTGCCGGCCGAAGATCGCCAGATGCTCCGCCTGCGCTTCGAAGAGGAGCTGACCGTGCGGGCGATCGCCGCGCAATTCGGGGTCGAGGCGCGCCAGCTCTACAGCCGCTTCGAGAGGCTGATCACGAGCCTGCGCCGCACGCTCGAAGCCGCGGGAGTCGGCAAAGAGGCGGCGGCCCCGCTGTTCGAGGGGTGGGGATTGGAGCTGGAGCTGGCGTTGGGGTAGGTGGCCTGGCCGGGTTGCCCTGCAGCCCTCACCCCCGGCCCCTCTCCCCAAGGGAGAGGGGAGCAAAACAAAAGCCGCCAGCGACTTTCTCCCCTCTCCCTTGGGGAGTGGGGCCGGGGGTGAGGGCTGTAAGATCCCCGCTCGATGTCCAACCTGCCGATCGTCGTCGTAGGGGCCGGGGCCGCCGGCCTGGTGGCGGCGATCTTTGCGGCGCGCTCCGGGACGCGGCCGGTGCTGTTGCTCGAAGCGACGCCGGACGGCGGCCGGAAGATCCTGGTCTCGGGAGGTGGGCGGTGCAACGTGCTGCCGTCCGAGCTGGCGCCCGAGCGGTTCGTCACCGATTCCTCCCCCAACACGCTGCGGAAGATACTGCGCTCCTGGCCGCTCGCCGAACAACGGGCGTTCTTCGAACAGGAGGTGGGGGTACCGCTGGCGCTCGAAGCCGAGAGCGGCAAGCTGTTTCCCGCCTCGAACCGCGCCCGCGACGTACGCGACGGGCTGGTGGCGCTTGCCCGGCGGAGCGGGGTCGAGCTGCGCACGGGCTCGCGGGTGGTGGACCTGGTGCCCGACGGCAACGGCGGATGGCGAATCTTTCTAGAGACCGTCGCTCCGATCGATGCCGCGGCCGTCGTGCTGGCGACCGGCGGGCTTTCCCTTCCGGGAACCGGCAGCGACGGTGCCGGCTTGCGGGTCGCCGAGAAGCTGGGTCTGCGGAAGATCCCCACCTACCCGGCGCTCACTCCTCTGACCGGCGAAGGGCACTCGGGGCTCGCCGGGATTTCGCTGGTCGTGCGGATCGACGCGCCGGGCAGGGGACGCTCCGCGGAGGGGGGATTTTTGTTCACTCACCGGGGGTGGAGCGGTCCGGCGGTGCTGGACCTTTCGGATGTGGTGATTCGGGCGGAAGGGACGGGAACCCCGGCGCTTCAGGTTCGGTGGTGCACGCTCGACGAGGGGGCTTGGGAGGCGGCTCTTCGGTCGGGGCCGGGGACTCCTTTGGGAGTTTTGCGGCGCCATTTGCCCGAGCGTCTGGCGGAGCAACTGAGTGCGGAATCGGGGGTCGAGACCGGGATCTCGCTCGCGCAATTGCCGCGGGAGGGACGGAAACGGCTGATCGCGAACCTGGTCCGCTATCCCCTGCCGGCGACCGGCGACGAGGGATATAAGAAAGCGGAGGTCACCGGCGGCGGGGTGGAGCTCTCGGAGGTCGATCCGCGCACGATGGAGTGCCGGCGCCTTCCCGGCCTTTTCCTTTGCGGCGAGATCCTCGACGCCTTCGGCCCGATCGGCGGCCACAACTTCGCCTGGGCCTGGGCGACGGGCCGGGCGGCGGGCAGGGGCGCAGCAGGACCCACCCGGTAGCGCTATCCTCTCCTCCAGGCGATTCGCTCTCCAGGGAGGAACCAGGATGCTCCGCAGGACCCGACCGCTTTCCGCCGTTCTCGCCGTTACGTCGCTCCTCGTCTTCGCGCTCGTTCTCGCGACCGTCCTGCCCGCCCGGGCACGAACCCAGAAGCCGCCGCTTCATGCCGCCCATTGGCTGGCGATCACGGGGAAACCCCTGGCCGCGACGGCCGGGGCGATGATGTTTGAAAAAGGCGGCAACGCGGTCGATGCGGCGGCGGCGATGCTCGCCGCGGCCTGCACGATGTGGGACACGCTCGGCTGGGGGGGCGAGACCCAGGCGCTGATCTACAACCCGAAGACCGGGAAGGTGATCGCCTTGAACGCTCTGGGGGTCGCCCCCACGGGAGCGACGCCGGAGTTCTTCCGCGGCCAGAAGCTGCGCTATCCGCCGGAGTACGGTCCGCTCGCCGCGGTGACTCCCGGTACCCCCGGTGGGCTGATGACGATGCTCGCCGAATGGGGAAAGTTGTCGCTCGCCGAAGTGCTCGCCCCGGCGATTCAGATGGCCGACGGGTTCCCGATCGAGGCGCAACTCGCCGATACGATGGCCCGGCACCAGGAGCGGCTCTCCGGCTGGCCCTTTTCGAAGGGGGTGTTCCTTCCCCATTCCGACCGGCCGCGGCAGGCGCCGGATGCGGGCGAGATGTTCCGCCAGCCCGACCTCGCGCGCACGCTGCGCCGCCTGGTCGAGGCCGAGGCCCAGGCCAAGTCGGCGGGCAAGAATCGGCACGACGCGATCCTCGCCGCCTACGAGCTGTTCTATCGGGGCGACCTCGCCCGCGAGGTGGTGGCCGCGGCGCGCGCCGAAGGCGCTTTGTGGACCGAAGCGGACCTCGCCCAATGGCAGGTGAAGGTCGAGAAACCGGTCTCGGTGAGCTACAAGGGGATCGAGGTCTACAAGCTGGACACCTGGACCCAGGGGCCGGCGATGCTTCAGGCGCTCAACCTGCTCGAAGGGTCGGACTTGAAAGCGATGGGCTACAACAGCGCCCAGTACATCCACACCGTCACCCAGGCGATGCACATGGCGTTCGCCGATCGCGATTTCTATTACGGCGATCCCGCGTTCGACCCGGCGGAGCCGCTCGCCGGCCTGCTGTCCAAGGCGTATGCCAAGGAGCGCTGGCGCCAGCTCGATCCGGCGAAGAACCGGGCCGATCTCGGCCCCGGCGATCCCTATCCGTTTCAAGGGGGCAAGAACCCGTTCGCCGAGCTGCTCGCGAGGTGGACCGCGGGGGGAGCGGCCGGCGCGAACCAGCCCGCCTGGCAAGTCTCGTCGCTGTCGGCCGACGAGGCGTTCCATGCCGGTACGACCTCGGTTCTCTCCTCTGATGCCGAGGGGTGGGTCGTCTCCATCACCCCGTCGGGCGGGTGGTTGCCGGCGGTGGTCGCGGGCAAGACCGGCATCGGCCTGTCGCAGCGGATGCAGAGCTTCGTCACCGCGCCCGAGGACGGCCCGTTCAACGTGGTCGAGCCCGGCAAGAGGCCGCGGGTGACGCTCACGCCCTCGCTCGCGATGAAGAACGGCAAGCCGTTCCTCGCCTTCGCGGTCCAAGGGGGGGACAGCCAGGATCAGAACCTGCTGCAGTTTTTCTTGAACGTGGTCGAGTTCGGTATGACCGTCCAGGAGGCGACCGAGGCGGCGAACTGGAACACCTATCAGATGCGCAGCTCGTTCGGCGATCACAAGACCGAGCCCGGGCGGCTGACGCTCGCCGACGCCGTCTCGCCCTGGGTGCGCGACGAGCTACGGCGGATGGGCTACAAGCTCGATTTCGAGGAGCGGACCTCCGGCCCGATCAACGCGATCGAGATCGACACCGCGCACGGCACGATGTGGGGCGGCTCGTCGAACCATGGCGAGGATTACGGCATCGCCTGGTAGGTGCCCGAACGCCAAAGAGGCGGGCCTTTCGGCCCGCCTCTGGTTTCCTCAACGGCTTGACGTGAAACGCCTTACGGCTTTTCGTTGAACTGGAGATCCATTTCCCAGAAGTAGGTCGGGCTCTCCGTGAAGTTCGTGCAGTCGGTCGCGATGTAGGACAGGCCCGACGGCACGAAGCCTTCGCTGCGCAAGTCGACCGCCGGGCGGTCCGACTTGTTGCTGAAGTTGGGTAGACTGGGCGAATTCGGGGTCTTCGCGACCATGAAGACGTGAGTCTGGGTGCCCAGGCGGTAGGCGTCGAAGATCTTCTTGGACAGGTTCTTGCGCTCGAAGAACCACGGCTGGCGGTCGAACTGCTGGATGCCGAAGTTGGTCTTCGTTTCGAGCGGCTGGGCCAGGTTGATCGTCGCGGTGGTGCCGCTCACCGTTCCGAAAGCCAACCACATCTGCTGCATCACGCACGCCTGCGACTGGTCGCCCGCGACGCCTTCGATGAGCCCCGCGGTCAAGGGCAGCCCGCGACCCGCATCGGCGGTCACCAGCTGGGTGATCGGGAAGTCCACGGCGTAGCAGGTGCCCGGGACGTCGTTGAAGTCGGTCATGTTGGGGCCGCCGGCATTGGTGATCGTCGTGACCTTGTTGGTGACGAAGTTGATGCCGGTGACCGTGGGGGTGGCGGCGCTCAGCGTGACCGGGGTGCTGTCTCCCGGAGCCACCTCTTTGGCGGCCTCCAGCGTCGAGTTCCAGAATTCCTCGGAGAAGGTGTTGAGGCCGTAGGTTCCCCCGAGGGTCGCGACCGCGCCGACCGCCTGGTTGAACTGCGGGAAGAAGTCCACCGCTTCGAGGTTCAAGTCGTAGGTGCCGTAGGGCAAGGCGAGCTTGTACTTGCCGTCGAGGATTCCCTCGGCCGGCGGCAGGGGCGTCGTCGCAAACGTCGCGATGTTGAACGCGATCCGGGCGTTGCCGGTATAGACCGCGCTGACATGGTCGCCATTGTCATGGCGAATCGCGGTGACGTCGCCACCGAGCACGGGCAGGTTCAAATCGCCGTGGGTCACCGTTCCTTCGATCGTGCCATAGGCGCTGCTGAAGGCGACGTCGCCCTTCTGCAGGGCCGCCGGACCGGTCGCCGCGGAGCCTTCGGGATAGAGCATCGAGGCGGCGATGATGTCGTCCTGCTCCAGCGTGCGCTGGCGCAGAGCGCCGAGGGGGTCATCGAAATCGAAGAAGTTGTACATCGAGGCGTCGTCGGGGTTGGTGAGGTTGTTGACGTTCGGCAGCGTCGAGACGGTGAGCCCCATGGAGAAGCCCAGCCGGAAGATGACTTCCTTGATCAGGTCGGTCGACCGGGGGTCGATCAAGGCGGTCAGCTGCGACAGGTCGGAGGTGGTGGCGAAGCGGTAGCCGTTGCTGGCCTTGGTGTTGATCACGATGTCCACGTCGAGGATCGTGCCGCCGTCGTACGTGCCGGCCGGCCATTCCAGGTCGCCGTCGGAATCGATGTCGGTGCAGGTCGAGATCGTGTTCGAGACGTCCGAGTCGCCGTCGCCGTCGATGTCATCGCCATTGCTGAACAGCGAGGTCTCCAGCAGACGGGTCGGGATGTTGGTGGAAACCCCGACGAAACCCGCGCCCGAGCGGAACGTGATCTCGTTGATCATGTCGAACTTGCGCACGCCGGCATTGGCGTAGTCCGCGCCCATCTGGAACTGCATGTACGAGGTGGGAATCTGATTCCACTGGTCCATCGCCTCCTGGATCCCAGCCTTGGCGGTCGCGACCGAGAGAAACGCCGCGCCGAGCGGATTGGGGACCGGGTCCTGCGTGTTGTTGACCCGGAACACCATCGGGATGCACCGCGCGTCCATGCGGAGCGGGACGAAATTGGCGTAGATCAAACCCGGGAGCGAAGAGGGCACCCGACCGGTGATGTCGGTCACCATAGTAAAGCCGCCCGCGTGAGCGGCGCCCGCCCCAAGCGTCAAAGCAAGGGCCGCGACGAGCCCTAGGGCCGTTCTTTTCACCATATCGCTTCTCCTTGGCCCTTAAAGGCCGAATTTTTGTTCCCCGAGGGGATGTCAAATACTTTGCACCGAGGCTTCGCGGAGCCGGCCGCGGGAAAACGACTCGAAACCGCAATACCCCCGCTCGGAGTTCGAATCGGAGATCAGCTGGAGGGCTGGCGGTAAAGAGTGTTCGACAGGCCGAAACCGGGTCCACGTGAACAGTGCCGCCGAAAGAGAAATCCGTGACAAACCTGAGCAACGTATAGGGCCGCCCAACGCGCGGCGGAGCGCGAACGTATCAAGATGGATAAGGAGAAAACATGACCGCGAAGCCCCTCTCTACCCACAGAGCACCCGCCATTGCAAACTTCCGCCCGGCGCAGGCCGGGCGTTTCGTCCTTGCCGTGACTCTGGGATTTGCCCTTTGCCGGACCGCCGAAGCCGGAGTCGATCGCTGGACCCCCTACGGCCCGGGCGAGGGCTCGCTGCAATCCCTGGTCGCCTCGACGCGCGGCGATCTCTACGTCACCTCGTTTTTTGCCCTGGGAGAGATCTGGCAACGCCCGGCCGGCAGCGCCCTCTGGCGCTGGCGCGGAGCGGGGCTCGGGCTTCCGGAGGAGCCGGGGGTCACCGCCCTCGCGGTCCATCCGAAGAATCCGAACGCGCTCTGGGCGGTCGCCACCGGCGAGCACGGAACCGTCTCGCAAAGCGTTTTCCGCTCGACCGACGCCGGAGCCTCATGGCGCAAGCTCTACACCGGGGACATCGATTTCCAGATCGGCCGGCTGACGGTGGCCCCGACCGCCCGTTCGGTCGTGCTGTTCGCCGAAACCCGCCCCGGAAGCCCGAAACGCCTTTTCCGCAGCGCCGATCTCGGCGTTTCGTGGACGGTGGTGGCGGGCGTCCTCGGACCGGTCGCCGCGCCGCCCGACGAACCGGGAACGGTCTATGCCGTCGCCGATTCAGGCCTGAGCCTGGTGAAGAGCGTCGACGGCGGCCAATCGTTCCGTGCGCTCGGCGGGCTGGCCTTTGAAGCGGGAGACGAGGTCCGCGCGCTCCACGCCACCTACGGCCGCCCGGCGCTGGTCTTGGCTTCCCTGCGCGCGGGAGGCCTCTACCGCAGCAACAACGGCGGCGCCGCCTGGCGGCGTGTGGGCTTCCGCGGCGTCGGTCCCGGCGTGTTGGCCTCCGAGCCCGGCGATCCGCGAAAGATCTACGCCGCCAATGTCGTCGGCCTGTACGCCAGCGACCGCGCGGCGCAGAGCGGCAGCTTTCGGACCGTCTCCAACCTCTTGTTCGGCCTGCTCGCGGGGCAAGAGCCCACGGCGCTCGCCGCGGCGCCCGGGGGGCCGTACTTCGTGGCCGGCAACGACCTCTATCGATTCACCTCCCCGGATGGCTTCGCCCCGGCCGACAAGACCGGCATCGAAGCGTTCGGCGTCGCCGAGCTGCGCATCTCGCCGGTCGATCCGTCGTTCATCGCGCTGCGCCGGTATACCGGGTGCATCCGAGATTCCTGCGATTTCCGGACCTTGCTTTCGACCGACGGCGGCGCGACGTACTCTCGGATCGGGGTGCAGCTTTCCGCCCGGTCCTTCGTCGATGCGGCCGACCTGGCGTTCGATCCGACCGACCCGCACCGCCGACTCGTCGCTCTGTTCGCGGGCTTCGTCCTGCTCCACGAGCCCGACGACATCGGGCTCGGCCGCCAGGTCTATACCGGCCCGATCCGGACGGTCGAGATCGCGGCGGAGGATGTGCTGTTGGTGGGCGGGCTCGACGGCATTCACCGAAGCGACGACGGCGGCTCCACCTGGACCCAGACCCTGGATACGGTCGTCCCTCCGTCCCCCGAGCATCCGGCGGGCGGCACGCGACAGGTCGTGAACCTGGAAGCCGATCCCTACTCGCCGGAGAA
>DATMZU010000350.1:0-3119 GCA_035607435.1 Thermoanaerobaculia bacterium | reverse complement strand
GAAAGGCGCATGGGAGAGGTCTCCTAGAAATTCGCGAGAACGTTCGTAGGGACGGATTCTACCCCCACCGCGCCGTGCCGACGCCCGAGCACGCTGGAGTAGACCGCGAGCAGCTCGCGGGCGGCCCGGATCGGTTCGTGGGTTCGCGAGAGCGCGTCGCGCCCCGCTTCGACCAGGCTCCGCGCCGTCTCGGGCTCGCGATGCAGGGCGGCGATCGCGCGGGCGAAGGTCTTGGGATCGACCGCGACCAGCGCCTCATGGCCGTCGCGGGCGCCGAGGCCCGACAGCGCCTCTGGGGTCGCCACGACGGGCAGGCCGCGCGCCCACGCTTCGAGCACCTTCATCCGCACGCCCGACGCGATGCGCAAGGGCACCGCGAGGATCGCTCCGGGCGCGAACGCTTCGGCGCTCTCGGCCGGAGCCGGATGGGAGACGACGCTCTCCCCTTCGCTCGGAATCTCCTGGCCGAACAGATGGAGCTTCGCGCCGGGGCATGCGGCGCGCACCGCGGGCCAGACCTCCTCGACGAACCAGCGGGTGCCGTCACGGTTCGGCAGCCAGCCGCCGCTGCCTAGGACGACGACCGCCGGGGCGCCGGGCAACGCGGCGGCCGGAGCGGGGAGGGTGACGGGAAAGGGAACCGGCGCCATGTAGACGCGCGCCCCGGGTCCGCCGAGCACCCGCAGACGCTCGGCGTCGAGTGTCGAGATGGCGACCGTCGCGGCCACCCGGCCGAGCGCTCCGCCCTCCCATTTCGCGAGCCGCTGTCCTTCGCCCCCCAGCCAGCGGGCAAGGGGGCCTTCCCGCCGGTGGGCCGAAGCGAACCAGAGATCGCTCTCGACGTTCTGCGCCCGCAAAACGACCGGCAGACCGCGCGGCGCGGCGGCGCCGAGAGCTTGCGGCAACGCCTGGAGCTGCTCGGCGTGGATCAGATCGAACCGCTCCTCCTCAAGCGCCAGCTCGACCTCGCGCCGGACGGCGGGTAGGGCGTGACGGACGATCGAGAATGGTTCGTTCCTCGCCCAGGCATAGGCGAGCGTCGCGAGCGGCCGGCGCGGCGCCGCAGAGACCAGACGCGGCCGGCAGCAGGGGGAGAGCGCCGCAGCGACCGCCGCCCGATCGGTCCCGGGCTCGACCGGCGCCACCAGCGTCGCCCGATGGCCGAGCGCGGCGAGCGCCTCCAAGGTGCGCGCGAGCAGCAATCGCCCGCCATCGATCGGTGGCCAGGGGGCTTTGGTGGCGACGAAGAGGAGATTCATGACGAAAGACGGAGGACGAGATTCCGGATTCGCATGATATCCGGCGAATTTCCCAAAACCATCGGGATCTCCACCCCCTTTCGCGTCCTTTAGGGGCGAAAGGAGATTCATCATGCTCGCCCGCGCCACCGCAGCCACCCCTTGGGGGATCGAAGCACAACCGGTTCAGATCGAAGTCGACGTCCACAACGGCCTGCCCCAGATCCAAATCGTCGGCCTGCCCGACGCCTCCGTCCGCGAAAGCCGCGAACGGGTGCAACGGGCGCTCAAAAACTGCGGCTTCGACCTGTCCCCGAAGTCGATCGTGGTCAATCTGGCGCCCGCCGACCTGCGCAAGGAAGGGAACCACCTCGACCTCGCGATCGCGCTCGCCCTGCTCGGCGCCTACGGGCAGATCTCGGAAGAGAACTTGAACGGCCGCCTGTTCTGCGGCGAGCTGGGTCTGGATGGCACGGTTCGCTCGGTCCGCGGCGGGCTCGCGGTTGCGGACCTCGCCGCCCGAATGGGGCTCTCCGAAGTGATCCTGCCGGCCGCCAATGGCCCGGAAGCCGCGGCGCTCGGCGGCATCCCGGTGTTCGGCGTCGCGCATCTCGTCGAGGCGATCGATCACGCGCTCGGCAGTGCGCCGCTCGTCGCCGCCTCGCCGCGGGAGGTGCTGTTTTCGACGGCCGCCAAGAAGCGGCCCGACCTCTCGGACGTGCGCGGCCAGACCGGAGCGAAACGAGCGCTCGAAATCGCCGCGGCCGGGGGGCACAACCTGCTGTTCCTGGGACCTCCCGGGTCGGGAAAAACGATGCTCGCCCGCCGGCTGCCGGGCCTGCTCCCCCAGCTCGCCCTGGCCGAGGCGATCGAGGTGACGAAGATCTGGTCGCTCGCGGCCGAGGAACCTCCCGCCGGTCTGGTTCTCGAACGGCCGTTCCGCAGTCCGCATACCGGGACCTCGACGGTCGGAATGATCGGCGGCGGACCCTCCCCCCGCCCGGGCGAGGCGAGCCTGGCCCACAACGGCGTGCTGTTCCTGGACGAGCTGCCGGAGTTTCGGCGCGACACGCTCGAAGCCCTCCGCCAGCCGCTCGAGGAAGGTCTGGTGAGCGTCGTCCGCGCCCGCGCCCGCTTCACCTTCCCCGCCCGTTTCGCGTTGCTCGCCGCGATGAATCCGTGCCCTTGCGGCCATTTGGGAGATCCGAGATACGACTGTCGCTGTCCGCCGCCGATGGTCGAACGCTACCGCGGCCGGGTCTCCGGACCGTTGCTCGACCGGATCGACCTCCACGTCGAGGTGCCGGCCGTCTCCTTGAAGGAACTCCGCGGCACGAGCGGCGAAACCACGGCGGACGTCGCCGCCCGCATCGGCCGCGCCCGCGAGCAGCAGGCCGCGCGCTTCGGCCCGGAGTCTCCCTCCCCGATCAACGCCGCGATGAACACCCAGGAGCTGCGCCGCTTCTGTACCACCACGACCGAAGGACGCGCACTCCTCGAAGCCGCCTTCGAACGCCTCGGCCTCTCCGCCCGCGCGCTCGACCGAGTGCTCAAAGTCTCCCGCACCATCGCCGATCTCGACGGCGGCGGCCCGATCCAACCCGTCCACCTCGCCGAAGCGATCCAGTACCGAAGCCTCGATCGCCGGATGGCCCGAGGTTGACAGAGAGTTAACCTGGAGATTAACGTGAGACTTGCTCGAATCGCTCAAGCCCAATGGGACGTCCTGGCTGTCGTCGATCCCCGAGGGTACTGCCAGATCATCGATTTCCTGGACTCTCTCGAAGCACCTTACAGAGCCGCAAAGGACAGCATGATCCAGCTCTTGATTCATCATCTTCCGGTCCACGGCCCGCCCAAGGGGGAGCCACACTGCAAACC
>DATMZU010000348.1:0-3617 GCA_035607435.1 Thermoanaerobaculia bacterium | reverse complement strand
CCCGCAGGCTCGGCTCGGACCCCAGCCGATCGAGCGTCGCCGCGGCGAAACGCCCCCATTCGCCGCCGACGTCGAAGCGGGTTTGCAGCCGCTCGACCCGCATCAGCTCGGTCGCCGCCCGGGTCTTCACTTCGTCATCGGCCCCCGCCTCCGCCGTCCACCAGGCGGCATGGAGCGTCGCGCGCGCCGCATCGAAATCTTCGGTCCGCTCTTCGAATCCGCCGAGAACGGTCAACGCTTCGGCGCGGAGCGGCGCATAGGCGATCTTCTGGGCGGCGGCCACCGCGCGGCGCGCCGGATCGATCCCGGCCTTGTATCGCCCGGCCGCGAAGCTCGCCCGCGCCGCGGCGACCTGCTGTCCCACGCCGCGCACGGCGGCGCGGATTTTGGGATCGGAGGGCGGCGGCACCCGCGCGTTGAGCGCCGCGAGGTCCGCGCACGAGGCGAGCGCCGGAAGATCGGCCGAGGCGGCCACCGATTTCTCGACCACCGCGCCGTCGGCATGGCGGAACAGGTCGATCAGCGCGCCCGCATCGCGCAGGCGCTGATCGAGGCAGAACATCCGCCGATCGAGCAGCGTCTCCGACTGCTCGCCGCGCACGCGGGTCGCCTCGCACGCCTCGCGGTGCATGCCGGCCCAGCTCTCCATATAGCGATCGAGCACGCGCTCCACTCCGGCCCAGGTCCCCTCGGCGAAAGGCAGTCCGGTCGCGCGGAACGCGGCGTGAACGGCGGCTTTGCGCTCGGGGTTCCACAGCTCCGCGACTTTCGCTTCGCCCCCGGCGCAGATCCGGCCACGGCGAAGGGCCAGCTCGCGCAAGCCGAGACCCGCGACGATCAGGATCGCCACCACGGCGGCGAGACTCCACATCCGCCGCCGGGCGACGGCCGGATCATGGGAGAGGGCGGCGAGCAAGTCGTCCATCGACGGGAAGCGCGCGGCGGGATCGAACGCCAGGCCGCGCGCGAGCACCGCGCGAATCCAGGACGGGACCCGCCGGCCCGCAGGGGTCGGCGTGCGCAGCTCCCCCGACTCCATCGCGAGCGCCAGGTCGAGGGCGCCCTGGCCGGCGAACGGCCGCTCGCCGTAGAGCGCTTCGAATAGGGCGATGCAGAAGGCGAACTGGTCGCTCTTCGCATCGGCCACACCGCGCCGCAGCTGCTCGGGCGCCATGTAGGGGACGGTCCCGACCGCCACCCCGAATCGAGTCGCCTCGGCCACGGCCAGGGTGGATCGAGAGCGGGTCGAGCGCGCGGAAAGTGCCTCTTCGGGCAGGTCGGGGAAATCCGTCGTTTCCTCGCCCGGCGATTCGAAACGGCGGGCGACGCCGAAGTCGGCGACCCGCACCCTGCCGTCGCGGCCGATCAGCACGTTGTCCGGCTTGAAGTCGCGATGGACCAAGCCCGCCGCGTGCGCCGCCGCCAAGCCGCGCCCCGCCGCGACGAAAACGTCCAGGATCTCGCGCACGGAGCGCGGCGTTTCCGCCAGCCACGGACCGAGGTTTTTCCCCTCGACCAGCTCCATCGCGAGGAACACCTGATCGCGGTGGGTGCCGACGTCGTAGACCGCGACGACGTTCGGATGCGACAGCCGCGCGATCGCCTGTGCCTCGCGCAGCAGCTGCCCCTCGCCCGCGCCCGGCCGATTCGGACGCACCAGTTTGAGGGCGATCTTCCGGTCGAGCTCCGGATCGTACGCGGCGTAGACAACCCCCATGCCGCCCCGGCCGACCACGTCGAGGATCACGAACCGATCGACGACGCTCCCGCGGGCCAGCTCATCCGATCCGGCCGGATGGCTCCGCGCGTCCGAATCCGCCGCCGGCTGGGTCGCGAGCGGAGGCTCTCCCTTGACCGCCGCGCCGCTCGGCCCCAGATAGACGGTCTCGCCCTCTTCCGCCGCGAAAGCGGGCTCCCCCGGCGATGGAGCGTCATCCGACATGGCTTGGCCCTGAGTCTACTCAACGCACCGGCCGAAAGGGGGTCCGATCACAAGGGAGCCCGGAAGATCGAACGCCCGGCTCCGGTTCTGGCAAAATGCGGAATTCCCGGAGGATTCAATGTTCGACAACGGATTGCCCCAGCTTGCCTGCTTTCTCCTCTTCGTCCCGCTCGTCCTGGGCGGCCTCGCGTTCTGGGTCTGGATGCTCGTCGATTGCCTCCAGAAAGAGCCCGCCGGTTCGAACGAAAAGCTGACTTGGGTGCTGGTGATCCTCTTCGGCCATTTCCTCGGCGCGGTCATCTACTACTTCGTCCGCCGCGCGGAACGGCTGCGACTGGGAACGGCGGGCGTACCGGGACCGGCGGCTCCTCCGGAATAGGGCGATGTTCCGGTCGGGGTGGAGGCTCGTCTTGTCTCCGCCCCTTACGTCCTTGCGGGTGAGTGAGAACCCGCCCTGAGATATCCTTCCCCCTCGCGAGCCCCCGGCGCGCCTCCCCCAACCTCGTATTCCTTCTTCTCTCAGGAGATAAGTTCTCATGACCGTTACCACCGAAAATCGCGTTGCCGAAGTCCTCGCAGCCCTGGAGATCGGCGACGACAATCCAGGGGCCTTCGACGGCACCTGGTTCGAGACCCATGGCGAGCGCGTGCTGTCGCTCAATCCGGCGACCGGCGAGCCGATCGCCGCCGTCCATTTGGCCACCGAAGAGGACTACGAGCGGGTCGCCGCGGCGAGCGTCAAGGCGTTCGAAGAGTGGCGGACCTGGCCCGCTCCGCGGCGCGGCGAGATCGTCCGCCAGATCGGCGACGAGCTGCGCAAGCACAAGGAAGAGCTGGGCCTGCTGGTCACATACGAAGTGGGCAAGATCCTCTCCGAGGGTCAGGGCGAGGTGCAGGAGATGATCGACATGGCCGATTTCTCGGTCGGCCTGTCGCGCCAGCTCTATGGCCTGTCGATGCACTCCGAACGGCCGCAGCACCGGATGTACGAGCAGTGGCATCCGCTCGGGCCGGTGGGCGTGATCACCGCGTTCAACTTCCCCGTGGCGGTCTGGGCCTGGAACGCGATGGTCGCCGCGGTCTGCGGCGACTCCTCGATCTGGAAGCCGTCGCACCAGGCGCCGTTGACCGCGATTGCTGTCACCAAGATCGCCGCCAAGGTGCTCGAGCGGAACCACGCCCCGGCGATCTTTACCCTGGTGATGGGCGGACGGACCGGCGTGGGCCAGAAGCTGGTCGCCGATCCGCGCGTGCCGCTGATTTCCGCCACCGGCTCCGTGCGCATGGGGCGCGAGGTGGGCAAGGTGCTCGCCGACCGCTTCGGCCGCGCGCTGCTGGAGCTGGGCGGCAACAACGGCATCGTGGTGATGGACGACGCGGATCTCGATTTGGCGCTCCGCGCCGTCCTGTTCGCCGCGGTCGGCACGGCGGGCCAGCGCTGCACCTCCACCCGCCGCCTGTTCCTCCAGAAGGGAATCGCCGCCGAGATGAAGAAGCGCCTGACCAAGGCCTACGGTTCGATCCGGCCGAACGATCCGGCCGAGCCCGGCACGCTGATGGGACCGCTGATCGACGAGGCTGCGGTTGAAAACATGATGGCCGCGATCGAGCGCGCGAAATCCGAAGGGGGCACCGTCCTGGTCGGCGGCAAGCGCCTCGACCGGCCCGGCTTCTA
>DATMZU010000342.1:0-2045 GCA_035607435.1 Thermoanaerobaculia bacterium | reverse complement strand
TGTTTGCCCGCATCCGTCGTTCCGCGATCGTGGCCTTCGACCAGATCCGCGAGCTGCGCCCGACCTCTCGCGGCGAATACGCGGTGACCCTGCGCGACGGCACCGCCCTCCGCTGGTCTCGCGGCTACCTGGGGATTCTGCGGAAGTTTCTCCAGCTGACGGGAGGCTGATGGCGATCTCGTTCCTGAATCCCCCGAAGCGCTTAGGTCTTCTGGGCCTGGCCCTCCTGTTTGCCGCCTCCGGCCTGGGTTCGCAGGAGCCCGCGCCGCCGCCGAAGCCGTGCGATGGGGTGCGCCCCGCCTCGGCCTCCATCCCGTTGCGCTACGACGAACGGCTGGTGGCCGCGGGCTTCCCGAGCCCGGCGGTGCGGCTCACGATCGGCGGTCGCTCGGCCTGGTTTCTGGTCGATAGCGGAGCGGGCGTTTCGACCTTCGCGGCCTGGTTCGTCAAGAACGCTGGGCTTTCAACCGTGGAGACGGCGACTACGATGCGCGACGCGTCCGGCCGCGCGGTGCCGCTCCGGGTTGTCCGTGGTGTGGCCGGTACTCTTCCGGACGGCTCGACCTTGAAGATCGAAGCCGCGGGAATCGCGGATTTTCCGCCCCTCTTCGAGACGAACGAGCTCGGCGGGCTGCTCTCGCCCCAGCTGCTCGCCCCGAATGGGCTCGCCGCGGTGCTCGATCTGAGGGTGCCGGAGCTGCGGTTCGAACCGTTCGAAAACGCGCTCGCCCGCCTCGGCGCGACGCGCGTGCCCGAGGCGAAAATCTGCGAAGTGGCCGGCGCCGATCTCGCCAACCGGCTCTACGCCGTGCCGGCCACTGTAGGGGGAACGTCCACCATCCTCTTGCTCGACAGCGGCGCGACCGATTCGGAGCTGCAACGGGATTCCGCGGTCGCCCGCTCCCTTTCGGACCGTACGACATCCGGCGGGCGCACCATGGGAATCTCCGGAGGAGAAGAGAAACGCCTCCGCGCCGCCGGAACGGCCGTCGGATTCGCCGGCCGGCTCCGAACGCTCGACGTCTCGATCGGAGCCGCGACCTCCCCCTGCGCCCCCGACGGCCTGCTGGGGATCGACGCCCTCCGGAGCTGCGCGCTGGTGCTCGGGGCGAAGGAGGTGGGGATGGTGTGCGATGCTGTCCTCGGGGCGGGGGCAACTCGCGACCCTTGAGTCCGGGAGCCGTGGAACGAGCGCGCCGCACGGCCCTCGGACGAGACCTCCGCGCTCGGGCGTTCTCCTCCGATCTCTAGGACCGCCGCGCAGTTTTCGCGTCTTTCATCCCCCAAGGGAGGTTGTACCCATGTCTCGCCGCTCGTCGTTCGTCCGTTTTTCGTGTTTCGCCTTTGCCGTTCTCTCTGCTCTCTTCGGTAGCGACGGTTTCACCCCCCGGGCCGCGTTTGCCGCCGATCCTCCCGCCCTGGGCAGCGAGGTTTACGCGGGGTTCGACCTCGACCGGCTGGCGAAGGCTCTCGCCCGGTTCACCACTTTGCGGACCCAGCACGGCGAGGAGGCCGGGGATGAGGCGTTCGAGAGCTGGCTTGCCGAGCAGGGCTCGTCGCGCGCGGAGTACGAGAAGGCCTACGCGTCCTGGTTCGAGCGTTTCCGCGCCGACCCGTCGGGCCGGCTCGAAGCGCGGTTCCAGACGCTCAACAGCCACTATGTGACCGAGGAGAACTTCGCCGATACGCCCGACCGCAGCCAGGAGGTGCGTGGCGGCCTGACGCTCGACCGCTACGCCCAAATCGCCGTGGCGCTCACCCGGCCGCCGGGCGCGGACATGACGAAGGTGCTCGCGAAGTTTGGCCTCAAGAGCCAGGCCGAGTGGAAAAAGGCGACCGACGCCTGGGTTGCGGCGATGCGCGAGGACACGAACTTCGGGCTCACCCAGCAGTACGGCGCGCTCTATCAGAAATACGCCGGGCCGGACTTCGATAAGGAGAGCGAGGCCGCCGTGGCGAAAAGCCTGGCCGGGCGATTCGACAAGGAACAGCCCCGTCCGCTCAACCCGCCGGCCCCGTCGACGATCGACGACTACCTCGGCGAT
>DATMZU010000317.1:0-30614 GCA_035607435.1 Thermoanaerobaculia bacterium | reverse complement strand
ATCGCGCTCGGTGCGGATCGGACCGCCGTCCGAGGTGTCGTCCGCGACGTACTGGCCGGAGAGGAAATACCAGAGCTTGTCCTTTCGGATCGGGCCGCCCCACTGGACGTTCGTGTCGTACGACTTGTCGGTCGTCGGGGTGAGCCCCTCGATGTCGGAGTTGTTGCCGGTGAGCGAGTCGTTCGTGTAATAGGCCTCGACGCTTCCCTTCACCGAGTTGCCGCCGCTCTTGGTGATGCTGTTGAACACTACGCCGGTGAATCCGCCGTATTCGGCCGGCGCGCCCAAGCCCACCAGCTGGGCCTCTTCGACGATGTTGAAGTTGACGAACGCCCAGGCGGTGCCTCCTTCGGGGTCCGAGACGTCCACGCCGTCGAGCTGATAGGCGTTGGCCGAAGAGCCGCCGCCGCCGAACGCGGAGTCGTTGTTGATTCCAGGCGCCAGGTTGATCACGTCCACCTGGAAGCGGCTCGCCGGAATGTTTTCTAGGTAGGTGGTGGGCAGATTGGTGGTCGTTCCGGAGCTTTGGACATCGATTGTCGGCGCTTCGCCCACGACCACGAGAGTCTCTTCGAGCGCCTGAATGCCGAGTTTGATCGGCAGCTCCGTCGAGGAGCCGAGCGACAGGGTCACCCCCTCGCGGCGGACGCTCTGGAAGCCTTGGAGCGAAACGTTCACGGTGTAGAGGCCCGGAGAGATCTCGGGAAAGCGGTAGCGCCCTTCGGAGTCGGTAATCGTGGTGCGGGCGCCGCCGATCAACGCGGGGCTGGAGATCTCGACGGTCACGCCGGGCAACGCCGCGCCGTCGTCTCCCGTCACCCGGCCGTTGAGCGCGCTGGAGGTCTTGCTCTGCGCCCAGAGCGCGCCGGAGGCGCCTGCGACGAGCAGCAGAGCGGCTGCGGTTCGGGCCAATGTTTTTCGGTGCCGCGACAACATCGACATACACGCCTCCTCGGAAGGGCTCCCGCCCCCGAAGGGCCGGGACCGCTGGGTGATGGACGAACGACGCGCTGAAACCTGAGGCGATCGTAACAGAATCGCCACGCCCGGGAGGTGGGATGGGACGAGCGAGAAAGGGCCGGAACTTCCGGGCGGCCACGGGGGGCCGTCCCTACACATTTGCCCTTCGCCAGCCGAGAGCCGATGTAGGGGCGGCCCCCCGTGGCCGCCCGGGCAGGGCACGCGGTTCCGGCCCTTCTCGTCAGTCCTTATAAGGATCGAATTCGTCGGCGCCGGCCATCGCCACGATCAGCGGCCGAAGGGTGGTCTCCACCTCGATCGTGGCTCCTTGGGCCGCCAGCACGTCGGGCAGGCGGCGGTAGGCGTGGGGCGATTCGTCGAGCCCGCCGCCCCTGAGGATCACGCCCTTCTCGTCGAGCCATTGGGCCATCATCTGCGGCGTCACGAGACCGGGGCGGATCACCTCACCGGTCTTGCGGTTCCGTTTCCCCGCGGCCTGGGTGCGCGACATCACGCGGCCGGCGCCGTGGACGGTCGAATAGAGCGAATCCTCCTGAAGCGCGCGCACTTTTGGGTCTTCGCTCGTCCGCCCGGCGAGGATCACCGAGTCGTCGCCCATGCTGCCGCCGACGAAGCCGCGCTGGCCGGGAAACGCCGGGGTCGCTCCCTTGCGCACGACGATCCGCTCCTCGCCGCCGTGGGTCTCGCGCCAGGCGAAATTGTGGTGGTTATGGACCAGGTCGGTCTCGGTTCCGCCGAGGATCGAGACGGTCTTCCGCGCCACCCATTCGCGGCCGGCGTAGGCGTAACGGCCGGCCAGCTCCATCAGGTGGTAATAGGCGTCGCCCGCGGGGGAGGCTAGATCGAACAGCACCTCCGTCTCGGGCACCCGCGTGCCCCAGGCCTCGCCCGCGCCGATCGCCAGAAAGCCGGAGGCGACCGTGTGGCCGAAACCGCGCGAGCCGAAATGGACGCCGACCCAAAGGAACCCGTCGTCGTCCACCAGCACGTCCACATAATGATTGCCGCTGCCCACCGTGCCGAGCTGGGTGCGCGCCTTTTCGCGCAAATTGCCGCGATGGTGCGCGGGAATTCCGTCCCAGGCGGGATCTTCGAACAACGGGTGATCGACCGGCGCGTCGTCGGAGCGGTTCTTCCGGCCGACGCCGAACGAGATCTCGGCCGCGATCTCGTCGGCGAAGCGGGTCAGGTCGCGCCGCTCGTACCGCTCGGCGAGCAGGTCGGTGCGGATCGCGCAGTTGCCGCAAGCGATGTCGAACCCGACCCCCACCACCGAGACTTGGTTTTTGTACGCCGCGACGCCGCCGATCGGCATCACGTAGCCCAGGTGGCCGTCGGCCATCAGAGCGACCTTTTCGGCGTGAACCGCGACGTCGCGCAGCTGCTCCAGGGTCTTTTCTTCATGGACGCCGAACACGGCGCCGATTTTCGGGTTGGCTTTGGTCATGAGGCTCTCCCAGCGCGGCTAGGATACCAGCGCTCAGGGCGGCATCCCGCCTCATCGAAGCCCGGCGGCCCGCGCGATCAGCAGCAACCCGGCCCCGACGACGACCGCCCCAAGCGCTTGCGCGATACGCTCACCGGCCGGGGCGAGACGTTCGACGGTGATTCCTGCCGTCACGACCGCCATTGCGCGCAGGTCCATCACTCCGAGACCCAAGAGGATCAGGGTGAGGGGCGCACAGCAATAGATACAGTGGAGTCCGAGGCGGAGGCCATGGCGCCAGGCTGTTCCGGCGTCGGCTTCGAGCGGCCGGCCGTGCCTCGGCGCCTTGCGGCAACTGGCGAGCTGACGCGCCTTCCATGCGGAAAGCTGGAGGAGACCGGCGAAGAGAATGATCCCGCCGATCGCGATGGGAACGGCGCGCGAGAGGGCCGGCAATTTCATAGTGATCGTCGCGAGCGCCACCCCCGGCGGAAACAGGGCCAACCCGAAGGCGGTCCAAACGAAGAAGTAGCCCGCGCCCACGAGCGCGGTGAGCCGGCCGAGGCGCGGCTCGCCGCTCCCGCCAACTGCTTCGCGATAGCGCCGGAGCATCGGAACGAGCGACGGCAGCATCATCGCCACCATCATCACCACCCACATGCCGAGAAACGCCGCCGCTGTGCCCGGCCAGGTCTGGCCGGGCATCCGCATCCACGTCATCGACATCGTCCAGCCGCCGGGCATTCGCATTCCGGCCATCGACATGGAGGCGCACCCGAAGATCGTCAAAGCGGCGCTGGCGGCGAAGAGCAGCGCCGAGACGCCGAGGAAAGCTCGCTCTGAAACTCGCTCGGTAGCCATGTGTGGTGATCTCCAATCCCTAAAAAAACCTTTCGTAGGGGCGGAGCTTGCCTCCGCCCGAGATCTACGCCAACGGCGGGCGGAGGCAAGCTCCGCCCCTACGCTCGCCCGCGCTCAGGCCGCTGGGTACTCGTCGTGGCGGCGCCACCAGACGCCCGTTTCGTTGCGTCCCTTGGGGGCTCTGTCGAGCCACGGATACATGCCCCAGATCGCGTCCACCCCGCGCGAGTAGGCGGAATAGGTGTGGTAGACGACGCCGTCTTCGAGCACGAAGGCGGAGAGCCCCGGCCTCTCGCGTAGGTACGTGGGCACATCCACGCCGGCCCCGTTCGCCATCTCTTGGACCGCGCCGCCGCCGCCGGCTTCTCCGTGAATTGGCGCTTCGCGCCGGAAGTTGTATTCGATGCCCTCTTCGCGCTGCTGTTCCTCGGTGAATCCGACGGAGAAGTCGAAATTGAAGTCGCCGCCGAACGACGACGCCCACGGAAACGTCCAACCCATCCGCTGCCGGTAGGCCAGGAGCTTCGCGAGCGGCGCGCGCGACACGGCGGTGAGCGTGACGTCGTGATTCGCCAGGTGGACCACGGAGCCGTCGAACCCGTCGGCGATCGCCGAGCAGGACGGGCAGCCGGCCTTGTAGTCGGGCCCGAACATGAAGTGGTAGACGAGCAGCTGCGAGCGCCCGCCGAACAGGTCGGCGAGGGTGGCGCTCCCTTCGGCGGTTTCGAAACGGTATTCCTTGTCGATCCGCACCCAGGGCAGCTCCTGCCGCCGCCGCGCCAGTTCGTCGCTCTGCCGCGTCAGCTCTTTTTCCGCTTCCAGCAGATCGAGCCGTGCCTTGAGCCATTCGTTCCGGGTTCCGATCGTGTGCGTTGTCATCTTCGTTTCTCCTTCCGGGCCAGGATGGCCGTTTGTCTTGAGGTAGCCTAAGCGCCAGTTCGGAAGGGGTGGGAGTGACAAGTGTGACGGGATTATTTCGATGGACTCGCTGATCACGGCCGCGGCGCGGGCGCTCGCGGCGGGCGATCCCCTCGGCGCCTTGAAGCGGGTCGCCCTGCGCGACGACGCGCCGGGCCTGGCGCTTCGCGGCCTCGCGATGGCGCAGCTCGGCGATCTCGTTCGGGCGAAGGCTCTCCTCAAAAGCGCCGCGCGCGCCTTCGGTCCGAAAGAGGCCGTGGCTCGCGCGAAGTGCATCGTCGCCGAGGCCGAAGTGGCCCTCGTCTCGCGCGATTTGGGTTGGCCCGAAAAAGCGCTCGATGCCGCCCGTGCGACGCTCGAAAGGCACGGCGACCGGACCAACGCCACCCATGCGCGGGTGCTGGCCATTCGCCGGAACCTCCTGATCGGGCGCCTCGATGAGGCCGAGCGCGCGCTCGCCGATCTCGACCCGGCGCGCCTGCCGCCCGCGCTGCAAGCCGCCCACGAGCTGGTGATCGCGGGGATCGCGGTGCGGCGACTGCGCACGGAGGATGCGCGCGCCGCGCTCGAACGGGCCGAGCGGGCGGCGCGCGACGCAGGAATCCCCGCGCTCGCGGCGGAGGTCGAACGCGCATTTCAAGTTCTGGAGACTCCCGCCGCGCGCCGGATCGCGGGCGGCGAGGAGCGGCTGCTCCGGCTCGAAGAGGTCGAGGCGCTGCTCGCGTCGGACGCCTTGGTCGTGGACGCCTGCCGTCACGTCGTACACCGCGCGGGCGCGGTGATCCCGCTCGCGACCCGGCCGGTGTTGTTCGCGCTCGCCCGCGCTCTCGCTGAGGCATGGCCGGCGGACGTATCGCGGGACCAGCTCATCGCGCGGGCCTTCGGATCGAGGTTCGCCGACGAATCGCATCGCGCGCGGCTGCGGGTCGAAATCGGGCGGCTTCGCACGCTGCTGCGAAAAGCGGCCGATGTGACCGCCACGAAGCGCGGGTTTGCCCTCGCACCGCTCGGCGCACGGGCGGTCGTGGTTCTCGCGCGCCCGGTCGAAGTCGAAGGGGAGCACGCGGCGGTGCTCGCCTTTCTCGCCGACGGCGAATCGTGGTCGAGCTCAGGCCTCGCCCTCGCGCTGCAGACGGGCCAACGCACCGTGCAACGGGCGCTGGAAGAGCTTTCGGCATCCGGCAAGGTGCAGGCGGTCGGCCGCGGCCGCGCCCGCCGTTGGATGACCCCGCCGACCTTGGGATTCACGACGACTTTGTTACTCCCGGGTCCTCTGCCGATTGATTAACATGGCGATCATGAGCCCTTCGATCCACGCCTCGCCTCCCACCTCCACCGCCGACGTCGTCCGTGAATACGGACCCTTTTCAGGTGCCGACAGCGTGCACGGAGTCACGTATGACGGCGAGAACGTCTGGTTCGCTTCCGGCGACCGGCTGAACGCCTTCGATCCCGCGAGCGGTCCCGGGAGCGGTGAGATCCTGCGCTCGATCGATGTCGCCGCGCATGCCGGAACGGCCTTCGACGGCCGACATCTGTTTCAGCTCGCCGAGGATCGCATCCAGAAGATCGATCCGCGGACCGGCCGCGTGCTCGCGACGATCCCGGCGCCCGGCCACGGCGGCGACTCGGGGCTCACGTGGGCCGAAGGGACGCTCTGGGTGGGGCAGTATCGGGACCGCAAGATCCATCAGGTCGATCCCCAATCCGGGGAGATCCTGCGCACCATCGAATCCAACCGCTTCGTCACGGGAGTCACCTGGCTCGACGGCGAGCTCTGGCACGGCACCTGGGAGGGGGACGAGAGCGACCTGCGGCGGGTCGATCCGCGCACGGGAGAGGTGCTGGAGAGGCTGGAGATGCCGCCCGGAGCGGGCGTTTCGGGGCTTGAGTCCGACGGCGTCGACCGGTTCTTCTGCGGCGGCGGAAAGAGCGGCAAGGTGAGGGCGGTCCGCCGGCCCAACAGGTAATCGCAACGGGCGCTGCTACGATATCGGCCTCCATGGCCCGAAAACGCCCGCGCGGCACGCCGCCCCCTCCGTCGCCCGCGCCAGCTACCCCGACGCGTCGGCCTCGTTCGCCGCGGTCGCGCCGGATACTCGCCCTCGCCGTCGGCGGGGTGCTGATCCTTCTCGCCTTCGCCGCCTGGTTCGGCCTCCGCCGTTCGGGTGCGCTCGGCGGCCTGCCGCGCGGCATCGCCCCCGGCGAGCTGAACGTCCTCCTGATCACGCTCGACACCACGCGCGCCGACCGGCTCGGCTGCTATGGCGGCAAGGACGCTGCGACCCCCAACCTCGACGGGCTCGCCGCGCGCGGCACGCTGTTCGAGCGGGCGATCTCGCCGGTTCCTTTGACGCTGCCGTCGCACACCTCGCTGATGACCGGCGAGCTGCCGGCGATGCACGGCGTGCGCGACAACGGCGGTTTTCGCGTCGGCGCGGAGAAGGTGACGCTCGCCGAGATTCTCGCCGCCCGCGGCTGGGCTACGGCCGGGTTCGTCTCGGCCTACGTGCTCGACCACCGGTGGGGGATCGCGCAAGGGTTCGAGACCTATTACGACGACTTCGACCTCGCCAAGTTCAAAACCATGAGCATGGGCGACATCCAACGCCGCGGCGACGTCACGGTGGAGCACGCCCTCCGATGGATCGGCGAGCGCGGCGCCCGAGAGAAGTTCTTCGCCTGGGTGCATCTCTACGATCCGCATTCGCCCTACGATCCGCCCGAGCCGTTCGCCTCGCGCTACAAGGGTCATCCCTACAACGGCGAGATCGCCTGGACCGACGAGCTGGTCGGCCGCCTGCTCGCGGGGCTCGAAGCGCAAGGCTTGACCGAGCGGACGATCGTGGCGGTGATCGCCGACCACGGCGAAAGCTTGGGCGAGCACGGCGAGCACGGTCACGGGTTTTTCATCTACGAGCCGACCACGCACGTGCCGTTTCTGCTCGCCGGACCGTACGCCGGCCTCGCCGGGCGGCGGATCGCCTCGGTGGTGGAGAACGTGGACGTGGCTCCGACGCTGCTCGATCTGCTCGGGGTCGGCGGCCCGGAGGGTCCCGGCGGCCGTCTTGCGGGTCAAGGCCGGAGCCTGGTGCCGCTGCTCTCGCGGCACGACCCTCCGGCGGCGGCCCCCTCCGGCTACAGCGAGGCGTTTTATCCCCGCTTCCATTACGGCTGGAGCGAGCTGCGGTCGATCCGCACCGACCGCTGGCACTTCATCGAGGCGCCGCGGCCGGAGCTGTACGACCTGGCCGCCGATCCGGGCGAGCTGAACAACCTCGCGGCCGACGATCGGCGGACGGTCGCCGAGCTGCGCGGCCGGCTTGCGGCGCTCGACCGCGAGGTCGATGCCGCGATCGAAAAGGAGCGTGCGGCGCTTCCCGCGGGAGCGAAAGGATCGGCCTCGGCGCCGCTCGAAGAGGACGAAGAGACGCTCCGCAAGCTCGCGGCGCTCGGCTACGTCGGCTCGATGGGTGACGCCGCGGCGGGCAAGAGTTTCCGCGAGCTGCCCGATCCGAAGGACCGGCTGGACGTCTACAACCTGATGACCCGGGCGCGCGAGCAGCTCTCCGACGGCAAACCCGACGAGGCGATCGCGACCTACGATCAGGTCCTGGCGCGCGACGCGGAAGTGATCGACGCCTGGTTCGGGCGCGGCAACGCGAAGTTCCAAAAGCGCCAATGGGACGCGGCGGCGGCGGACTTCCGCCAGACGCTGAAGCGACGGTCCGACCACGATTACGCGATGATCGGCCTCGCCGACACGCTGGTCGCCACGGGTAAGATCGACGACGCCGTGCTCGGCTATCGCAAGTTTCTCGACCAGGACCCGAACAACGGCCAGATCTCCTACCGGCTGGCGCAGGTGCTGCTGGACGCCGGGCGCGACGATGAGGCCGAGCGCTGGTTTGTCCGCACGCTCGACATCGAGCCGGGCACCGCGCGCGCCGAGGTCGGTCGGGCGGTGGTGGCGTTCCGCAAGAAGGACTTGAGCGGCTCGGAGGCGGCGCTGTCGCGGGCGCTCGCGATCGATGCCAAGGCGCGCCACGCGCGCTACAACCTGGCGCTGGTCAAAGAGGCCGAAGGGGATTTGCCGGGCGCCGAAGCGGCCTACCGCGCCGAGACGGCCGATTATCCGGAAGCCTACAAAGCCTGGTTCAACCTCGCCCGCCTGCTCGCGCGGCGGGGCGACGCGCGGGGGGCGGAAGCGGCGTTCGCGCAGACCGTTGGGGCCGATCCGGATTTTGCGGTCGGTCGTTTTTACCATGCCCAGGCGTTGCTGGAGCTGGGTCGAACCGCCGAAGCGGCGGCCGAGGCGCGGCAAGGGCTGGCCCTCGATGCCGCATCTCCATTCGCGGCGCTCGGGCATTACGTTCTCGCCGACGTCTTGAAGCGCGCGGGGCGCGGGGCGGAGGCCGCCTCCGAGCTGCGCCGGGGCCAGGCGCTCGAAGCGCGCGGCCCGGAGCGAAAGAGATAGGATCAAACCCTGGCCCGAGGATTGCTGTGCGGTAGGGTGCGGCCTCACCGGCCGGCACACCCCCTACTCTCCGGCGCAAGAGGACTTGAGGATGCGGAAGCAAGCGGTGGATTCCCCTGCGCCGAACGGGGGCGGCGAACGCGCCGAAGCCTCGGCGGGCGCTTCCGCCGGCTCGGGGCCCGATCCCGTGCGCCGCATTCTCGCGGTCGACGACCATCCGGACATCCTGCTGCTGGTCGAGCTCACCCTGCGCCGCGCCGGCTTCGAGGTCGAGACCGCCTCGCATCCCGGCCGCGTGGAGACGCTGCTCGATCGCAAGGCGTTCGATGCGGTGATCCTCGACTTGTCGCTGCCCGAGATCTCCGGCCTGGAAGTCCTGCGCCGTCTGCGCGACTCGCCCCGCCATCGCGACCTGCCGGTGATGATCCTCTCGGCCCATGGCGAGAGCGCCGATCGGGTGCGCGGCCTGCGCGAAGGGGCCAACGACTACCTGGCCAAGCCGTTCGAGCCGGAGGAGCTGCTGCTGCGGGTGAAAAACCTGCTCGCCGACCGGCCTCCGGCCCAAGCGGCGGTGGCGCCGTCGGGGCACCAGCTCTCGGGCTCGCTCGAAGCCTACCCGCTGTGGGATCTCCTGCAATCGCTCGAACGTTCGAACCGCTCCGGCCGCATCTCGATCGAGCGGGCGGGCCGGACGATCGACCTGATCCTGCGCGACGGGCACCTGGTCCACTCCGAGGTGAGCGTGCGCGGCAACGTTTCGCTGGTCGGAGAGGAAGCGGCGCTCGTGGCTCTCTCCGGCACCGAAGGGACGTTCCGCTTCTTCGACGAGGTCCCGCGCGTGCCGGCCGAGGCGCGGCCGGTGGACGTCGCGCACCTGTTGATGACGGCGGCCTGGCTGTCCGACGAGGTCGCGAACCGGGCCGGCCACCTGCCGGACTGGGACGAGCCGATCCGGCTGGGCGACAAGAGCGCGGTCGAGATTCCGCCGGAGCTGTTGAGCCCTGGTGGCGAGCGGGTGCTCGGCACCCTGGTGGCCGAGGCGAACACCACCCGCCGGGCGCTGCACGAGCGGGGGCTCGCGGCGCCGGTGACGATCGACCTGCTGCTCGCGACGCTCGCGCAGCACGGCGCCTTGATTTCGCTCGATCCGCAAGCCAGCAGCCGGCGCGAGCAGGCGCGCGCGCTCGCCGCGATCGATCGCCTGCACGGCGGTTCCCGCGGGGTCGTCTCCACCCATATTTTGATGCTCGCCTCAGCCGGCGCCTGGCACCGTTTCATCGCCCGGCTCGGCGCCTGGGTCTCCCCGGTCGAAGGATGGTGGGAGCGCCTCGAATCGATCGCCCGCGAACGCGGCGGCAGCATCAAGCTCGCCTGCCCGGGCGGCGAGGTGGCGCTGCACCTCTTGGCGTTCGACGCCGCGACGCTCGCCCGGGCCGAAAACGTCCTGCCGCTCTGCCTCGGCGCCGGAATCTGGTGGGGCGACGGCGACGATCCCAAGCTCGCGGCCGGGCTGATCGAGCGGTCGGAGCAGTCGCCCGGTTTTCTCTCCGGCGTCTGGATCCCGATCGAGCCGTCGAGCGAAAAGTCGGGCGCGGCGGCCGATCCGGCGACCGCGATGCTCGCCGGTCGCGAGCGATGGCGCCGGGCGGTCGATGCGCCGAGAAATCTCTCGTCGTTCCTGGAAAGCCTCCTTTAAAGGACGAACCGTGGAGCGGCAGACCCTGCTCGTCATCGATCCGCAAGAAGAGCGGCGCCGCGCCCTCGCGACGGGTCTTTCCGAGCTCGACTACGAAGTCATTCCGGCGGTCACGCTCGACCAGGGGCGGGCGTTCGCCGCGGGCCTCGATCCGCAGGTGCTGGTGCTCGCCGGAGCGGCGGCCGAGCCGCCCGAGTCGTACGCCGACCTGCTCGCGCGCGCCGAGAGCCCCGGCGCCACCGTGCTTTTCCTCGCCGCCACCCCGGCCCAGGAGGCCGCGGCGCCCGATCGGGCGCTGATCCTGCCGCTCGCCGACGCCGCCCCCGCGCTGGTGCTCGAACGGGTCCGCCTGCTGCTGCTCGGCCGCGAGCTTTCCCTCGACGTGGACGTCGAACAGGGCGCTCTCGTGGGCGACGTCTCGCGCTGGCCGTTCTTCGCCCTGCTGCCGCGCCTGCAAGGCGCCGCGGTGCGCGGCCGGTTGCATCTGCCGGCGGGCGAGATCGCGTTCGACCGGGGCGAGGTGGTGTCCGCGCGCTCCGGACCGGCGGCCGGTTTGAAGGCGTTCTGCCGGATGGCCGCGCCGCGCGCCGAGGGCATCTTCCGATTCGTCCCCGCGAGCGCGGCGCCGGAGCGCGCGATCGATCTCTCCACCCGCGAGCTGCTGGCCCGCGCGATCGAAGACAGCCTCGGGGAGGCGCCCGACCCGCGGACGCGGATCGAACTGAAGCTCGGCCGCGCGCTGTTCGACGCGACGCTCACGCCGCTGCAGCGCGAGATCCTCTCGGTGGTGGGCGAAGGGATTCCGGTCGGCCGGCTGCTCGATGGCCTGGCCGCGCCGGACGGCGAGATCGCGCGCGAGATCCGTTCGCTTGAAGATCGCGGCCTGGTCGAGGTCCGCCTGTTCCGGGAACGGGTGGCGATCGTCACCGACTCCTCCGCCGACCTGCCCTACGCGGTGCTCAAGCGCGAGGGCATCCACTTGGTGCCGCTGTCGGTCATCTTCGGCCACCAGACCTACCGCGACGCGGTCGATTTGACGCCGCGCCAGTTCTACGACCTGCTCTCCTCGCGCAGCTCGCACCCGTCCACCCAGCCCCCCTCGGTCGAAGATTTCGCCGCCCAATACCGCCGCCTGCGCGGCGCCTCGCACGTGCTGTCGATCCACCTGTCGCGCAAAATGTCGCTCACCGAAGAGCACGCGGCGCTCGCCGCCCAGGCGATCGACCGGGAAGAGCCCGACGGCATCGACCCGCCGCTGCCCACCATCCGCGCGATCGACAGCGAACAGGCGAGCCTGCCGCTCGGTCTGCTCGTCCTGTTCGCCGCCCGCCTCGCCCAGCGCGGCCTCGCGGTCGAAGACATCGCCCACCGGATCGAGGGAATGCGCCGCCGGCTTCATGCCCATTTCGTCGTCGATACGCTCGAATTCCTCGCCCGAGGCGGCCGCATCGGCCGCGCCCAGGCGATGATGGGCAAGCTGCTCGGCATCAAGCCGATCTTGGGCGTCGCCGAAGGCGAGGTCGGCCCGGTCGATCGCGTCCGCGGCGGCCGGGCGGCGCAACGCAAGATGGTCGATCTCTTGAAGAAGAAGGTCGATCCCCGCCGCCCGGTGATCGTCGGCGTCGCCCATGCCGCCGCCCCGCTCTGGGCCGAGCGGCTGGAGGCGATCCTCCGCGCGGAATTCCAGATCGCCGACTTCCTGCTCGCAGAAATGGGACCGATCGTCGGCACCCACGTCGGCCCGGGTACCGTGGGCGCCGTGGTCTTTCAGCCCACCGCCGAAGAGCTGAAGCTGCTGCTGCCGGCGAGTTGAAGTTTTTTTGCCGACAGATGTAGAAATCCCCCCATCCGCTCCGACCTGGAAGATGAAGGCGGCCCCGCACCGGGGCGCCGAACCGAACAAGGAGCCCACGCCATGAAATACATGCTGATCATGAGCTCACCCCGCGACGGCTACACCCAGTTCATGAAATGGCCGAAAGAGATCCTCGAAGCGAACTTCGCCTTCATGGGGGCGTTTTACAAGAGATACACCGAGACGGGCGAGCTGGTGCGCACCGAAGGGCTCGCGACCCCCCTCCAAGCCAAGCGCGTCCGGCGGGGAGAGGACGGCAGGCCGATCACCGACGGCGTCTTCCCCGAATCGAAGGAGTTTCTCGCCGGCTACTGGATCGTGGACGTCGAAAGTCCCGAGCGCGCCGAAGAGATCGCCGCGGACCTCTCGACCGCCCCCGGCGGCACGGTCACAGGGCCGGACGGCGAGGTGGTCCACCATCTCTGGATCGAGGTGCGGGAAATCATGGGCTCGCACAAGGACATCAAGTGATCCCCCCGCCGGACCAATCCGTCGAGCCTCTGCTGCGCGATCTCGCGCCGCAGGTGCTCGGCGCGGTGGTCCGGCGGTTCCGCGATTTTGCCGCCTCGGAGGACGCGGTCCAGGAAGCCCTGCTCGCCGCGGCCACCCAATGGCCGCGAGAGGGAATCCCGGCCAACCCGCGCGGCTGGCTGATCCAGGTGGCGGTGCGCCGGATGATCGATGCCGTCCGCAGTGACGCCTCGCGCCGCCACAGGGAGGCCGCCCTCGCCGAGGAGACCGCTTTCGTCGTCGTCCCCGACACCTACGGCGAGTCGGAAAATCACCTCACGATCTCCGGCGACTTGGAGATCGAACCCGACGACACGCTCGTTCTTCTCTTCATGTGCTGCCACCCGGCGCTCACATCCTCCTCGGCGATCGCGCTCACCTTGCGCGCCGTGGGCGGCCTCACGACGGCCGAGATCGCCAAGGCGTTTCTGCTCCCGGAAGCGACGCTAGGGCAGCGGATTCAACGCGCCAAGCAGAGCATCAAAAAATCGGGCGTGCCCTTCCGCCTGCCCGACCCCGACGAGCGAGCACGGCGCCTCGCCTCCGTGCTGCACGTGCTCTATCTGATCTTCAACGAAGGGTACACGACGACCTCCGGCCCGGCGCTCCACCGCACCGACCTCTCGAACGAAGCGATTCGATTGACTCGGGCCGTCCATCACCTTCTGCCCCAAGACCCGGAAGTCGCCGGCCTCCTGGCGCTGATGCTTCTCACCGACGCAAGGCGCGCCGCCCGCACGGGACCCCAAGGCGAGCTGATCCCGCTCGACGAGCAGGACCGGAGCCTCTGGAACACCGCCAGGATCGAAGAAGGGGTCGCCCTGGTGAGCGCCGCGCTACGCCAGGGTGCCGTCGGCGAATATCAACTCCAGGCCGCCATCGCCGCCGTCCACGACGAAGCACCGAGCGCCGAAGACACCGACTGGCCGCAGATCCTCGCGCTCTACTCCGTGCTGCTACGGATGTCCGACAACCCCAGCCGCCTCCCTCTACCGCACGGCCGCCGAGAAGACCACCAGCCTCCCGGAACGCAACTACCTATTGATGCGCGCCGTGCGCCTGGCCCCGGGGTAGTTCCCTGGGAGCGCCGAGCACCAGCTCGGCCCTGACGAGGCGCGAGCGTTGGCGCAAAGAAAGCCGCCGAGACGGCGGCGTTTTCGCAGAGCCGACGGTCTCCTCGTGTCCTCGCGGGCTAGAACCCCACCGCTCGAAGTCTTCCAGTGTTATCCTCTGCGCTGTTTCCGGAGGATTGAATGGACACGCAGGCTCCCCGCAAGAGGTTCCGGGTGGCGCTCTCGTTTCCCGGCGAAGAACGCGCCTTCGTTAGTCAAGTCGCGGACAGCCTGGCGGCTCGCATCGGGCGAGAGTGCATTCTCTACGATGCCTACTACGCGGCTGAATTTGCGCGTCCAGACTTCGACACCTATCTCCAAGGGCTGTACCACAAGGAATCGGATCTGATTGCCGTTTTTCTCTGCGAAAAGTACGACGAGAAAGACTGGTGGCGTTTTGAATGGCGCGCGGTTCGAGACCTGATCAAGAAGCGAAACGCACAGGCCGTGATGCCGTTTCGGTTCGATATGACGGAGATTCCCGGTTTGTTCTCAGGGGACGGTTACATCTGGGTTCCTGACCGCTCCCCACAGCAGATCGCGGATTTGATTCTCGAACGTCTCGCGAGGAACGATCGAGAAGGTCTCGCCAAGACCCGAAGTCCGGGTCTCGAAATCGCCCGAATCGCCCCTACCCGGCTCCCGTGCACGACCGATACGCTCTTCGGTCGAGAAGCCGAGTTATCAGCCCTGGACGCCGCCTGGGCAAATCCGAAAATCAACGTTCTCACGTTAGTCGCCTGGGGTGGAGTCGGCAAGAGCGCCCTCGTTGCGCAATGGGCGGCGAGGCTCGCGGCGCGGGACTACGACGGCGCGGACTACTTCGACTGGTCGTACAACCAGGGCACCCGAGAGGAAGGCTCGGCCTCCGGAGAACCGTTCGAAAACGAGGCGCTGCGATTCTTCGGCGGAGAGGAGGGTGAGAGGATCGCAGCGAGCCCAATGGCTTCGCGGGGCAAGGGCGCGAAGCTTGCGGAGTTTGTGGCTGACCGGAGGACGCTGCTGATTCTTGACGGCATGGAACCGCTCCAGCACCCGCCGAGCAGCCCGTTTGTTGGGGAGTTGAAAGATCCTGGTGTCGCCGCCTTACTCAAAGGGTTGGCCGGACAGAATCCGGGATTATGCGTCGTGACGACGCGAGAGAGCGTGAAGGAACTCCAGACCTTTCGCGGAAGCACTGCACCCGAGTGGTTGCTGGAGCGGCTCGGCACGGCTGCCGGGGTGACGCTGCTCAAGAGGCTTGGGGTGAAGGGCTCCCAGAAAGATCTCGAACAGCTGGTCGAAGACGTGGACGGCCACGCGCTGACGATCAGCCTGATCGGGAGCTACCTTGCGAGGGCGCACGGCGGCGATGTGCGACGAAGGGATCGAGTCGACCTCAAAAAGGCCGACGAGCGGACAGGTCGTTATGCGTTCCGGGCGATCGAAGCCTATGAGAAATGGTTGGAGGGGGAAAGAGAAGAAGGCGCCCGGCAGCTTGCCGTTCTTCGCCTACTCGGATTGTTCGATCGTCCCGCGGAAGGCGGCTGCATCAGTGCTTTGCGCCAGGCGCCGGTGATCCCGGGACTGACTGACGCGCTGGTCGGGCTCTACGAGGACGATTGGAATCTCACCGTCTCCGCTCTCCAAGAGTGCCGACTTCTATCTCTCGTGCCCTCTAAGGATTCGAGAACACCATGTCTTGAGGCCGAACCGCTCGTCCGCGAGTACTTCGCCCGCCAGCTTCGCGATAACTACCCCGAAGCTTGGCGCGCCGCGCATGGGCGGCTGTTTGAGCATTTGCGGGACACGACCCCCCACTATCCCGATACTCTCGAAGGCCTCCAGCCACTCTACCAGGCCGTGGCTCACGGTTGTCACGCGGGTCGTCAGCAAGAAGCGTGCGACGAGATCTACTGGAAGCGCATCCAGAGAGGCAGAGAGGCTTTCAGCACGAAGCAGCTCGGAGCGTTCGGCGCCGACCTGGGTGCCGTAGCTTGTTTCTTCAGTCCCCCCTGGAGCCGCGTCTCACCTGAGCTCTGCGAAGATGACCAGGCTTGGCTTCTGAATCAGGCCGCCTTCCGGTTGCGCGCCCTCGGGCGGCTGACCGAGGCCCTGGAGCCGATGCGGGCGGGCTTGCCGATCGAAATCGCGCAAAATGACTGGAAGAACGCCGCCATCCGGCTCTCCAGCCTCAGCGAGCTGGAGCTGACGCTGGGCGACATCCTCGCTTCGTTGCGGGACGCGGAGCAGTCCGTGACCTTCTCCGACCGTACCGAGGATGTCTACCAGCGAATGTTGAATCGCACAACCCACGCTGACGTGCTGCACCAGGCGGGCCGCCGGGCCGAAGCGCTGGCGCGCTTCCGCGAAGCGGAGCTGCTCAAAGAGGATTGGCGACCCGAGTACCCGCGGCCCTACTCGCTCCAGGGCTTTCGGTACTGCGATCTGCTTCTCGACGAGGCCGAGCGAACGGCGGGGCGAGGGAGTGGGGCAGGAGCGGACGGGGCGGTGCTCTCGGAAGCGCTTCGCGAGGTCGAGGCGCGGACGACGAAGATTTTGAGTGGCGAGGAGGCGGGCTGGGTTCTCGACATAGCCTTTGACCACCTGACTCTCGGCTGCGCTGCCGTAAATAGGGCGATCCTGACGGGCTCTGACCTCGCCCCCGCGAGAGCCGAGATCGAACAGGCTGTGGACGGCTTTCGTCGGGCGGGCGCAGTCGAGTTCCTGGTTCGTGGCCTCCTCACCCGAGCCTGGCTTCTTTGCCGAGAAGGTAGCCCCGCCGCCGCCCGTATGGATCTAGACGAAGCGCAGGGTATCGCAGAGCGGGGGCCGATGCCGCTGCACTTGGCGGATATCGCTCTCTACCGGGGCCGTATCTTCGGCGACCGCGCGGCGCTGGCCGAAGCGCGGCGGTTGATCGAGATGCATGGCTACCGGCGGCGTTTGGAAGAGCTGGCGGATGCGGAGACGGCGTTGCTTTGGGAGCGCCGAGCACCAGCTCAGTCCTGACGAGGCGCGAGCATTGGCGCAGAGAAGGCCGCCGAGACGGCGTTCCTAGGGAAAACACAACCGATGCGCAGTAGAGGAACGAGGTTCCCGATGCCCCGCCGTTGCTTCCTTTGGGTGTGCTCGGCCTGGGACCGCCGCCGTCTCGGCGGCGATTTCACAGAGCTGACGGTCTCCGCATGTCCTGCGTCCTCGCGGTCTCTTGGCCCATAGCGCTCGGCTGTTGGAATTCCGCTCAACCCATCTTTCGAGCCTTCCGCGGCATGGGCGCACCGTTTTGGCGTTCTCGTATTGCATTGCGCGTACGATCGCGCAGGCGGGAATCATTCGGGTAGGTTAGGGGTCTAACCCCACCGATGCGCTTGAACTAGGGAGGGCCATCCGATGGCGAGATTCGAAGCGGGCGGCTGGGACCGAACGGCTTGGCGCATTTTTCTTCTGGGCCTGGTGCTGCTCGCGCCGGGGTTTCGTGCTTACGCGGAGGAAATGACGCCGGAGGAACAGATTTACACCATCCGGGAGGGCGTCACGCTCCATGAACAGGGGGACTTCGACGGCGCACTCGCCAAGTATCGCCAGGTCTTGGCCGTGAACCCGAAGAACGTCACCGCCCTTTACGAGATGAGCTTCACCTTCGCCGCCCGGAAAGATTGGCGCGCCTGTTACGAAACGGCGGAGAAGGCTTTGCGCCTCGAATCCCCGATTCGACCGATGATCTACGTGACCGCGGGCAGCTGTTACGACGCCGGGGGAGAACCCAAGAAGGCGATCTCCCTATTTAAGCGCGGCCTGCGCGAGAGCCCGGAAGACGCCGGCCTGCGGTTCAACCTGGCCGTCGTCTACTTGAGGCTCGGGGACAATTCCGAAGCACTGTCGGCGCTCGAACGAACCGTCAAAGCGGAACCCAAGTATCTGACGGCCAATTTCGCGCTCGGCGAGCTATACGCGCAGAGCGGCCAGCGAATCCCCGCCCTCCTCGCGCATCTTCGCTATCTGAGCCTGGACTCCGAGTCCGAGCGCGCGGGCACGGCCGCCCAAGCGGTGAAAGGCCTGCTCTGGCAGGGCGTCACCAGCGACGGGCCGGACAAGGTGACGGTCTCGGTTTCGAAGGATTCGACGAAAGGACCGTTCGCCGGGGCGGAGATGATCCTGTCTCTCCTTGCGGCCAGCCGCTACCTGCCGGAGAGCAAGGACAAGACAGAGCACCAATTGATCGCGGCCATGTTGGATACCCTGTTCAGCTCGATGGCCGAAATGGCGGGGGAGCGGAAAGGGAAATGTTTTCCCTGCGACCAATTCGGACTGTACTTTGGCGAGATGAAAGCGAATGGGCTGGTCGAGCCGTTCGTCTACGTCGCGCTGGAGTCGCTCGATCCGAAAGGTTCGACCGACTGGCAACAGGCCAACCCGAAGAAAGTCGCCGATCTCAAAGCTTGGCTCGGGGATCAAAAGCCCCACCGCCCGCAGACCATCGGGTGATTCCGCAAGCCCGGCCCACCTGCCCCGCGAGCTTACGACGTCCCTACCGGGACGTTCACGGGAAACGGCGTATGTCCCCAGCGATCCGTTCCCGGGTCATCTCGATCATCGTCCGCCGGAAACCCGCGCGGGCGAACAGGCGTTGCGCGGGCTCGTTCTTCTCCGCCGTTTGGAGCACGACCCGGGGCGCTCCCCTCGCCGCGAGCGCTTCGAGCGCCGCGTCGAGCAGCAGCCAGCCGATGCCCTGCCCACGATGGGCCGGATCGACCACGATGTCGTACAGCACGCCCGCCGGCCCGCGTAGCGCCATGTAGTCGGTCCCTTCGACTCCCGCGTACGTATAGCCGACCACCTCGCCGTCCAGCTCGGCGACTTGGACGAGGATGTTTGGTTTGGCGAGCTGCGTGCCGAGAAACGAGCCGTATCCGTGCTCGGTCTGCGGCGTCGCGGCGAGAAAACGCTCCGGGTCGAAGTCGTGGTGCGTCCGGACCAGAAGCGAGCCGAGCCGGCCGATGGCTTCGAGGTCCGCGGGCGCCGCGAGGCGGAGGAGAACTTCCGGCAAGCTCATGTCGTCCAATCGTCGTACTGGCGCTTCCAGTGTGTTCGGGCCATTCTTGCAAAGCATACGCTCTGGCGGCAATTTCGAGGAGCATCGGTTTTGAGCCGTTCGCCCTTTGGAACTTCTTGCTAGGATACGATCTCCCTGGAGAGTGCGTTTCCCTAAAGAAAGGAGAGCTAGATGAAGAAGGTTCAACCCAAGAAGCTGATTCTGAGCAAAGAAACGGTCGCTCGTCTCGAGGCCGGCGACCTGATGAAGGTGGGAGGTGGCATCTGGACGATGGATACCTCCATTTGCACGTCTTCGACGTGCCTGAATGAGAATTGACATTGCCTAGTAAAGTCGGAAGCGGGCGAGTGAAATCGCTCGCCCCGCTTACAGCAACTTGTCCGGCGTAATCGGCAAATCCCGGACGCGCCGGCCCCTGGCGTGGAAGACGGCGTTGGGGATGGCCACGGGGATGCCGACCATCGCCAGTTTGCGCATGCCTTTGACGCCGAGCGGGTTGACGATCGGGTCGTGTTCGTCGACGAACATCGTCTCGATTTCCTGGCAAGTAGGGAGTCGAGGGTCTCATCTTCGGCTGCACGGAGCTCCACCTCGTTCAGCGCGCGCTCGCCCGCCGCGGCAGCCCTGAAGAGCTGTGGATCATCGATCCGCTCCTGGCCGCCGCTCGCGACCTCGACCGGCAGCTCGGCGAACCGACGTGAAACCGCAGAAGCTCTCACCGTCGTTCCTCCTCCATGACGGGTGATGAGCCCACCAGCGTTTGTCGCGCGGACTCACTGTTTGCTCGAAAGCGTTGATCTCAATATAGCTTTATGCTATCTTTCGTATCCCTCGGCGGCTTACTGCATGATGCGTATTCCCGAGACGCAGTCGAAGTAACAACGACTGACAATCAGATTTGGCTCGACGCGTTACTTCCTCGGAAGACGCAGGCTCGACGTGTGCCTCGAGCCAATTCTCACCCAACCTGGGGAAAGAACATCTCGATGAACATACTCCTTCATTCACTCTCGGAGCCCGGGAGAGTTGCCCATCGAAAGCATATCCTTTGCTCTGCCAAAACTTCGGCGAGGATCGGAAGCAGAATACTTGCCATCGCACTATTCGCCCTTGGGGGCTTGGGCGTGATGGAGCCGCAAGCCTCGGCCCAAACCTGGAGCCTTACCAAAGAACAACGCAAAGGGTATCTCAACTACTATGCGCCGGTGATCCTCAAGCGGGGCGACGAGAACAACAACAAGCAGGGGCGCGACTGGATTACCAACTTCGATTTCGACCAGGACGGCGACTTCTCCAATAATCGTGTCAACTGGCTCAACATCCCCCAGTACGTCAACTCTTCCGCCGCCGGGCCGAGCTATTACGACCGCTGGCGCATCCGGCCGACGCTCTACACCTCCCTCATCGAATACATGGAGGGGAGCAGCAAGTCGATCGTGCTGCTCTACCACGTCTACAACGCGACGGACAAGGACGGCAAAGACATACACGACTGGGAGCGCGTCGAAATCCTGGTGCACGGTGTAGCCGGCACGCCGGGCGGGGGCGGCGAGTACGTCAATCACGTCACGGTCACGATGCACGGGGAGAATCTCATCCGCCGCTACTACGACGCAGGCGGGCTGAATTTCATGCAGACGGCGACCGGCAAGCACATCTTAATCTGGCAGGCCGACGAGAGCGACTGGGACAAGGTCTCAGATCCTTACGGCTATCACGCGCACGCGCTCTGGCACGTAAAGACGCCCTACAGCACGATTGCGAGCCGGATGAGTTCCTCGGCAGAGGCCGAAGTGAACCTTTATTTCGCGAGCGACAACAACGTGCACTATGTGTTTGTGCCCGAAGGGTCTCAGTCGGCCGTGAGTGCGTGGGGAGCAAAGCCGTTGAGCTATGCGACCGCGTCGAGTCTCGCCAGTCGCGTCGATAACGGTCATGAGGTGCCCTGGAATCAGGTGAAGCGCATCACTTACGAGCTCCAGGACTGGGCTGACATCGTACCGACGCACTGGGAATCCAATCCCTGGTACGTCCATTGGCTGTCGAGCGAATGGAGGGACGTGCTGCTGGAAAGTCCGGTGCTGAACGAGGCAGGACAGGCGGAAGTGAACGCGGGAATGCAACGCTTCTACCTGAGATCCCGTGATATCGGGAGGCCGAATTACGTCGGCGCGGACGAGGCCTTCCTTTATAAAAATCCGTTTTATGGCACCTACTCGGCCGAGCTGAACTCGGAAGCCCCGTATAACGGAGACGACTTCGGCGGATTCGAGGGGCTCGGGTACGACAGCTATGGGCGAACCCGCGGGGCAGCCAGCGGCTACTACAACTCACATTACACCTACTGGTGGCAGCACGACTTCTTCGTGCACTCGGGCGTCATCACCAGCGACCAGACGCACTACGAAGCCGGCGTGTGGCTCCCGGGCGCGTGGTACACGGCGGCAAGCGGTGGGTTCGATGGGCGCTGGGTCCAGCTTTTCGATGACCGGCCCGGCTATGAGCCGATCGCTCCGCTGGCCCTGAGCATCTCGGGCAACAGCTACCCGCAGGCTTACACATACGAGACCTGGTACGCCGCAGCGGCCAACGGCACCGGCCCGTACTCGTACTCCTGGTACCGTGACGGGACTTTCGTTGGAACCGGCAATACGTACGGCAATTACGTCGACACAGCCTTCCAGCTTCAGGTCACCGTGACCGATGCGACCGGAGCCACCGCGACGAGTGGGCTGGGGGTGTCGCCCAACTTTGGTGGAACCTGCGGCACGCACCAGCCGGGCTTCCCTCTCGAGGACTGCGGTCCGATCCAATAGCGGATAGTCGCTGCAAAACGAATCAGGAGAGGAGTCCGCGGGCTCCTCTTCGCAACCGAGGACGTTGTAAAGGAGTGAATTACAGATGCGTAGAAGCAGCTTGATGATCGTAGCGCTCGCACTGAGCGCGGTATCGGCGGGGGCACTCGCCCAAGAGACACGGAACGGCGCTGCCTCGGCGGTTGGCATCATCGCCTCCACGGTCCGCACCGCGAAGGGAGACCTCGTCACCGGCGACTCGGGGACCTTCGCTCAGAAGCTCACGGAGATCGGCCCCGGCGACCAGGTGCTCGTATGGCTGAAGGAGACCGGCACGGCCCGCCCCTCGGCCGAACTCCTCCTCAACCTCCCGGGCTCAACTTCGGAGGCGATCGCGCTCCCAGTGGAAGCCCCGGGCGCGAAGCGGCGGAACACTCTCGGAATCGCCCCGGTGCGTAAGGCCTCCATCGAGGCGGTTGTTCGGGCGCTCGAACGCTCGGGCGTGGCCGAGGTGGAGCGGTTGGAGGCGCTTTCCCTGCTGATCGTGCGCCTGTCGGGGAGCTCGCGGCTCGGTGCGCTGAACGCGCTGCTCAAGCATCCCAATGTGGACTACATCAGCGCCGTCCGTGCCCGGCCCGTCCAACTCCAGGCGGCTCCCGTCGGGGCCAATCCGATCGACACGAAGCACATCTTGCACAAGATCCCGCAGGCGTGGGACCTGACGCGCGGCAGCGGAGCCGTCGTCGGCATCCTCGATAGCGGCTTGGCGCAGAACTACTACGGCGTCGGCTTTCACGACGACGCCCAGTACTTCGGCAGCTACGGCGTCATCGCGCGGGGCTTTGTTGATGATCTCGGCAGCAACTCGAACGCCGGCGGCAGCTCCCCATACGACGACCACATCCATGGCACCGCCATGGTGGGACTGGTGGCTTCGAACGACAACGGCACAGGGTATGTGGGAATCGCCCCGTTCGCCACCACGTACAGCATGAAGATCGCATGGAACACCTACATCACAGGCCACTGCGGCGACAACATCTTCGGTAACGACACGTACTGCCTGGAGAGCGACGACTTCGCCCGCGCGGTGAACTACGCAGCCGCCCGGCGGTTCAGCGTCCTTTCCATGAGCTTCACGGGAGACTTCAACAGCGACGTGTACCGCGCGCTGGCAACCGCCCGCAACAGTTACGGAGTATTCCTGGTTGCCGCGACGGGGAACACTGTGGGAGGCTCCTCTCAGGAGCCCGCCTCTTTCGACGTGGTGATGGGGATCGCGGGGGTGGACGCGGCGGGGAACAACCTGTACAGCACTGCGGCGCGCGACGTCTCCGGTTTCGCCGGCGGCGCCACGATGGGCGCGTCGTGCTCCAACCAGGCCATCTGCAATGCCGGATCTCCACCCATCTACACCCAGACGGGCGGCACCTCCGCCGCCACGGCCAATGTCGCGGGCATCGTCGCGCTGATCCGTTCGTATCATCCGTCCGAAACTCCGGCCCAGATTTGGGAGCGCCTGGTCAACACGGCGGAGGGGCCCAATCGGGTGGTGAACGCGTACGCCGCGATCACCTACACGCGCCCGCTCACTGTGTACATCTCGGGCAACAGCTCCCCGCAGGTCTACACGTATGAGAGCTGGTACGCCGTGGCCGCCAACGGCACAGGCCCGTACTCCTACGCCTGGTACCGGGACGGGTACTTCGTCGGGACCGGCGCCACGTACAGCGACTATGTCGCCGAGACGGCCTTCCAGCTTCAGGTGACCGTGACCGATGCGGCCGGCGCGACAGCGACGAACTGGCTGTGGGTGTCGCCCAATTTTGGCAACTGCGATCCGAACCAGCAGCTCTGTCAGCCCATCCAGTAGCTTTGCACGCTCCTTCGCCGGCTGGCAGGAACGGCAGCAGTAACATGGAGTAAGAAGAGGGGAGGAGTCCGCGGACTCCTTCCCTCGCGCCCTTTCGCCAGCACGGCCATCCACGCGCAGAGATCCGAGCGGGATCGTCCGCGTCACCCGCGCGATCGAGGTCACGGCCTGCGGCAAGATCATCAACCCCAAGGCGTCTTTGGGTCGGCTCGCCGCTTCGCTTCAGCTCTTACAGCAGCTTGTCCGGCGTAATCGGCAGGTCCCGGACGCGCCGGCCCGTGGCGTGGAAGACGGCGTTGGCGATGGCCGCCGGGATGCCGACCATCCCCAGCTCGCCCATGCCCTTGACGCCGAGCGGGTTGACGATTCGGTCGTCCTCCTCGACGAAGATCGTCTCGATCTCGTGGACGTCCGCGTTCACCGGGACATGATAATGCTGGAGGTTCGGGTTCATGATCCGGCCGTAGCGGTGATCGATCTCGGTGGCCTCGTGGAGCGCCATTCCGATACCCCAGACCACGCCGCCGATTTCCTGGCTGTGCGACGCCTTGGGGTTCATGATCTTGCCGCAGGCCGTGACCTCGATGGCGCGCGTGACGCGGACGGTTCCGAGGTCGGGGTCCACCTTGACCTCGATGAACTGCGCGCCGTGCGCCAGCAACGAATATTTCTCGCGCTCTTTCGAGGGGTGCGACTCGAAGGTCTCGGTGATTTCGGCCAGGCCCTTGCGCTTCATCACGTCGGAGATGCCGACGAAACGCGACGGATCGGCTTTGATTTGCAGCCGGCCGTCGAGCATCTCCACGTCCGAGGCGGCGGCCCCTTTGAGCGGCGAGTCCGCCTCTTCGTTCGCGAGCGACAACAACTTCGCGCCGACCGCCAGGGCCGCGCCGTAAATGGCCGAGCCGACGCTCGACGTCGTCTGCGAGCCGCCCTGCGATGGCGCGCGCGGGAACTTCGTGTCGCCGAGCTCGAACCGCACCTGTTCCGGCGTGATTCCTAAGTACTCGGCGGCGATCATGGTCATCACCGTGTAGGTCCCGGGGCCGATGTCACTGGTCGCGCTGATGACGTGCGCCGTGCCGTCGGCGCGGTACGTAATGCGGGCGGTGGCGGGGCTCTGGAAAGCGCCCCAGACGCCGGTGGCCATTCCCCAGCCGACCAGCTGCCGGCCGTCGCGCATCGAGCGCGGTTCGGGCTTGCGATCTTTCCATCCGAACTTTTCCGCGCCGATCCGGTAGCACTCCTTGAGCGCCTTGCTCGAAAACGGCTTGCCGTTCTCGGGGTCCACTTCGGCGTAGTTGATCAGGCGCAGCTCCAGCGGATCGAGCTGGAGCGCGTAGGCCAGCTCGTCCATCGCGCATTCGAGCGCGAACATGCCGCTGACCGCGCCGGGGGCTCTCATCCAGGTGGGGGTGTGGAGGTCCGTCTCGGTGATTTTGAGCGGCCCGTAGTGGTTCGGGCAGGCGTAGACCTGGCGCGGGAAATTCGTGGTGTTGTCCGAGAACTCCTCGAAGCGGGAGGTGTTGTGCACCGCTTCGTGGATCATCGCGGTGAGCTTGCCCGAACGCTCCGCGCCGAGCGCGACCTTTTGAATCGTGTACGGCCGATAGCCGTGGCCGGTGAACATCTGCGTCCGCGTGTAGACGACCTTGACCGGGCGCTTGAGCTCGCGAGCCGCCATTGCCGTGAGGGCGGGGTAGTAGTTCGGCTGGAGCGACGATCCGAAGGCGCCGCCGACGAAAGGCGAGACGACGTTGACGCTCTCTTCGGGGATGCCGAAGCACGCGGCCAGGTGCTCGCGTACGCCGTAGACCTCCTGCGTCTTGTCGAAGATCGTCAGCTTGTCGCCCTGCCAGTAGGCGATCGCCGCGTGCGGCTCCATCGGATTGTGGTGCTCGATGGGAATGCGGTACTCGGCCTCGACCTTCACCGGCGCGCTCTTCATCGCCTCCTCGGGGTTGCCCCGAGGTTTCGCGGCTCCCCGCTTGGGCGGCCGCGCGCGCCCGCGCGCCGCCTCCGTGTCGGTCTCGTGCTTCTCCTCCTTGTAAGAAGCTTTGACCAGGCGCGCCGCGAACCGGGCCTGCTCGTAGGTCTCGGCGACGACGAGGGCCACGGGCTGGCGATTGAAAAAGATCCGATCGGATTGGAGCGCCCGGAACGACGTCTCCCCGTCGGCCGGGGCTTTCAGCTTCGGCGTGTTCAGGTGGGTGAACACGCGGATCACGCCCGCGGCGCCTTCGGCCTCCCGCGTGTCGATCGATTGGATCGTGCCTTTGGTCGCGGTGCTCAGCACGAGGAAGCCGTAGGCGAGGTTCGGTACCTGAAACTCCGCCGCGTACTTCGCCTGGCCCGTCACCTTGGCCACGCCATCCACGCGGCTCATCTCTTTTCCTAGGTATCTCGGCATCGCATGCCTCCCGTCACGCCAGATGGCTCGCGCGAAGCAGCGCGCGAACGATGGCCCGCTTGCCCAATTCGACTTTGAAGGCGTTGTGCGCCAGGGGCTTCGCCTCGTGAAGAGCCGCCTCGGCGGCTCGCCGGAAGCTCTCCTCGGAGGCCGGTTTTCCGACGAGTACCTCTTCCGCCTCCCGGCTCCGCCAGGGCATGTGGGCGACGCCCCCGAGGACGATGCGCGCTTGGCCGATCGTGCCGCCGTCGAGATCCAGGGCGGCGGCGACCGCCACGAGCGCGAAGGCGTACGAGGCGCGGTCGCGGACCTTCAGATAGTAGGAATTCTTCGCGAAAGGGGAGCGGGGCAGGTCGATCGCCACGATCAGCTCGCCGTGCGCAAGGTTCGTGTCCTTCTCCGGCGCATCGCCCGGCAGGCGGTGGAATTCACCGATCGGGATCGTGCGCTCGCGCCCGCCCGCGTCCTTGATCCTCAACGTAGCGTCGAGCGCGTAGAGGGCGTTCGCCATGTCGCCCGGATAGGTGGCGACGCACTTGTCGCTCCAGCCGAAGATGGCATGCATCCGGTTGAGCCCCTCGCGGGCGGCGCAGCCGGTCCCCGGCTCCCGTTTGTTGCACGGCATCGCCGTGTCGTAAAAGTACGGGCAGCGCGTGCGCTGCAAGAGGTTCCCGCCGTTGGTCGCCATGTTGCGCAGCTGCGGCGAGGCGCCCGCGACGATCGCCTGGGTGAGCAGCGGGTAGCCCTGGCGGATGAGGGGATGGTTGGCGGTCTCGGTGTTGGTCGCCAGGGCGCCGATCGAGACGCCGTCGCCCGCCGCTTTGATCTCCCCAAGTTTCAGGCGCGTGAGGTCCACCAGCTCGTCGGGACGCTCCACGTCCTCTTTCATCAGATCGAGAAGGTTCGTCCCGCCCGCGAGGTACTTCGCCCGCGGGTTCGCGGCCACGGCGGCCGCGGCGGCTTGCGGGCTGCTCGCGCGCACGTAGTTAAACGGCCGCATCGGCGTCCTCCTTCCTCACGCGGGCCAGTTGCTGCTCGTCCGCGAAGCTCCAGGTCTGCGCCGCCTGCCGGCCCGAATGGACCTCCTGAACCGCGGCGACGATCTTCGGGTAGGCCCCGCAGCGGCAGATGTTGCCGCTCATTCGTTCGCGGATTTCATCGTCCGTAAGCCGGGCCGAGGTGGCGGTCACATCCTCCGTGACGTGGCTCACGTCGCCACGGCGCGCCTCTTCGAGCAGGGCGACGGCCGAGCAGATCTGCCCCGGCGTGCAGTACCCGCACTGGAAGCCGTCATGCCGGATGAAGGCCGCCTGCATCGGATGGAGCTGATCCCCCTGGGCCAGCCCCTCGATCGTCGTGACCTCTTTGCCTTCGAGCGTGGCGGCGAGGGTCAGGCAGGACAGCACGCGCTTCCCGTCCACCAGCACCGTGCAGGCGCCGCACTGGCCCTGATCGCAGCCCTTCTTCGAGCCGGAAAGGGCAAGCTTTTCTCGCAGCGCGTCGAGCAGCACGATGCGCGAATCGAGGTTCAGCGTCTTGGTCGCGCCGTTGACCTTGAATGCCACCTTCACGAGATGTTCCATTGCGGGCTCCGCGGCGGCCACCGCGCCGGGCGAGGGGCTCATGGCCGCCAGCGCTTTTTCGAACGCCATCAGGTCGAGGGCGAACAATCCGAGGCCGCCTGCGATCGTCTGCCCGAGGAACGCCCGCCGGGTCGGACCGATATCGGTCAGCGTGGGCATCTCCCCGAGCAGCGCCGCCTCGTCCTCCGTCAGCTCGGGCGGGGAGGTCTCGTCGAAGTCGTCGTTCATGAAGGGTCCTCCTGTTCAAACAGCTCGAAATGGAACGCCTGACCCTCCTTCCTCGTAACCGGGCTGGGCGACGAGTAGCGCAACGGTCGCTGTCGCGATCCCGTTTAGGGTCGGCGTCCACGGATCGAGATCCTAGTCGCGGATGAGGTCAGCGGCTACGGCCTCGCCGCCCTCGGGTTGTCGCAGTATACGAGATACGGCCAGGGCTCACCGGAGCTTGAGCTGTCCTATGGCGCGAGGCGCCGATCCTTTCTTTGTAGGTTCCAAGAACCTGGTTGATTCGCGAGTTCAGTTTCGAATGACGGATGTAGAGATGCCAAATGAAGACGAGGTCGAACAGGAGCGCAGCGAGCCACCACAGATAGAGAAAAGCGACGATTGCTAGGACGATCGGCCAGACGGGTCCCCTCGGCCCGCCTTGTTGTTCGATGCGAAAGACGATCACGACCGTTGCCGCAAATGTGCCAATGATCATCAGAGGCACCAGTCCCCAAGAGGGGCGTTTCACACTCATAAGGAAGGTGAGCACAATCACCAGAAGGGCCAAGCTGAGGGTAAAAAAACCCGGAGGGATCGAGAGGTTCTTGATCAGGCTCTCTTCGGCACCGTTCAAACTCCATCTGTAGAGCAGGGCTCCCAGAACTGCGAGGGCGCAGGAGAACATCCGCCAGGATTCACTGTAGGTTAGGCGAGGAATCCGGGCTACGACGGTGACTCCGTACAAGAGAGCCGCAAGGCCCGCGGAGCGCTGGAGGATGAGGCTTGTGGGTGACTCAGATCCCATGGCTCCTGTCACGGCCTTGTACAGACCGTAGGAAGCGATTAATAATAAAGCAAGCACCCCCGCGTAGGGGGCAACGTAGCTGATCCACCAGGTTCTCCCGAGACTGCTCGGCGCTGCCTTGGGCTCTCTGCGCTTCACACGATGAAGTTCCGCGCTTGCTTCGGCTCCCCCAGCGGTTCCGTTTTCGTTCGCCACTACCACCTCCGAGATGAAATGCTCGAAGACCGCCCTGTCTTTCCAGTAGTCTACGTGGGCTTTGCCCGGGAATGGATAGCGAGCAAATCCGAAATCGTGTTTTCCGCCCTCGAAATGGAAGACGCTTTGCCAGTTGTTCGCCGTGATCCATTCGCGTATGCTGTCGAGTTCGAAGCCAACCGGATCTCCGAAGTCGTAATAGTTACGCCACTCGATCTTCTGTGTGGGGGCTTTGCTCGGCGCGCTGTCTCCAAAGAGTTCAGGCCAGAGAGCCAGGTGTTTGTCGATCGGCGAGCCCATCGTCATGAGTCCCCGCATTTTCCGAGTCCAGCGGGGTTGATCCGTGTCGCGGAACGCCTTAAGCAACCCGAGAAGGGCGACGACCGTACCTTCGCTGTGTGCCACGATGTAGATCTCTGCTTTCGGAAAAGCAACCTCCACATCCTCCAGAAGCTTGGCGAAAGTGGCCAGGATTTTATCTCGCTGGTCCTTAAACTCCGCCACGACCTGCACATCGCCCAGGTAGTCGTCAAGCAACTTTTTTAGATCGAAGGTGAAGATGCCGGCCTTTTCGGCCAGGAAGCACAGGCGCTCGACAACCGCGATCGTCTGGATTATTTCGCCGAGTACCTGCTGGGTCAGATGGAAGTCCTCATCGCGACACGTCTTTGTATCACCCTGCCATCCCTTTTTCTTTTCCTCCTCGTGCCAGCGCAGGCGGAGCCTTTCTACGATGGTGCGCGCCCATGTTTTTGCCTCTTCCAGGGTGTGCTTCTCATCGACCAAGCCGCGTGAGATCGGTGCCCAATAAACCTCGGTGAACGCAAAGCGCTTGAAGGGATCGGGCGGATAGGGTGCCGACAGAGAATAAGCCGGCTGGCCGCTGTGGAAGTTGCCCAGTGGAACCGCTGCGGGCTGGCCGTAGTAGAGACAAAACTGGTTGACGACGGACTGAATCGTCGCGAAGCTGTATTGATCCCCGATGCCGTGCACCGCCACAATAACCTTCTTAACGGCCTCGTTGGGCTGGGACACGGCCGGCTTCGACGCACCGATCTCGATGTCCTTTCCGCTTACTGGGAGTCCCGGCTCAGAATCTGGCACCGTCACCACTTTGTCCATAGGTTCTCCAATGCTCATTGTCGTCTGTTCTCTGAGAACGGAGTTGGCTTTTGGAACCGTAGACGGACAACGTGGCCGGATTCCGGGTGCTCGCCGAGCTTGTGGGCTCGCTACTCCACGATACGGTCCAATTAGGAATTGGTTCTCGCAGATCGACTTGACCCTCGTGGAGTGAACGCGTTCATCGGGCGAAAGTCCCAGCTCTAGTCGCGCGGCATCTGCCAATGCTCAGTCCAATCCCTTTTGCGCCAGAAACTTCGACAAAAGGTCGGCGATCTGGAGATTGTTGAGATCGGACATGGGGAAGTGCGTATTGCCGCGAACGCCCAGTTCGGGCAGATGCACGAGCGTGACGTCGCCGCCTCGGCGGTTCACGGCATCGCGCCATCGCTTCGCCATGGCAAAAAAGACACGCCATTGGTCCGGGCCTGGATTCACGCTCGGCGTCTCGGGAATGTTGTCGCCGTAATAGACGACGATCGGGATCTTCGTCAGCCGCATGAAATCCGCCAGCGGCACTTCGACGGCGTTGAGCGTGCCGCCGGCATGGGTCATCGGCTCCGGGGCTTCGCCCTCCGGGAAGAAGAAGTTGCCGCCCGGCTCGTAAGACACGATCGCGCGGACATTCCTATTCTTGATCGCCGTGCGCCAACCCAGTGCACCGCTTTGGGAATGCGTGACGAGAATGCCCGGCCCAATCCGGTCGAAAAGCGCGGACGTCGCGTCGGAATTGACTTCCATGTCAAAGGGACC
>DATMZU010000292.1:0-2412 GCA_035607435.1 Thermoanaerobaculia bacterium | reverse complement strand
GGCTTGGGCCCAACGTTCATACTGCCGGCCCGAGGGATGGAGACCATCGTCCACCAACTCCCCCGCCTTCCTTCCGGCCGTGCGGGTCTCCTCGGTGACGTCGAGGAACGCCGCACCGGCACCTTCCGTCTCCGCCTTCGCCGCCGCATCGAAGGCGTCGATTTCCCGGGCGATCCGCTCCGGCACGAAGCGCTCGGAGGAGGCCGCGAACGACGTCACCCCCCAATCGGGAATCGACAGCACGATCACCCGCTCGGGCCGGTTGCCGGCAAAGCCGATCGCCGCCTGGAGCAGGCGGCGAAATTCCGGCCGGTACGCCTCGACGCCGCGCCCGCGAAATTGGTCGTTGACCCCGATCAGTAGCGTTACCAGATCGAACGGTCCCTTCGGCTTCGCCTCGGAGATCGCCGCCGACAGCTCGTCGGTCGTCCAGCCGGTGCGGGCGACGATCTCGGGCGCGGTTTCGAACCGCAGCCCCTCCGCCGCGAGCAGCGCCGCGAGCTGATGCGGCCAGCGCTCGGCCGGCTCCACCCCTTCGCCGATCGTGTAGGAATCGCCAAGCGCCAGGTATCGCAGAGAGGTACCTCCTTGCCGGTTCGCCGGAATCTTGGCCGGAGCAGGCGCCGCGAACGCCGCGCCGAAGGCGAAAAATCCGCCGGTCAGTCCGACGACGGCCCACAGCGCGAGCGGGATGCCGCGCATCACGCTTTCTTGGCCGCCGCGGTCGGAGCCGTCGAGGGTTCGGGCATTCGATCCGAAGAGAAAGCGGCGCCGGGCGCAAACGTCGGCGGCCGGCGCGCCTTCGTCCCCTGTTCGAACGCGTAGGCGAATCGAATCAGTTTGGCCTCGCTCCAGACCGGACCCGAGAACGAGATGCCGACGGGCAGGCCGAACGCGAAACCCGCCGGCACGGTGATGCTCGGGGTTGCGGCCACCGCGGCGAGCGACGAGCTGCCGCCGGTGTAGGCGTCGCCGTTGGCCCAATCGATCAGCCAGGCGAATCCGTTCGTCGAGGTGACGATCGCGTCCAGCCGATCCGCGGCGAGAGTCGCCTCGATCCCCTTCGTCCGGGCGCCGTCGATGCAGACCTGCCGCGCCTTCGTGTACGCCTCGTCGGTGAGCGGTCCTTTGGCCGCGGCGGCGTGAAAAATCTCCTGCCCGAACCATGGGCTTTCCCGGTCGCGGTGCGCCTCGTTCCAGGCGATCAGATCGGCGAGGTTACGCATCGGCCCGCCGCGCTCGGCGAGATACCTTTCCAGGCCGTCCTTGAACTCGTAGAGCAGCACCTCGTACTCGGCGTCGTCGATCTCCTTGCTCCAGGCAAGATCGACCGGATCGAGCACGGTGGCGCCGAGCTTCTTGATCGCGGCGACCGCGCCGTCGAAGATCGCATCCACGGCCGGGTTCTTGCCGAAGCCTTGACTGCGCACGACGCCGATCCGCGCGCCGTCGAGCGCCTTGGGGTCGAGCCCCTGCGCATAGTCCGTGATCCCCTCCGCCGCGGCGGTCGCCGGATCGCGCGGATCTTTTCCGGCCAAGGCGGTGAGCAAAATCGCCGCGTCCGTCACCGTGCGGCACATCGGTCCCGCGGTGTCCTGGCTCGCCGCGATGGGGATCACCCCCGCGCGGCTGACCAGGCCGACGGTCGGCTTGATCCCCACCAGCCCCTGCACGGAAGAGGGCGACACGACCGAACCGTCGGTTTCGGTGCCGACGCCCACGGCGGCGAAGCTCGCGGCGATCGCCGCCCCCGTGCCCGAGCTGGACCCCGAGGGCGAACGGTCGAGCGCGTAGGGGTTTCGCGTCTGACCGCCGCGGCCGCTCCAGCCGGAGGTCGAGCGGGTCGAGCGGAAGTTCGCCCATTCGGAGAGATTGGTCTTCCCCAGAATCACCGCTCCGGCCGCGCGCAGCCGCTCGACCAGGAAGGCGTCGCGCGACGGCCGCGGTGATTGGGGGGAGTCGAGCGCCAGCGAGCCGGCGGTCGTCTTCATCCGGTCCGCCGTGTCGATGTTGTCCTTGATCAGCACCGGAATGCCGTGGAGCGGCCCGCGCGGGCCTTTTTCTTTCCGCTCCTTGTCCAACGCGTCGGCGATTTGGAGCGCGTCGGGGTTGACCTCGATCACCGAACTCAGCCGGGGTCCTGAGCGGTCGAGCCGCTCGATCCGGTCGAGATAGGCGGCGGCGATCGAACGGGCGGTCTGGCTCCCCTGCTCCATGTGACGCTGAAGGTCGGCGACCGTCGCCTCCTCGAACGAAAACGGCGCCGCTCCGGCGGCCGGCCCGGATGCGGAAGCCGGCGCAGAGGCCGCCTCCGCCCGGCCGGGCGGAACGAGAGCGGAGGCCGCGAGGCCCGCGGCCAGGCCCCCGAGCAGTTGACGACGGGACAAGGCAAGCTCGGAGGTCGAAGGTTTC
>DATMZU010000290.1:0-56871 GCA_035607435.1 Thermoanaerobaculia bacterium | reverse complement strand
CTGGGCTCGCCGTCCTCCCCGGGACCTTGAAGATCGTCGCCCAGCCGGTTGCCGGCGCCGGGAATCCAGGGGATGCCGGTGCCTTCGGCGGCTTCGATCCGACCGTTCCGGGCATCGACGTAGGCGTTCCAATCGCCGAATTCGAGCACCTCGGTCCAGTCGTCCAGGACGTCGGCGGCGAGGCGGTTGCGGAGATCTTCAAGCGGCCGAAGCGCCTCGCGCGCCTCGAACCTTGGGTCGGTGCGCACCAGGGCGGCGAACGAGTCCGGCGAATCGCGCGGAGGATCGCGCGGCGGCTGAGCGCTGGCGGTGCCGCCGGGGCCTAGGAGGGCGAGCCCGATCAATATCCAGGGCAGAAGGGAGGGGAGAGGGCAGGGAAGAGAGCCGGCGGGACGAACCTGGGAGTCCATGTCCCAGGAAGCATAGACTCATTTTCCGCGCCCGAGGGGCGCCCTCAAGGCGTAACGTTCACCGCCACCACCGGTCCCGGCGCGCCGAAAAACTCCACGCACTCGTGGACCATCTCGACCTGGAAGTTGTACGTTCCCGGGGTCGAAGGGGCGATGCCGTTGATCGTCACGGTCGCCTGCTGTCCGGGGGCGAGAGCCGCGGGGAGCTCGGCGCGGACGGGGGTCCAGACCGAGTTGCCGATCTGGGCGAGGCGATAGGCGTTGCACTGCGGCCCGATCGGACTCCAGGAGATGCCGCCGACGTTCTTGACCGTTACGGTCGCCGAATAGGGTTGGCCGGCCGTCATGCTCGCCGGCACGGCCTGACTCACGATCTGCGCCTGCTTCGAACCGGCCCCCACGGTGACCGCGACGTTCGGGCTCGCGGCGCCGAAGAACTCGACGCATTCGTGGACCATCCGGAGTTGGAAGTTGTAGCTCCCCGCCGTCTGGGGCGCGGTCACCGTGAAGTTCAACTGAATGTTTCCGCCCGCCGCGACGGGGCCGGTCAGCTCGACCCGCACGGGGTTCCAGGCGGTGCTGCCCACCTGCGCCAGCCGAAAGGAGTTGCACTTCGCTCCGCTCGGATTCCAGGTGATGCCGCCGACGTTCTTGAGCGTGACGGTCACCGGGTACTGCTGGCCGCCGACCATGCTCGTGGGGACGCTTTGCTGAAGGAACTGGGCGTTCTTCGTATTGTCGAGACAGGCGCTCGGAGCGGAGTGGCAGGCCTCGTTGCCGGCCGGGTGGGCGACGACCTGGTAGTAGTAGGTCGAGGTGTCGGAGATCGCGCCGTCGGCGAACGAGGTCGTCCCCAGGTTGTCCGCGATCTTGGTGAATCCGGAGTTGCAGCCGGTCTCGTTGCGGAACACGTCGTAGACCAAGCTGCCGCCCGAGGCGGCCCAGGTCACGGTCGTCGTGTTGTCGCCGTCGGCGAGGTTGACCGAGGGCGCCGCGGGCTGGGTGCAGCCGCGAAAGCAAACGTTGGCTCCCGGATCGGTGGCGCAGGCGATGCCGTGGCGGTCGAAGGCCGCAAACAGCTGGCAGGAATGGGGGGTGCCGTTGGCGAGGTTGCCGTCGTCGTCGTCGAGCGCTCTCATGGTCTTCCACCACGAGCCGACGTTGCAGCCGTTCGAGGTATAGGTCGCACCGGTGACGCAGGTGAAGGCGGCGGTCGCCGTCGGGCGCGAGAGGTACCAAAGCCGTTCGAGCACGTTCCACGCGGCGTTGCCGCCGGGGCCGGGCAGGTCGCGATTGGCGAAATCCCAGACCGCCTCGGTCGGAACGTTCGCCTCGCAATGGGGCTCGCCGCCACAGGGGCCGTTGCCGGTTCCGCAGCGGGTCTGGGTGTAGTTGGCGACCGTGTGGGGCACCGCCGACTCGTGCCGGCCCCAGTCGATGTCGCGCAATCCCGTGCAGGCCGTGCAGGGATCGCCGTAGGAGCCGCATTGGGTGGGACGAAACCCTGGGGCGACGCAGGAATTGTGAAGGGCGAGGGCGGCGGTCACGTCGGCATAGGCCTCGGTGGTCGCGTTGTCCAGCCCCGTGCCGTCGTTTTGGTCGACGCCGTGACCGAATTCGTGGAGGATGAATCCGGGCTCCTCGCCGCTCGCGCCGCAGGCGCCCGGGACCGCGTTGTAGAGCAGGATGCGGCTGCCGTTCCAGTAGCCGTTGCAGTCGTTGGTGTTATTGACCGAGACGACCAATTGGCTGTTGAGCCAGGCGTTGCCGGGCAGCCAGCCTCGCGCCATGTCCTTGCCTCGATTGACATGGTAGAAGCTGGTGCGCGCGGCGCGGGTGTTGCCGCCGCCGCCATAACCCGGAGTCGCGCAGTTGCCCTCCGTCGTCGTGCCGAACGGCAGGTCGCCCGCGGCGTTCGAGCTCATCAGGATTCCGCCGCACGTTTCGGCGACGCCGACGAACAGGCCGTTGAACGTCGATGTGACCGGGGTGCCGCTGTAGGCGTACATGCCGGCCGAATTCGTCGCCTGGCCGCCGCCGAGGTCGGTGAACGGCATCGGCCGAAGGGTTTCCGTCCCGGCGGCGGAATCGCCGGCGACTCCCCCGGTCGCTCCGGCATCGAGGTCGGTGTTGAGGAATTCGACGATCTCCCCGGTGGTGGCGTTCACTCGGACGCGCCAGGTACCGGGCACCCCTTTGCGGCGGAACGAGAGCTGCCAGACGGTCTCCAGCCCATAACCCCGGGCGAAGTCGAAACCCTCGGCGAACCGGTCGTCGCGCGGCGCGATCGGCAGCAGGTGCAGCGAGCCGCGATCGACCAGCCGATCGACTTCCCGGTCGAACCCGCCCACGTAGGCGGAAAGCTTGGCGTAGGCCTCCGCGCGGGTCACGCGGACCGGCGGCGCCTGGACCGCCGCCGAAGGCAGCCGCTCGCTGCCCATTTGGATCAGGCGGCCGTGGCCGACGCGAAAGACGATCCGCGCCCCCTCGACGGCGAGGTCGCCGCGCATCACGTCGAAGTCGATCAGCTGGAGCGAGTCGGAGGCCGGCCCGGAGCGCCCGGTGTTCAGCCGAAGGTCCTTGCCGTCGGTTCCGAAGAGACCCGGATGATCGGCGAGGAATTGGCGCGCGCGGCCTTCGAGACCCGGAAGGTCGGCGGAGGTCCGCCCTCCCGAAACCCACGGAATGCCCGCGCCCTCGGCCGATTCGACGAAGCCGTTGTGCGCGTCGAGAAAGGCGTTCCAATCCCCATGGTCGAGCTGGAGCTTGTTCCAGGCGGAATCGAGAGCGGGGGCGAGGGAGGCTCGGCGATCGGCGAGCGGCACGAGCGCCTCGCGAGGCTGAAACCGTTCGTCGGTCCGTACCAGGGCCGCGAAGGGTCCGTTCGGTTCACGCGGCGTTTGAGCGAGGGTTGCGCCGGAAGGAATCAGCCCGATCAGTCCCATCACGATCGGGCGGTAGAGGGGGTTGGAACCGAGCCGGGATCGCATGAGTCTCTCCGTGGTGTCCGGTGTACCCGCTCCGGCGCTCGGGGGTGGGACGGTTCCGTGCTCGGCCGGAGGCCCGACCATGACGAAAACCCGCTTGTGCAAGAGGAGGACCAGACGCCGGCAGGAGGATCGCGCCCTGGAGAGGCGGCTCTATAAAGGAAGGATCGGCAAAAAGTTCCGACAACGAGATTGCCGTAGGGGCGGCGCCCCGTCGCCGCCCTTGGTTGTGATGCGCGACGGATCGTTCGCGCGATTCCAGGGCGGCCACGGGGGGCCGCCCCTACCCTCGTTCCACCGTTCTTTCCGACGGGACCGACAACAACTCAGTCCGCCACGATCACCCGGTCCCGCCCCTCCTGTTTCGCCCGGTAGAGCGCCCGATCGGCGGTAGCCACGAGGTGGGCGGGCGCGGGCTCGCCCGAGGGGATCACGGTCGCGACGCCCACCGAGAGGGTGACCACCGGCCGAACGGTGGAGCTTGGGTGGTCGATCGCGAGCGCGGCGAGGCGCTCCCGGGCCTGCTCGGCGATTCGCGACGCTCCGGCGATGTCGGTGCCGCTCAAGATCACCAGGAACTCCTCGCCGCCGTAGCGGGCGACCAGGTCGCCCGCGCGTTGCACCGAATCGCGCAGGACGCCCGCGATCCGCTGCAGACAGCGGTCGCCCGCGATGTGGCCCAGGCTGTCGTTGTAGGCCTTGAAGCAATCGACGTCGCAGAGGAGCAGCGAGAGCGGCTGCCCGGTCCGGGTGAGCCGGCGCCATTCGAGATCGAGCGCCTCTTCGAGCCGGCGGCGGTTCGCGACTCCGGTGAGCGGATCGATCTGCGTCATCTGCTGGAGCGAACGGTTCGCGCTCTGCAGGTGCCGGTTCGCCTCTTCGAGCTGACTCTTGGTGACCGAGATCTGCTCGTTCAAGAGCGCCATCTCGATCGCCCCCGCCACCTGATCCGAGACCAGGTCGAGCAGGCGCAGGTTCTCGACCGAAAACGCCTCCGGGTCGTCGTTTTCGAGGTTGAAGGCGCCGAGCGTGCGGTCGCCGAAGCGGATCGGCGAGACGTACTCGGCCTTGACGTCGGGCGTCACCGCCCGATAGTCGGGATCCGCAGAGACGTCGCGCACCAACTGCGGCCGGCCGAGCCGGGTCGCGCGGCCGACGATCCCGGCGTCGATCGCCCAGGTCTCGCGGTCCGAGACGTCGATCGGCGTCCGGGTCGCCACCGCGTGGTACGACCACTCCACCTCGGACGCCGCGGCGACCACGATGTCCACCAGCAGGAAATCGAAGCGGCGCTGAATGTAGGTCGCGATGCGGTGCAGGATGGTGCGCAGGTCGGCGCCGCCGAGGGCGGCGCGCGAGACTTCGGTCAACACCTCGAAATGGAGCGCGCGTTGGCGGGTCGCCTCGAACAGGCGGGCGCTCGCGATGGCGCCGGAGACCTGGTCGGCGATCGCCTCGACGGTCGGCAGATGGCGGGCAAAGGCCGCCGGCCGCGGACTCTCCAGGTTGAGCACGGCGACGACCTCGCCGCGATGGCGGATCGGCGCGCAAAGCTCCGAGCGGGTGCCCGGGAAGATCTCGACGAAGTCGGGATGATCGGCGGAGTCGTCGATCAGCAGGGTGCGTCCGGTCGCCGCGACCTCGCCGACCACGCCGCTGCCGTAGGGCCGGCCATAGCCCGGGCGCACCTCCGTCGGCACCGAGCTGGTGATCGCCTCGCAGACGAAGTACCGGCGTTCGGGGTCGAGGCTGATCAGGGCCACCAGCTCCCAGCCGAACGCCTCGGCGAGAGCGTCGGTGACCCGTTGGAGCATCGGCCGCAGCTCCAAGTCCTCCGTCGCGATGCGCGCGATCGCGGCGAGCACCGCCAGCTCCCGGTCGTTCGCCGCGGGGAGAGGAACCCTCCGCCGCCTGGCCTGTTTTTCCGGCATGCGGCGATTTTACCCCGGGGCGGACGCCGAAACGGAGAGTCCGAGGCTCCTACCTGTTCGAAAAACGGAAAACCCGCCGCGAGATCCTCCCGCGGCGGGCAAATCCGTAGCCTCGGCGGGCTAGGGGGTGACGTCGATGAGCGACCAGCTGTCGGAGAGCACCCAGCGTCCGCTGTTCTTGGAGAGGTGGACGTTGAAACCCGTGGTCCCGACCGGCACCGTGAACGTGCACTGGAGGGTCACGAGGTTCGGCCAGGTGACGGAGGTGTTGGCGCAGTTCACGTCGCCCGTGACGTTCGTGTAATACCAGAGATTGGCGGTCGTTCCGTCCTTGGTCGAGGCGACCACCTGCAGCCTGTAGGTCCGCCCGGGCGTCACCGATCCGGCCGTCGGTGTCGAGGCGACCGGCCGCGTTTGGGTCATCTCGGTGTACTGCCCGTTCGGTTCGATGTAACCGTCCCAGGTGCCCCCGGGGGTCTGATTGCCGCAGCAGCTCTCGACCGCCACGACGCCCGCCGACGTGCTCGGATACTTGAACCAGGGAGAGAGTGCGCCGGTCTCGAAAGTGCCGTTCGAGAGGATGTTGCCGCCGGGTCCCGCCGAAGGGATGACGGAAACGCAGGTCGAAGGCGCCGAGGCGCAGGCCTCGTTGCCGCTCGGGTGTGCGGTCACCTGGTAGTAATAGGTGGTGCCGCTCGCGACCGCGGTGTCCGAGGTCGAGGTGCCGGAAACGTCGTCGGCGATCTTGGCGAAACCCGCGTTGCAGCCGATCTCGTTGCGGTAGACGTCGTAGACCCGGCCGGCCCCCGAGCTGGTCCAGGAGAGGCTCACCGAGTTGTTGCCCGGGGTGAGCGTCAACGTCGGCACCGTCGGCTGGGTGCAGCCGCGGAAGCAGGTGTTGGCCCCGGTGTCTGTGGTGCAGGCGATTCCGTGCCGATCGAACGCCGCGTAGAGGTTGCAGGAGTGGGGGGTGCCGTTCGCCAGGTTGCCGTCGTCGTCGTCCACCGCGCGCATCGTCTTCCACCAGGAACCGAGGTTGCAGCCGCTCGAAGTGAAGGGCGTGACCGGCACGCAGGCAAAGGCCACCGTCGAGCTGGGGCGCGACAGATACCAGAGCCGTTCGAGCACGTTCAGGCGGCGCCGCCGCCAGGGCTCGGCAGGTCGCGGTTGGCGAAGTCCCAAACCGCTTCGGTGGGCACGCTCGCCTCGCAGTGGGCCTCGCGCCCGCAGGGGCCAGAGGTCGTGCCGGTCGGACATTTCAACTCGGTGTAGTTGGCGACCGTATGGGCAGCCCCCAGGGAGTGCTTCGCCCAGTCGAGATCGCGCAGGCCGGTGCACGAGGTGCAGGGATCGCCGTAACCGGCGTTGCCGCAGTTGCCGAGACGGAACCCGGGAGCGACGCAGGAGTTGTGCAAGGTGAGCGCGGCGACCACGTCGGCGTAGGCCTCGCTGCTCGACGTATCCAGGCCGTTGCCGTCGTTCGCATCGACGCCATGGCCGAATTCGTGGAGGATGAAACCCGGCTTCTCGCCGCTCGCGCCGCACAATCCGGGGATCGCTTGATAGAGCTGGATCGTGCTGCCGTTCCAGAAGCCGTTGCAAGTGCTCGTGAGGTTGACGTTGGTGGTCAACTGGCTGTTGAGCCAGCCGCTGCTGCCGGGAAGCCAACCGCGGACGATCTCCTTGCCGCGGTTCAGATGGTAAAAGCTGGTGCGCGAAGAGCGCGTATTGCCGGCGCCGCCGACCCCCGGCGTGGCGCAGTTGTTGCCCGTCGCCGTGCCGAACTGCAGGTTGCCCAGAGGGTCGGTGGTGAGAGAGATCGAGCCGCAGGTGTCGTTCACGCGCACGTACTGCCCGTTCATCGTCGTGGTGAGCGGCGTGCCGCTATAGGTGAAGACGCCGGCCGAATTCGTATACGTGCCTCCGGTGAGATCGGTAAAAGGCATCTGGCGCATGATCTCGCTGCTGAGACTTGAGTCGGCGCCGACGCCTCCCGTCGCCTGGGCGTCGAGATTGGTGTCGATGAATTCGCGGATCTCGCCGGTCGTCGCATCGACCCGGGCGCGCCAGGTGGCGGGAAAGCCGTCGCGGCGGAAAGAGATCTCCCACACCGTCGCGAGCCCGTAGCCGCGGGCAAATTCGAAGCCTTCGTCGAAGCGGTCGTCGCGGAGCGCCAACGGCAGCAGGTGAAGCGAGCCCCGATCTAACATCTGATCGGTCGGCTCGAACCCGCCGACGTATTTCGCGACCGTCTCGTACGCCGCCTCGCGGCTCACCTTAACCGGCGGAGCGGCAGCGTCCGCGGGCGGCAGCAGCTCGCTGCCGAGCTGGATCAGGTTGCCCTGACCGACGCGGAAGACGATGCGCGCGCCCTCGACGGTCAATTCGCCGCGGACGACGTCGAAATCGACCAGCCAGAGCGAATCGGAAACCTTTCCGGAGCGGCCGGGAGAGAGCCGCAGCTCGCGGTCGGGGATGCCGAACAGCGCCGGGTTCGCCGCAACGAATTTACGCGCCATCGCTTCGAGCGCCGCGAGATTCGGCTCGGTCCGCCGGTCGCCCGCGCCGGAAGTCCACGGAATCCCCGGCCCTTCGGCCGATTCGACGCGGCCGTTGCGCGCATCGACGTAGGCGCTCCACTCGCCGTGGTCGAGCAGAAAACGGTTCCAAGCGCCTTCCATGTCCGCCGAAAGCCGGCCGCGGGCGTCGGCGAGAGGAGCGAGTGCCTCGCGGGGTTGAAGCCGTTCGTCGGTGCGTACGAGCGACGCGAACGGTTCCTTGGGGGCTTGCGGTTGAGCGGCTGCAACGCCGCCCGCGGCGAGCCCGATCCATCCGATCAGAATCCAGGGAAAGAGTGGAGAGGAACGATGCCGAAATTCCATGAAGGCTCTCCATAATCCGGCACGCCGCCTCGGCGCTCGGAGCGGCGCGGATGGGTCTCTGGCCGGAGGCCCGGCCGCAAGAGAGAGGTCTTCCTCTCTATCTATGCAGGTGCTCCCCAGATGAGAGGCGCGCCGCCCCTTCACCTCTGCCATACTTTTGGCACCGTTTCGTTTCGGCCCGAACCGGCCTCGAAGCTCCGCTCCCGAAAGGACCGCCATGAGCGCCATCGAACCCGCAAATCCGCCCGGCTCCTCGGGTTCCGAACGTTGGCACGACCTGGGGGCCGTCGAGGCGCTCCAGGCCAAGCCGCTCCAGCAGATCGTGATCGGCCGGACCAAGATCGCCCTGTCGTATCAAAACGGTACGTTCGGTGCCGTCTCCGGAGCCTGCAACCACGTCGGCGGGCCGCTCGGCGAAGGGCACCTGGACGGCGAGTACGTCGTCTGCCCGTGGCACCATTGGAAATTCCACCGCGCGACCGGCGAGGGGGAGCCCGGGTTCGAAGCCGATTGCGTGCCGCGGTTCTCGTTGCGCGAGGAGGGGGGACACCTCTGGGTCGATCTGCAACCCGCCACCAAGCGCCAGAAGGCGCCGCACGAGCCGCACCCGCTCACCCGGCCGGTCGAGCGCGAAGTCGGGCCGATCCGCGTGCTCGGAATCGCCACGACCGTGATGGACAACGCGTTCCCCCGCTACTCGACCTCGGACGAGCTGCTCGAAACGGCGCTCTCCCACGCCGGAGCCCACGGCGCGGTCACCCGGCTGATCCGCCTGCGCGAGCTGTCCTTCCGCGCCTGCGAGGGGTACTACTCGAAAAGCTCCCACGCCTGCACCTGGCCCTGCTCGATCACCCAGATGGACCCCGAGGATCAGCTCGATCAGGTCTACGAAGGGCTCGTCCATTGGGCCGACGTCGTGCTCGTCTCCACCCCGATCCGCTGGGGCTCAGCCAGCTCGCTCTATTACAAGATGGTCGAGCGGATGAACTGCGTCCAGAACCAGGTCACCCTGTCGAACCGGGTCCTGCTGCGCAACAAGGTCGCCGGCTTCATCATCACCGGCGGCCAGGACAACATCCAGGCGGTCGCGGGCCAGATGCTCGGTTTCTTCGCCGAGATCGGCTGCGTCTTCCCGCAGTTTCCCTACATCGCCCACTCTCGCGGCTGGACTGCCGAGGACATGGAAAAGAACGTCGCTTTCGTCAAAAAGAGCGTCGAGCTGCACGACGCCGCCCGCGAGCTGGCCGAGCGCTCGCTCGCGATGGCCGAAGCGTTGGTCACCCACACGATCGAAGGCGACCACATGGTCCGCGCCGGGCGGAAAGGATTCTCCCGCGAGGGCATCGAAACCCCCGCGGCGATCGCTGCGACGGTGGAAACTTGAGGATGCGCCGCGCCGTTCTCGCGGCCGGTCTGGCGCTCGCGGGCTCGTTCGCCGGAATTGCACTGGCCGCCCAGGCGCCGCGCAAGCCGTTTCCTCAACACACGGCCTACGCCGCCGGGTCGATCCTCCCCGGTAATCATTCCCGCCCGGAGCTGGACGCGGCGGCCCTGGCGTTTTATCGCTTCTGGAAAGCGCGCTATCTGGTCGCCGGCTGCGGCGCGGGGCGCTATTACGTGGCGGTGAACGCGGACGGCAAGTTCCCCGATCCAGAGGTCCTCTCGATCTCCGAAGGGCACGGCTACGGCATGCTGCTTACGGCGGCCTTCTCCGGAGCCGACCCGGACGCCAAAACGATCTTCGACGGTCTCTACCGCTTCTTCCGCGACCATCCGAGCGACCGCAACCCGAACGTCATGGCCTGGAAGCAGCTGGCCGATTGCAACGACGCCCCGGACGGAGAAGACACGGCGACCGACGGCGATCTGGACATCGGCTACGCCCTTCTGCTCGCCGACCGGCAGTGGGGAAGCGCCGGGCCGATCCACTACCTTGCGGAGGCGAAAAAGGTGATCCGCGCCATCCGCGCCGTCGAGCTGCATCCGGCCGACGCGACGATCCAGCTCGGCAGCTGGGTTTCGGCCGATCAGCCGCGCCACTTCAATTCGAGCCGCACATCGGATTTCATGCCCGGTCATTTCAAGGCGTTCCGCATCGCCACCGGCGACGCCCGCTGGGCGACCGCGGCGAATCGCGTCTACGCCCTGGTGCAGCGGATGCAGACGGTCTACTCCCGCGGAACCGGCCTGCTCCCCGATTTCATCGAGCGCACGAACGCCGCGCCGCGTCCGGCGAGCCCCAGTTTTCTCGAAGGCCCGAACGACGGCGCCTACTTTTATAACGCCTGCCGCACCCCCTGGCGCCTCGGCCTCGACGCCCTCCTCTCGGGCGATACCCGCGGCCGAACCGCGGTGCGCAAGATTTCCACCTTCCTCCGCACCCACGCCGCGGGCAACCCGGAACGCCTGCGCGCCGGCTTCCGCCTCGACGGCCGAGATCTCCCCGGCAACGACTACACCGACCTCGCCTTCCTCGCCCCGGCCGCCGTCGGAGCCCTGCTCGAACCCGAGCACCCGGAATGGCTCGAAGGTCTGTGGGACGAGATCGTCGATATTCCGCTCGACGAAGCGGATTACTACGGCAACACCTTGAAAGCCCTCGCCCTGCTCGCCGCCTCGGGCAACGCCTGGCGGCCGTAAAGAGGCACCGGGATCATGAACCACGACCGAGAGCACCTCCGCCTGCTGTCCATCTTTCACTACGTCGTCGCCGGCTTCGCCGCGATGTTCGCCTGCCTGCCGCTGGTCCACCTCGCCATAGGCCTCGCGTTCCTCTCCGGAAAAATCGAAGGCACCCAGGGACCCGACGATGGCGGCCGCCTGGTCGGAGGCGTTCTCGTCGCCCTCGCGAGCGTCTTCCTCCTCCTCGGCTGGACCCTGGTCGCCCTCCTCGTCCTCGCCGGCCGCTCCCTCGCCCGGCACCGCCGCTACACCTTCTGCCTGGTCATGGCGGCGATCTCCTGCGCGTTCATGCCCTTCGGAACCGTGCTCGGCGTGTTCACGCTGATCGTCCTGCTGCGGCCGGGGGTGAAGGAGTTGTTTGGGGTGGGGGTGGCGCCCTTAGAGGGGTTATAGATCGCCGCCACTTTAATAGACGAACTGTCTACGTCGTCGAATGTGGCATTCTGATCTCAGCACTTGACGACACCGTGTGCTACCTAATAGTTTCAAGTTCAAAGATTTCGCCACCATTCCTAGTTCAAGGAGGCATCATGAAGCTTACGCCTTCGGTTTTGGCCCTATTCCTTGGTGTTGCTCTGGCTTCGAGTCCGGCCTTGGCCAACGATGCCTCGAATTTCGATGTCCGCCAGCTCTTCGCCACAGCGTCTTCGGGAGAAGGTGGTGCGACCGATGCCGTTTGCACACATAGTAACTACCACTACTGCGACCGCTACGAATGTTGCAGCGGCCAGTGCATCACCTGCATTGGCGGTGCTGGCGATCCCTTCCTCGACGCAGAGTTCTGCGAGGGTATGTGCTATCCGCGGCAGGTCTGATCTGTCGATCCGTATGATCCTCAGCCGTCTGTTTGGCCTGCTACTTTTGGTCGGCTTCGTCGCGGCAGGCACCGCGAGAGGCGTTTCATCCGACGCGCCGACCTTCTCGGCAATCACGCCGATTCCGCTCGACTTGAGCTCCAAGAGCTGGGGGGAGGTCCAGTTCATTCAAGCCGATCTCCAAGGGCGAATCTTCGTGCTTCGCGGCAGCCCTACTTTGGAAGTCTTTGCCCTCGAAGGTGTCAGTCTGCGTTCTTTGGGAAAGCTCGCGGGGGCCACGGCGGGTATCTCGGCGGATTCCATGCAGGTCCAGTTGGCGACTCTCAGCCGAAGTGGCGATGCCTGGTACCTCTTCGTGCCCACGACCACGATCGAGGTCTTCGAAGGGGGCAAGAGAACCCGATCGCTGGTGAGCCATTGGGAGGTGACCGACCTTGCCTCGGGTTCCTCCGAGCCTACGGTTGCTGTGACTTCGACCGAATTTGACACCCCGAGCCCGGAAGGGCCAACCCTCGATCACCCTCCTCTCGTTCGGCGTTGGGACGGCAAGGCTTGGGAGACCACGATCCAGGGTGAATATCACGACGAGAAGGCCCGGCCCGGTGTCTCCTGGCATCACCTCGACCTGGCCGCTTCTTCGATGCTTCTAGCCTTCACTCCCGAAGGCCAGCTCTGGGTCGCGAACGCCTACACTTCACGCGTCCGGCACTTTTCTGCGCTCGGCCGACTCGAAGATGAGATCGTAGTCGGCGATGGGAAGATCCGATGGGCCGAACGAAATCAGGAGGAAATCCAAAGGATCGAAGCGAAGCTCGGAACCCAATTTCAGCAGTCCGGTGCCAAAGCGGCGGGCGCAATCTCGAGCACAGTGCCCCGCGCCACCCATCGAGCCCTGGCGCTCGGCCGCGACGGCTACGTCTACCTGTTGGGCGAAGCCGACGAAGGTATGGTGCTCGACCGTTACCTCCCCTCGCTGCCAACCTACGAGCGTCTCGTGCTGGTCGGTTGCGACTTGGGGGTTGGCCGCATCAGTTTCGCCGCCGGGCGTCACGCCCTCATCCTCGGCGCCCGTCTGGGCAATGGAGGAATCTGGGAGATCCCGTACGAGGCCCTCTCGGCCGCGAAGTGGAAGAGTGTTCAAGGCGTGACGCGCAACGGCATCGAATTGCCATCGAAGTAGCCGCCCCGCGGGGGGCACGGAGCCGAGGCATTACGCCGCTCAGAGATTCGCCGAGGCGCCCGAGATGATCGCCGAAGCCACCCGGCCGAACGGTAAAGTCATCGGGGCGATCCCTGAAGCCGCAGAGGCGACCCTTGAAGCCACCGGCCAGAGCGGTGAAGCCACCGAGAAATTCGCTGAAGCCACTGAGAAATTCACTGAAGCCACTGAGAAATTCGCTGAAGCCACTGAGAAATTCACTGAAGCCACTGAGATATTCGCTGAAACCACACAGAAAACCCCTGAAGCCACACAAGTCACCCAATTTCTAGGTGGTTCGACCAGATGATCGGGCCGCTCGGGTGATTTTCTCGGTGGCTTCAGCGTTCGGAGGGGTCATTTGACCGGTTTGCTGGGTGAGTTGAGGCGCTTCCTGCGTTGCTTCGGCGACCTGTTGCGTTACTTGGGCGACCGTTTGTGTGGCTTCAGGGGTTTTCTCGGTGGCTTCAGCGAATTTCTCAGTGGCTTCGCGCGCTCCGATTGTGGCTTCGCGGTGCTTTGCGTGGCTTCACCCCGTTTTGCGTGGTTTGGTGGCCCAATCTGCGTGGTTTCGCGCAAAACTCCGCGTGGCTTCGCGCGAAGCCACGCGAGGCTTGGGCCTTCGGTCGCGGGCCCCGCGGCAGTCGTCAGAACGGCACATCGGCCCCTGCCGAGCGCCGCGACATGCTGCGCTAGCCGGATCAGCCTGCGACGAAGGCGGCCCCTTTTCGATCCGGGCGGCGCTTCCCCTGTCCCTCTCGCCTTTCGGGCGGGCACGTTCTTCTTCGTATAGTCTCGACACAGGACCAAGAGGAACACAGAGAGGGACTCCTTGGGATGAGGATTCTGGTCGTCGAGGACGAAAGTGCGCTTTCCTCGGCGCTTGCCGAGTTGTTGCGGCGTGAGTTCTATGCCGTGGACGTGGCCGAGGATGGGGTGACGGCGGAGGAGCTGGCCTCGATCAACAGCTATGACTTGATCGTTTTGGATTGGACGATTCCGGCTCCGAACGGGATTGAGCTTTTGCGCCGATGGCGGGGGGCGGGGGACCAGACCCCCGTTTTGATGCTCACGGCTCGGAGCGGGGTGGACGATCGGGTGGACGGGTTGGACACCGGGGCGGACGATTTTCTGGCGAAGCCGTTCTCGCTGGCGGAGTTCCTGGCCCGGGTGAGGAGCCTGTTGCGGCGGCGGACTCGGACGCTTCAGAGCGAGCTTTCGGCGGCGGACTTGGCGATGGACCGGGCGGCTCGGCGGGTGACGGTCGGCGGCCGGGCGCTTGAATTGTCGCCCAAGGAGTTCGCGCTGCTCGAATTTCTGCTTACCCGGCGCGACCAGGTGGTCACTCGCACCGAGATCTCCGAGCACGTGTGGGACGACTCGTTCGACTCGTTCGCCAACGTGGTCGATGTCACCATCCACCGCCTGCGGAAAAAGATCGACGGCGACCGGCCGGATCGGCTGTTGCAGACGGTCAAGGGCGTCGGCTACGTCCTGCGCGGAGCGCGCGGAGTGCCGCCGCAGGGGGAGGGCTGATGCCGGTTTCGGATCTCCCCCGCCTGGAGGCTCCTGCGCCGCCGCGATCGAGACCCGGCCTGCGCCTGCCGATCTTGATCCTTGTTTTGGGCGTCGTCTCTTCGTTCCTTTGGGGCACCACCTACACGGTGTCCGAGCGGCTGAAGCTGCGCGACCGGGCTCTGATCCGGGCCACGCGGGACATCAGCCTGGCGCTCTCGACCTCTCATCTTTGGCTCGAAGAGGTTTTGACCGGGGACAAGCTCGACCGGCGGCAGATCTGGGACCGGCTCGACCAGGCGCACGACCTTGGGGTTCATTTGCTCGATGGCGGCCGGTTGCCCGGGGAGGGGACCGAGCTGAAGCCGATCGAGCAGGGGGCGCTACGCCAGCGGGTCCAAAACCTGCTGAACGACATCGACGGCCTTCGGGCGCTCGCGCGGGAGCGCCTGACCGGTCTCGATCGGGGCCTGCCGACGGGGGTGGGCACGAAGATCGACGCGCAGTACGACCTCCTTTTCGAGCAGGCGACCGCGAAGGCGGCGGCTATCGAACGGGAGCTCGAAGCGCGAATCCTCTCGGACGACGTGCGGACCCGCGGCGTCTTCGTTGGTTTTCTCCTGATCTGGCTCGCCACGGTGACCGTCTCGGCGGTCGGCCTTTGGCGGCGCGAGGTGCGGCGCCTGGCGGCGGAGGAATCGCTCAAGAAGAGCGAAGACCAACTGCTGCAGGCGCAGAAGATGGAGGCGGTGGGCCGGCTCGCGGGGGGCCTCGCCCACGACATCAACAACTTCGTCACCGCGATCACCAGCCAGTGCGAGCTGGTCCAGCTCGACGCCGCGGCGGAGAGCCCGCTCGCCCACCGGATGGAGGTGGTGATCGGCACGGCGCAGAAGATTTCGGCCCTGATCCGGCGCCTGCTCGCCTTCAGCCGCCGCCAGCCGGTCCAGCCGCAGGTCGTGCGGCTCGACGCCATCGTGGTGGGCCTGGAATCGATGATGCGCGGCTTGATCGGCGAGGACATCCAGCTTTCGACCGTGCTCGACCCCGAAACCTGGCCGGTCAAGATCGATCCGTCCCAGGTCGAGCAGATCGTCCTGAACCTGGTCGTCAACGCCCGCGAGGCCAGCCCGCGCGGCGGCCGGATCATGATCGAGACCGCGAATTTGAAGTTGGAGAAGGGTCTTTTCGACGGGCCGGCGGTGGTGGCGCCGGGCGAGTACGTGCAGCTCGCGGTGTCCGACACCGGAACCGGGATTCCAGTGGAGCTCAAAGACCGGATCTTCGAGCCGTTCTTCACCACCAAAACGGGAATCGGCAATGGGCTCGGGCTCGCCACGGCCTATGGCATCGTCAAGCAGGCGGGAGGGCACATCTCGGTCTACAGCGAAGTCGGCCGGGGCACGACGTTCAAGGTCTATCTGCCGCGCACCCACGATGCGGAGGCCCGCCGGGCGGCGGCGGTCGCGCAGCGTCCGGTCCGCGGTCCGGGTGGCGGCGAAAAGATCCTGCTGGTCGAGGACAACGGCGAGCTGCGCGAGGCGACCGGCGGCATTCTGACCGCCTACGGCTACAAGGTCACTTCGGTCGAAAGCGGCGAGGCGGCGCTCGAAGCGATCGACCGGGGCACGGAGGCCGATCTGGTCGTTTCCGACGTCGTGATGCCCGGTCTGTCGGGCAAAGACGTGCTCGATCGCATTCGCGAGCGACGGGCGGATCTGCCGGTGCTATTCATCTCGGGCTATACCGACAACGTGATCTTCCGCCATGGCCTGCTCACGGGCGAGCTGGATTTTCTGGAAAAGCCGTTCGCCGCCGCACGCCTGACCGCCAAAGTGCGCGAGATCCTCGACCGGCCGCTACAAACCAACGGCGTAGGGGCGGAGCTTGCCTCCGCCCGCGATCCACGCCAACCTTCGGGCGGAGGCAAGCTCCGCCCCTACGACCACGAGTAGCGCCCGCTCAATCCAAATCGATCCAGTCCCCGTCGGGGACGAAGTCTTTCTTCTCGACGTCGAGCTTCACCAGATAGGCGCCGCGGGCGCCCATTCGCTTGCCGGGCCGGAAGCGGAGCGGCGGAGAGACCCCGGTGTCGTAGCGCTCGAAGGTTTCGAGCGTCGCGATCAGGTGATCGCGGGTGAGGTCGCGGCCGATTTTTTCGAGCGCGGCGACGAACAGCTTGATCGCCGCGAGCGCCGCTCCTTGAGTTCCCAGATCTCCGGAGGTGAGCTTGTGCGCCGTGGCGAGCGCCCGCCACTCGGCCGATTCGGGAGATTTCGGGTCGATCGGGCGGACCGGGAACGCGAGGCGGACCCCGGCGGCCAAACCCACGGGCAAGTCGAGCAGGGCGCGATCCGCGAAAGCGCCGAGCGCCAGCAGCCGCGGCCGGGAGCCGAGCCGGTCGAGCGCGAGCAGCAGCGCCGAGGCGTCGCGCGCCGGACCGAGGTGGACGATCGCGGTGACGTTTTTCCCGGCGAGATCGCGGGCGGCGGCTTCGACCCACGGATCGTTCGGACCCGCGGCCGCCGAGTAGCGCCGGTTTTCCGCCGGGGCATAGGTTCGGCGTTCCGCCTCGGAGACCACGGCGTCGGCGAGCGGTGAGATCTCCGCGGCGTCCGAGGCGACCAGGGCGAACGTGGGCCGGACGGTCTCCTTGGCGAGCGTCTCGACCAGGGCGCGCGCCTGATCGGCGGGCGAAGCGAGCAGGTAGAACGTCTGGCGGTCGAGGTCGGCGTCGTCCGGCGGGAAGAGGCTGATCGCCCCTACGCCGGGAACCTCGCGCTCCTCCAGCAACGCGGCTAGCCCAAAGTCCGAGCCCGGGGCGCCGGACAGCTCCGGGGCGACCAGCGCGAGCACGGGGGTGCGATCGAGAAACGCCGTGGCGATCCGGGTGCGGTCCGCGGCGTTCCCGGTGAGCGTCTCGGCCGCCAGCTCCAACTTGCGGCCGTAGAGGCCGCCGCGCTTGTTGACTTCGGCGACCGAGGCGTCGAGCAGCGCTTTGGTGACGGTTCCCGCCTCTCCCGGGGCGAGCCAGGCGCCGAGGCGCACCGAGGCGGCCGAAACGCCGGGGACCGGCTCGTTGCCTACCCGTTTGAGATAGGCGATCAGGTCGGCGATGTCGGCCTGGCTCATCCGGTAGCGCGGCATGGTCGGGTTGAGCGCGTTGCCCGCCGGATCGAGCCCCATCGTGACCGCGCGCTTGACGCTCTTTTCGTCGTAGGGCGGATGGGTGCGGCCGAGCAGTGCGCCCGAGCCGTACGGCTTGGTGAGCGACTCCCAGGTGATGTTCGAGGGGGCGATGCCTCCTTCGGGCCGGCCCCGGCCGTCGCGGCCATGGCAGCTGCCACAGGGCAAGGTGACCCCGGGGACGGCGCTCTCCGGCCCTCCGGCTCCCATCACCGCGGAGATCTCGCCGCCCGAGCCGCTCTCGCCGACCAGGAACAGCCGCTTGCCGCGCGCCTCCTCGGGAGAGAGCGGGGGCGGCTCCCCGGCCGCGGCGGCGAGCCGGGCGAGGCTGAAACCCGAAGCGAGCGTGACGAGCAGGGCCGCGAGGACCGAGAGGCGCCGGGAGCTCAACCTTGATCCTTCGCGACGCTTTCGACGATCTCCACGATCTCCTTCGGCTTGGCGACGCCGAGCGCCTTCTTCCACAGGCCGGTGCGGTCGTTGCCGATCGTGAAGACGGCGGAATGGGCCTCGCGGTTCTCCGAATAGAGGCCGAGCTTCCGGAGCGCGGTCTCCCAGTTCTCTTTCGTCCCGGTGAGGAAATACCAGCCGGGCTTGGCGTGGAAGCGCTCGGAGAAGGCTTTCATCTTCGCCGGAGTGTCTTTCGGATCGACCGAGAACGACAGGATGACGACATCTTTACCCAGGCGGTCGCCGGCCCATTCCTGGACCCGTTCGAGGGTGCCGGCCATCACCGGGCAGACCCCGGCGCATTCGGTGAACATCGCCTGGATGATCACGATTCTGCCCTGGAGCAGATCGGCGTAGAAGCGGTGCTCCGTGCCGTTCTGGTCGACCAGCGGCGCGTTCGTGAAGTAGCGCTCGGCGGGGCTGCCGGGGCCGGTTTTCGGGGTGGCCGTGGAGGACGTCGCCGCGGGCGGTGCCGCGGAAGTCGTAGGTTCATCCGCCCGCAGATCGCCGGCGAAACCGGCGCAGAAGAGAATCGCGAGCGGAAGAGAGAGAACCTTCTGGAGACGCATGATCATTTCCCTTCCTTCGGCTGGGTCTTGGTACCGGGGGCCGCCTTGCGGAGGCCGTCGAGCAGGCCGGCGAGCTGCGCCGCCGGTGCGAGAGAGTAGGCGCGGGTCCAGCGCTTGTCGCGGTCGTTGCCGAGCAGCAGCGACGGGGTATGCCGCTTGATATCGACGTCGAACGCGCCGAGCGATTTGAGCAGACGGACGATCTCGTCCTTTTCGCCCGTGACCAGCGTCCAGCCGGGGCCGGCGCCGAGTTTTTCGGACCAGGCCTTGAGCTTGGCGGGCGTATCGGACTGCGGATCGATCGACACCGAGATCAGGTGGACATCGCGCCCCGCCTGGTCCCCCAGCATCCTGCGCAGCTCGGCGAAACGCGCGCCCTGCGGCGTGCAGATCGTGCTGCAGGTGGTGAAGACGAAGTTGACCGCCACGACCTTGCCTTGGATCAGGTCGCTGTAGAAGTGAATCTTCTTGCCGTTCTGATCGACCAGGGAGACGTCCGGGATCGCCGGGGCGGCCAATTCGGCCGGATCGGCAATCTCTGGGAGCGCTCCGGGGGCGGCGGTGGCCGGGGCACCCGGGAGCGAGAGGACGGTGCCCGCGAGAAGGGCGATCGGAAACCAGCTGCGGAAGGTCATGACGGCGAAGCTCCTTCTTTCTTCGGCTCGGCGGCCGGCTCGGCCGGCGCCTCGGTCGTGTCGATCACCGTGGTCGGCGACTTTTCGACCTTGAGGCCGGCCGAGAGGGAATCGACGAACACGTAGTAGATCCCTGCTTCGGACGGGGTGAAACGCGCTTCGTAGATCCCGGGCTCGACCTCGGCGGCCGGCAGCGCACGGCGGTTGACGCCCGGCGAGAGGAACGTGACGACGCGGACGTCGGACGCCCCGGTGAGCAGGGAGTTGTCGGCGGTGCGGTTGAGACGGAAGCGGAGGACCACCTCGCGCCCCGGGGCGATCTTGGAGTTCGGCTGGAGCGCGGTCGCGACCACCGGAGCCCGGTTGTCGGGCTTGTTCGGGTTCGTTTCGATCGTGAAGGGGAAGCATTCGACGATCCGCGGCGAGTTGACCAACAGGGTCAGGTCGCGCCGGCCGGCGGGGCCGAGCAGGAACGTGGTCGAGTAGCGGCCCGGCCCGGCGGGACGCAAGGAGCGATCGACGGCGAGCACCGCCCGCGGCTGCCGCGAGTAGTTCTGGAAACTGCCCATCGGCGCCGCCATCCCCTCCTTGTAGTAATAGATCATCCGGTCTTGCGGGTTGGCGAGCAGGATGGCGTCTTCGCCGGGGGCCTGGACGATGCCGGCGGCGGGAGTCGGCAGGTCCATTTCGCCGGGCGGGTTTTGGCCGCCGGGAAAATCGACCACCGGCACCGCCGCGCCTTCGTGACCGACCTGCGAGAGCGGGATCATCAAGATCGTCTCGCTGCCGCGATGGCGGACGTAGGCGATGTCCTGGCTGAACGACACCTGGTCGGGCTCGCTCTCGACGCCGGGGCTCTGGACGATCCGCGGTCCCGCGGCATCGATGATGTGGACCACGTTCTTCTTCGGATTCGGCACGAAGCCGAGCCGGCCGTCGGGCGAAAAGCGGATCTGCGCAAGGCCCGGCTGGGCCTGAAGGCGGACGAGCGGCCGTTCGGGATCGGATGAGACCGAGACGATCGCGCCGTCCCCTTGACAGGCGACGAACGCCGAGGCGGCGGGCTCGGACCAGGCGATCGAGACCGGCTGCTTGCAGGTCTTCACCCGGCGCAGCTCGGAAAGCGTGCGCACGTCGATCACCGAGACGTCGCCTGAGTCGCGGCTGGAGGCGAAGACGTACCGATCGTCGCCCGAGATCGCGAGATCGTGCGGTCCGGTGCCGGTCGAAATCGCCGCCGCCTGCGCGAGCTTCACGGTGTCGATCGCCACGACGCCCGGGGTGTTAGCGCCGCCATCGACCGCCACCCAGAGGTAGCGCTCGTCGGGTTGCAGCATGACGCGCCCGGCGCCTTTGCCCACGGGGACGTTGGCGATCACTTTCCAGCTTTCGGTATCGACCACCGCGACCTCGCCCGCTTCGGCCATCGAAACGTACAGGCGGAGCTGATCTTTGGACAACGCCCAGTCGGAGCCCGCGCTCTTGAGGAAGACCATGTCGAGCAGCTTGCTGCCGCCGAACGTGAACAGCGGATCGACGACGGTGATCGTGGCGTCCTCGTTGAGCCCCAGGACGAAATAGGCGTTCAGGTCATGTTCCGGCGGATTGAGGAGCGAGCCGCCGACGAAGCCTTGGAGTTTCTTCTTGCACTCTTCGGAGTCGCTCGCCTTGGCCCCCGGGGTAAGCGCATCGATCCAGGCGCCGGGGAACAGGCCGTCGAGGGGAGCCTTGGTGTTGGCGTCGGAGAACTCCAGACGGACGCGGGCCTCTTCGCCTTCGCGCAGCGGAGCGCCCGCCCGGACGGCTTCCAAGTAGGCATCGACCGCGATCCCGCCGACTTCGGCGTGGCCGATCCGGCCGGAACCGGGGGCCGCCGGAGCGGCCTCGGCGGGAAGGTAAGAAGAAGGGGAGGGGGAAGAGGGAGGGACGGGAAGGGCGGGCGCCCCCCCGACCAACGCCCTCCCCGCGAACGGGGAGAGCAGAAGGCCGAGCAGGACGCCCGCGACCCGAAGAAGGGCGGTCGGGCTATTTGACACGGAAGAGACCCCAGAGACCGTCGTCGAGGTGAGCCGGAGTGTAGTCGCGGTAGAGGTAATCGCCGGAGACGCCGACCATACCGCCGGCCCCACCCTTGAGCAGTGCGTCGAAGTGGTCGGAGGCTCCCATGCCGTCGCGGGTTCCCTTCCACTCGCACACCGGGTTGGAACCCTGCCGGGACGATCCCGAGCCGGCCAGGACCGGGTATTCCTCCCAGACGTGGCCGTGCAGGTCGAAGACGATCGGCAACTCGTGACCGCCCGGGTGAACGACCCGCATGCGAACCTGCTGTCCCTTGGTCGATTGGAACACCGGGGTTTCCGGATCTTGATGCACCCAGGCATTCTCCATCAAGACGTTGAACTGGGTAAAGTTACGGGTGTCGTTGGTCGAGGTTTCGGGCGACCAGCCGGCCCGGTACCAGAGCGGCTCGGTGCGGTAGTTGATCGCCTTCTGGCCGGAACCTTCGGAATCGACGTTGACGATCAGGTTGGGGATCGCCGGGCCGTACCTGGGGTTGCTGTAGTCGTAACCGTCACCCTTGGTGAAGCGCAGGTTCAGGTCGTCTTGGAACATCACCACGAACTCCTTGAACTTGATGACGTCCGTGGGGGAGATCGTAGCCGAAGCGCGCGACTTGCGGATCGACAGATCGGTCTCCGGCACCAGGTCCTCGGTCCAGGTGGATCCCGGCGGCTCGATGATCAGAGCGCCGATGGCGCCTTTGCTCGCGTGCTTGATCGGGTCGGAGGAGGTGAGACCCGAGCCGCCGAACTCCACCGCCAGAGCGGTCGATCCGACGAACTTTCCGGCGTACCAGTAGTAGACGACCCCTTCGCCGGGGGCCACGGTCTGCTTGCCCAGCTGGATCGGGTTCAAGCCGACGTTCGTCCCATCGCTGGTCATGATGTCGTACGCCACCAGCTGAGGATGGAGGCCGACTTCGAGCGAGGTCTTGATCTGATCGGCGTTGAAGTTCTCGACGATCATCGGCATGCCGTTGAAGCCGTCGAGAAGATCGATATAGCCGGGCGGGATGTCGTTGTTCAACTTGACCTCGATGCACTCACCGGACCGGGCCCGAAGGACCAGCGGCTCGCGCCGGACGCTCGGAATCAGCAGCGGCCGGCCCTGCGAGTAGTCGAGATCGCTCTTGTAGACGAACATGATGGCGTCGGACTGGTGCAGCGGACCGACGCTGATGCCGCCGTGGCCTTCGGGCGGAGCGGGGTGATTCACCACGTCCGGGCGCCGGTTGTAGATCAAGCCGGCGTTCGGTCCGTAGCCGTCGTTCCGCAGAACTTCGGCCGCGGAGACCGCGGTGATGTCGAAGTGCCGCAGCGTCGAGGTCGAGGGGCAGTTGGTCGGGATGGCCGGAAGGGCCACGCCGTCCGCGACGAGCTCACGGTTCGTGCCGGAATCTCCCGATTCGAAGGGTTTCACTCCGACCGCGGTGGAGGCTTCGGTGACCCGATAGCCGCCTGCCACGTCGGTGCCCCGGGCGTCGGGGTTCGCGCTATCGAGAACCCGGAGGTCGGGCCGCGGGCCGCGGTAGGTGCGGATCAATCCCCAGAGTCCGTCCCACTGCGACTCGGTCGCCGCGCCCGGCTTGTACAGGAAGTCGGCGAACTTACCGTCGGCGTTGAGCGCCGGGATACGTCCGATTTCCAGGTCGAACCACTCGGAGATGCCCATTCCCTGCGAGTTGCGCCAGCCGGAGTCGGCGACTTCCGCCTCGCGGAGCCACTTCATGCCGTGAACCGTCATGTTGTGCGACTCTTCGTGCGCGCCGACCAGGACGCGGATCTTCACCGTGTCGCCCTCGTAGCTCCGCAGCAGCGGCGTGTACGGGTCGCCTTGGTAGGTGCCTGTGGTCAGCGGGCCGTACGGCGCCTTGGTCAGGAACGGCGCATAGGGGAAGGTGTTGAACTCGGGATCCCAGCGGTCGGTGCGGGTTTCGTAAGCGAACGAGAGGTCGCCGCCGCGGCCGAGGAAGCCGCCCGTGTACTGCTGGGGAGAGGGACCGCTCTGATCGAGGACGCGCAGCGCGATCGGCTCGTTGCGGTAGTTGACCGTCTTGGTTCCCGGATCGTCGGCCGAAACGGCTTCCGGACAGGGAGCCGGCGGACCGGGGGTTCCCGGAGGAGCGTTGACCGGGCAATCGATCGGCTTCGAGTAGAGGATCGGCGGGGCTTCTTCGTTTTTACCCGGCGGGTTGATCGCCCGCTTCGGATCGGCGAAGCCGAGCGCGTCGGTCGGGCACCGCGGACTGCCCGGCTCGTAGGCGAGGAAGAAGTCGCCGAACTCCAGCATGAACTCGCGGTAATTCTCTGCCGGGCTGCTGATCACGGCCTGCCAGCTGGTCGGGCCGCCGTCTTGGGTGAGACTCAATCCCATGTTCGTGCCGAGCGCGGTGCCGGTTTCGTTGTGCGCCCAGGAAGAGCCGGGGGGTTCGACGATCAGGCCGGCGTACAGTCCCACCTGCTGGTGGGTGGAGGGCCCGAAGTGGTCGTGGGTGAAGACGGTGCGCAGGGTGCGCTTGCCGCCCTGGAGGGTGGTCATCGGGTCCGCATACCAGCGCTGCACGGTGGTTTGCGCCCCCAGCCATTCGTTGTCACGGGGTCCGTTCGTGCACTCCGAGGCGTGCGAGCCGAAGAACGGATGGACCTGGGCGACGGGGCATTTTTCCGGGTCGAAGTCGCCGGGTTCGCAGCTGTTTTCGAGGCGGATCGCGGCGATGCGCTCGCGCACCTCGGCGGGAGAGAACGTGCCGTCCTCGTAGTTCCAGCCGTTGCCGCCGCCGTCCGAGGCGAGGACGTCGAACTTCACGAGGTGGATGTGCTGGCCGAGGATGTCGGTCGGGGTCTTGACCTGGAAGTCGTCGAGCTCATAGGTATTGGGCACCAGGTTGGTGCTCCAGAACTCGATGCACTCGCCCGAGTTGGCGCGGAAGAAGAACGGCTCCGGCGGTCGGGTTCCGGCGAGCGTCGGGGCGACGTCGTTCCACAGCGTGATCATGCGCGCCTGCGGGAAGTGCCAGCCGGCCTTGTTGATCACCAGGTCTAGCTGAATGTCCGCCGCTTTGTAGTAGCGCATCGTCGAGCCCGTGGGGCAGGGATCGGCGATCGGCGCGCCGCGCACCTGGCCGTGGGTGTTGACCTTGAACGTCTTGGTCGCGGGGAGGTTGTCGGGGCGCGGGGTGGCGTAGCCGGCCGCGTTGTTGTGGAAATTCATCGCGGTCAGCTCGACCGGCTCGCCGGTCTCCGCCAGGAACTTCGGGGTGATGGAGTTGAAGACCTTGTCGAAGCTGAGCCGGGTCTCGGTGCTGGTGGCACTACCCTTGACCACCACGTGACGCTGCAGGCCGCCGTCGTGAATCGTGTCGAGAGGGGGATGAGGGGCACGCCGGCCGGCGATTCCGGGAACGAAGAACGGATAGCCCGGGTTGACCGTGGTCGTAAAGACCGGCTGGCCGTTCAGCGGGTTGATCGAGGCCGCGCCGGGGATCGGAGCCATCGGCAGGACCGGAATCGGCACCACGCCGGGGATCGGCGTGCCGGCCAGGATCTCGTTGTCCGGCAGGGCGCGTGAGCCCGATGCGGGCTTGCCTCCGTTGGTCAGCTTGGTGCCCAGCTCAAGCACGTCGTGGACCCGCCAGAGCGACCACATGCCCTGTGCGAAGTGGGGATAGAAATGGCAATGGAAGATCGAGTCGCCCGCGGTCTTGTTCAGGTTGCCGCTGCCGCCGTTGGTGATCTCGTAAGTGAAGCTTCCCCCCTGGCCGATCGCCTGAGAGTCGCTGTAGTTCGACTTGTCTTCCCGCGGCGTATGGAGCCACTGGTGGGCGTGAAGGTGGAAGATGTGGTGGTCGTCCGAACCCGCGTGCGAGTTGCGGAACTTGACGTGGTCGTTCAGATAGCTGTGGTATACGTTGGACGGGTCGTCGGGATAGAGCGCGACTTTCGCCTTTCGTCCCGGCGTCGGGGTGCAGGGATAGGGCGCGACGTTGTTGTAGAGCGGCTCGCCCATCTGATCGAAGTCGCTGTCGGTGCAGGGCGCGTTGGCCGGCACGTCGACCACCATCGCCGGGTCGCCGATCGCCCAGGAGGAAAGGAAAAATTCTTCGTACATGCACTCCGGGCAGTCGAGCGCGGGACCCACGCCCAGCCGGTTCGCCAGGATCTCGGCGCCCGCTCCTCCGGCGCCGTAGTTGATCGCGAAGGCGTCGCGGACGCTGTGGAGCGTGTGCTGCAGTTCCCGGTCCTCGAACTGGGGAAACGCCTGGACCGCGCCGAGCTCGTCGTGGAAGATGATCGTGAATTCACGGAACGGCTCGTTGCGTTCGGGATAGATCTTGGTGCTGGGATCGGGGGACGAGAGCATGCCCGCGTTCGGGCCGGTGACGATTGCCGTCAGGTCCGAGTAGACCAGCGTCCGGGCGGTCGAGGAACCGGTGTACATCTTGAGGATCGGCTTGCCCGCGTAGCGATGGCCGGGCGGAAAGGTCGCGCCGTAATTGATCCGCGGGAAGCCATTGGAATCGACCGTGGTCGTCGCTTTGGTCAAGTCCTCCTCGGTCACCTGGCTCCGGTACCACTCGGAGCCCACCGGCTCCACGTCGACCGCGCCGAACAGGCCCGAGGAGATCGAGCCCGCGTCCGCTTCGCCGCCGACCGGAGCGCCCATGCTGTGCAGCACGTAGGTGCCTTCCTGCGGCGCATAAAGAAGGTAGTCGATCGAGCCGCCGGGAGGGACGATGCTCGAAGCGCCATTGGCGCCGACGGAAGAGCCGTCGCTCTTGATCGAGTCGACCAGCTGCAGGCCGACCACGTGAATCGAGGCGTCGCGCGTGGCGGGCTGCTCCTCGTCGCGCTGGACGCTGTCCAGAAGGTTGGTGAAATGGATGCGCAGGCAATCGCCGACGTTGACCCGCAGCACCAGGGGCCGCGGCCGTTTGTCGCGCCGCAGTTGGACTTGGCCGGCGACGAGCGTGTAGGTCGTGGGGGGAGGATCGGGCAATCCATCGAGGTCGGAGAGGGGCACGACGTCGCGCCGGAGCGCGTACATCATGCCTTGGGGCTCGATCGCACCGTAGCGATTCCAGGTCCAAGCCTGATCGAGCGCAACGACGTCGGCCTCGACATACCCTGCGCAAGAGACCTCCGCATGGGCCGGGAGGGACAGGAGGCCGATCAGAGGGATGAGGGCGCAGAGCAACCATCGAGGATGCTGGGGTAAAGCGTTCATTCCGAATTCTCCTTGGGCAGTGGCCGGTGCCCGTTGCAAGTTGAATCTGGGGCCTACCCGCGGAATGCAACCTTTGCACCGGCGCTGTTGGCGGGAGGGAGCCCGTTGGAGACTGCTTGCGAGGGGTTTTTGTTTGCCGGTCGTCGCGCTCGGCCCTGCAAATCTTGCGACCGCTCATGAACGCGTTCGGTTCGGACCGCTTGACGCTCCCGGCGCAGCGGTAGAGACTTCGGGTCGTTCCTCCGACGGATGTGGAGTGCGGCGACGCGTCGCCGCTTTGACCGGAGCCGCGACATCAGCGAGATCGCCCAAAGCGCCGACGCGTCGGCGCACTCCACATCTTGCCGAAGCGGGTCTTGGTGAACATCCCGCGGGGCCGGTACGCCCCGACTCCGTCGGGCTGGCTTCATCTCGGCAATGCCCGCACCGCGTTGGCGGCTTGGTTGTCGGTCCGCAGCCAAGGGGGCGCGTTCGTCTGGCGGCTGGAAGACTTGGATGGACCGCGCACGGTCCCCGGCATGGCCGAAGCCGCCGAGGAAGACCTCCGCTGGCTAGGGCTCGATTGGGACGAAGGCCCCGAGCCGGTCGGCGGTCCGTTCGCGCCGTACGTCCAATCGCAACGCGCGGAGATCTACGAAGCGGCGCTCGAACATCTGGCGCAAGCCGGCCGCCTCTTCCCCTGCCGGGTCTCGCGAGCCGACCTCGCGAACCTGGCCACGGCTCCCCACGGTCGAGAAGGCACGCCGCCCTACCCGGCGAGTCTGCGCCCGAAGAGCCTGGAGACCGGCTGGTTCGAAGCGTTGCGCGCGAACCCGAAACCGGACGCCGCGCTCCGCTTCCACGTCGATTCCGAGCCCGTCTCCTTCGTCGATCGAATCCGCGGCCCGATCACCGAACAGGTGGACGAAACCGTGGGCGACTTCGTCCTCAAGCGCCGCGACGGCGTCTACGCCTACCAGCTCGCCGTCGTGGTGGATGACCTCGCGATGGGCATCACCGAAGTTGTCCGAGGCCGCGACCTGCTCGACTCGACCGCCCGCCAGATCCAGCTAATCCAGGCGCTGGGAGGTCAGGTGCCCGCCTACGCCCACCTTCCTCTGGTGGTGAACGCCGAAGGCGAGAAGCTTTCGAAGCGGGATGATGCTTCGAGGCTGCGGGCGCTGCGAGAAAGCGGCGTTGCGCCCGAGGAGGTGATCGGGCAACTCGGTGCATCGCTCGGGCTACTCGACCGGCCGGAGCCCTGCCGGGCCGAGGAGCTGGTGCCGCTATTCGGGTGGGAAAAGGTGCCCCGGGAGGCCGGTCCTACGATTCGAACTCGCTCCGGGGAACTCCGGATTGTCGAATGATCGACTGAAGCGTGCCGATCCGAAGGGTCGAGTGATTTGGAACCGGCACGGTGATCGTAGTGCCCGGAAGTCGCTTCTGCATCACGATATGGCTGCCGGCCTGGCGGACCGCGACGAATCCGTGTCCTGTGAGAATGCCGCAGACATCCTTACCCGAAAGGATGCGGAGCCTACCCAACCGCGACCTCTAGCCGCGTAATGTAGACCTCGTCGTGAAGACGCCGATGGATCTCGTCAGCCGAAGCAACCTCGAAGAAGAGTTCTAGGGCCTCGCGGAGGTTCTCTCGGGCCTCTTCGACCGTGTCGCCCTGGCTAGCAATATCCACCTCTGGACACAGCGCGGAGTAGCCGTCGTCTTCGCGCTCGATGATCGCGGTGAGCTGCTTTTGCATGGGGTTCTCCCTGGGCACGCGCCTAAGCTCGGAAGTCTACTCGGAAGCTCGGAAGTTTTTGGGCTTCCGAGTAGATTTCAGAGTGGATCCCCGACGGCCGGCTTGGGACGACCGTAGACCCTTCCGGGTTCCGCGCCTTTGACATCGCCCCCCTGCCCGGGTACCTTTGGAGCCTGGAGGGTTTTGCCGATGCTGCGACGATTTTCACTCCTCGCCCTCTCTCTGGTCCTGGCCACCGCGGTGGCGGTTCTGGCTCCTGCCGCGGTCTCTGCGGGCGAGGCGTCCCATTTCGGGGTCAATATTCATGCGCCGTTGGGCGCCGACGTGGTGGCGCGTTTGGACAAGGTGCGCGCGGCCGGGATCGGCTGGGTGCGGATCGATTTCATCTGGCCTTGGGTCGAGCCGGTGCAGGACCAGTTCGATTGGCACGTCTACGACCAGATCGTCGCCGCGGCGCAGGCTCGCGGGCTGTCGATTTACGCCACTCTCGCCGATACTCCCGCTTGGGCGACCGACGGCCCCGCCCTCACCGGGGTGCCGCGCAACGTTGACGACTGGACCGACATCTGTGTCCGCGCCGCCGATCGCTATCGGGGGCGGATTCAGGTCTGGGGGATTTGGAACGAGCCGAACCAGGATCGCTTCTGGGCGGGCAGCCGGAGCGAATACATCGAGAAGATCTTGAAGCCGGGCTCGACCGCGATCCGTTCGACCGACTCGGACGCGCAGATCGCCGGGCCGGATCTGGCCCATCTGACCTCCGGCGACAGCGATTGGTACGTCTGGCTGCGCGACATTTTGCAGAAGGCGAGCGACCGGATCGACATCGTGGCGCACCATCTCTACGACCGGGACGGATCGCGCGACGTGACCAAGAAACTCACCGACGACACCCAGTTCGGCGGCAGCCCGTCGCTCTGGCCGCTCGTGAACCCCTCTCTCCGCGAAGTGCTGCGCAATACCGGATGGCTGGGCCGACCGGTATGGTTGACCGAGACCGGCTGGGCGAGCGACCAGGTGGGTGACACCGCGCAGGCGGGAGATCTTTCCGGCCTGCTCAGCGATTGGTTCACCGAGCAGCCGGGGCGCGAGTGGATCGACAAGATCTTCATCTACGAGCTGATCGACGATCCGAACACCAATGTGCCGCGCTGGGGCCTGCTGCGCGCCGACGGCTCCGAGAAGACCGCCTACGCCGCGGTCAAGGGATTCATCGACCTGGAGCAGGGGCCGGCCGACGCGGCGGAAGTCGTTTCGGTCACCTTCCCCTCCTCGATGCGCAAAGGGTCGAAGTTCACGGCGAGGATTACGATGAGAAACGTCGGCACCAGCACCTGGACCCGGGCGGCCAATTACAAGCTCGGAGCCGGGGACGACACCGATCCGTTCACCCCGCCGCGCAAGCTGGTCGGGCGTTTCGCCCAGATCCTACCGGGCAAGACGGCCACCTTCACTCTCCTCCTCACCGCGCCGTCGCGGACCGGCACCTACACCTCCGACTGGCAGATGCTGCGCGAAGGGCTCCAGCGTTTCGGGTCCGTCGTGGTACGCGAGATCCGCGTCACGGCGCGATAGGTGAGCGGAGTTTCGGGACCGGGGGGCTTGACAGGCGCATTAATCTCGATCATCTTACTCACAAATGAGTCGTACGCGCCCCTCCTCCGCCGAGCCTCTGTCTCTCTCCCTCTGTAGTTAGCGGGCCTGGGGCGCTTTGGCGCCCCCGTCCCGCGCCTCTCCTGATCTGACGTCTTCCCCCCGCGAACCGCACCTTGCGAGACCGCGTAGCGGCTCTGTCGAGCCGGGAAGGAGAGCCTTACCTTGCGGGCCCCGAATACGACCGAACCCCCGACCTGGGAGCTGATCTACAAGCGGAATTCGATCGAGCGGCTGAAACGCGATAAGCCGGGGCTCGACGTGCTCGCGGAGATCCCCGCGATGATCGAAACCGGCTACGAGGCGGTGCCGGAAGAGGATCTCGTGCGCCTCCAGTGGTACGGGCTCTACCACGACAAGCCGAAGACCGGCCGCTTCATGCTGCGGGTGAAGACCCCGGGCGGTTTCCTCACGCCGGAGAAGCTGCGCGCGATCGGCCGCATCTCGCGCGATTTGGGCGGCGACTACGCCGAGCTGACCACGCGCCAGAACATCCAGCTCCACGATCTCGAATTGGCGCGCCTGCCCGAGGTGCTCGCCGAGCTGGCCGCCCTCGGGCTCGATACCGCGGGGGCCTGCGGCGACAACGTGCGGAATGTCACCGGCTGTCCGCTCGCCGGGCTCGACGCCGAGGAGTTGTTCGACGTGCGGCCGATCCTCGAAGAGACCGCCGCCTTCTTCCGCGCTCGGCCGGAGTACTCGAACCTGCCGCGCAAGCACAAGATCACGATCTCCGCCTGCCCGCACCAGTGCAACGCGCCGGAGATCCACTGCATCGCCCTGATCGGCACGATCCGCGACGGGCGGGAGGGGTTTGCCGTGCGCGTGGGGGGAGGTCTCTCGACCTTCCCTCGGCTCGCCTCGGATCTCGGCGTGTGGATGCCAAAGGAGCAGGCGGTCGAGGTGCTCGCGGCGATCGTGGACACTTGGCGCCTCGATCTGCGCTACCGCATGTCGCGCGCCCGGGCGCGGCTCAAATTTCTGATTGAAGACGTGGGCGTCGAGGCGTTTCGCGCGCGGGTGGAAGAGCGGCTCGGCTACCGTCTGGAAAACGGTCCCGCCGTGGAGCCGGTGGAAAAAGCCGACCCGCTCCATGCTGGGCTTCACCCCCAGCGCCAGCCGGGTCTTTGGTACGCCGGTTTCCCGGTCCCTGCGGGATTGATCTCGGGCACGCAACTGCTCGGCTTGGCGGATTTGGCCGAGAGCTTCGACGGCGAGATCCGGCTCACCCGGCAGCAGAACTTTCTGCTCGCCAACATTCCCGACGGGCGAAAAGCCGATGTCGTGGCCGCCGTCGCCCCCCTCGGATTTCCGCTCGATGTTCATGCAATCCACGGCCGGTCGATGACCTGCACCGGCGATCCCTATTGCAACTTCGCGGTCGCCGAGACCAAGCGGCGGCTGGGCACGATCACCGACCATCTCGCCGCGCGCTTCGGCCCGGCGGTGGCCGATCTCGCGATCCACCTCGACGGCTGCCCCCACGCCTGCGCCCATCATTGGACCGGGGACTTGGGCCTTCAGGGGACGACGCTCCGCGAACGCGGCCCGAACGGCGAGCGGCGCCAGGGATTCGACGTCTTCCTGCGCGGCGCCCAAGGCAAAGACGCGGCGATCGGCCGCCCGGTGCTCAAGCGCGTCCCGGCCGACCAGATCCATGTCGTCCTCGAACGCCTGATCGGCGCCTATCTCGAAAACCGCGTAAGCGGCGAGCGGCTCCAGCAGTGGTTCGCGCGAAGCGACGACGCCGACCTCATCGCGCTCTCGACGCTTTCGCCGCCTTCCGAAACTCCAGGCCCCTTGGATGTCGCCGTACCTCCGTCCGCCGTCGCAGCACAGACTTTGGAGGCTTGAAGATGCTCAGCTCGTTGTCCGGCCACGATTCCCGCACCGTCCTCGATCCGGCGGTCGCTTCGACCCTCGCCGCGGTGCCCGCCTCGCGGGCGGGATTCACCTCCGCGCTGGTCGCCCCTTCGCAGGTTGCCCCGAAACACATCGCCAACACCGAGCGCGATTTTCTCGACGAATATGAAGCCGGCCGCCTGGCCGCCGATCTCGACGGCGCGGAGCCGCAGGAGATCCTGGAATGGGCGCTCGACCGCTGGGGCGCGCAGCTCGCGATCTGCACCAGTTTCCAGGCCGAGGGGATGGCGCTGCTCGACATGGCGTGGCGGATTCGGCCGGAGGTCCGGGTCTTCACCGTTGACACCGGCCGCATGCCGGAAGAGACCTACGAGGTGATGGAGCAGGTCCGTGCCCGCTACGGCGTCGCGATCGAGGTGCTGTTCCCGGACGCCCTCCAGCTGGAGACCCTGGTCCGCCGCCAAGGCCCGAACGGCTTCCGTGGCTCGGTGCCGCAGCGCCTGCTCTGCTGCCACGTGCGCAAGGTCGAGCCGATCCGCAAGGCACTCCAGGGTCTCGACGCCTGGGTGACCGGCCTCCGCCGCGACCAATGGGCAAGCCGCGCGAACCTGCGGAAGCTGGAGATCGATCACGACCATGGCGGCTTGACGAAGCTTTCGCCGCTCGCCGACTGGAGCGCCGAAGAGGTGCTGGACTACGTGCGCGAAAACGACGTGCCGGTCCATCCGCTCTACGCCAAGGGATTCACCAGCATCGGCTGCACCCCCTGCACAAGGGCCACCCGGGCGGACGAAGACCCGCGCGCCGGCCGCTGGTGGTGGGAGACGAACGCGCCAAAGGAGTGCGGCATCCATTGCCCGATCGAAACCGGCGGCCTGGAGCACGAGATCGAATCGCTGGTCGCCGAGGAGGCGAGATGAGCGCCACGGCAATGATTGAGTCTCCAACTCCGTCGGTCCCCCCCGCGCCGGAGCGTTTGGCGATTCCCGCCCTGCACCGCGGCGACTTGCTCGAAGAGCTGGCCGCTTACACCGCGAGCGTCCACGCGTCGTCGGAGAGATCGGACCTGGCGCGCTTGGCCGGCTCGATCGCCACGGGAGAAGTACCCGGAACCCTCCAGGCGCCGCTCGCCCGGCTGCTCGACCTGTCGCTCTCGACCGGCCGCGCGCGCCGGCTGCACGGGCCGGAGGCGGAGGGCGCCTTTCTCGATCTCTACAGAAAGACCCCCGCCGGCCTCGATCTCGTCCGCCGCGCCCGCGAAGCGGAGACCGCCCTCGGCTCCTTGGTGGGAACGACTCTCACGGGAATCTCGATCGTAGGAGGCAAGCCAGGTCGGGTCCGGATTGAGCTTTCGACCTCCGCCGCGCGACTGACGCTCGACGTCGATCGCTCCGGCGTCTCGGTCGAAAGCGTGGCGGTCGAGCTATAGGCCGGAACGAAAGATCCCATGTCGTCCTATCCGATCACGCTCGACCTCGCCGGCCGTCTCGCCGTGGTCCTCGGCGCCGGCCGTCCCGCGCCGGAGAAGATCGAAGGGCTGCTCGCAGCGGGAGCGCGCGTCCGCCTGATCGCCCCTGAACCGTGCGAGCGGCTATTCGCCCTCGCCGCGACCGGAGCGATCCAGCTGCTCGCCCGAACCTATCGTGAGGGCGATCTCTCCGGCGCCTGGCTGGTGATCGCGATCCCCGAGGAGCTGGAGCCGCAACTCCCGGCGATCGCCCGCGAAGCCGAAGCGCGCAGGATCTTCTTGAACGTCATCGACCGGCCGCCGCTCTGCTCGTTCGCCGCCCCGGCCATCGCTCGTCGCGGCGACCTCACGGTCGCGATCTCGACCGCCGGCCGTGCCCCCGCGCTCGCCGCCCGGATTCGCGACCGCATCGCCCGCCGCCTCGGGCCGGAGCTGGAACGGTTCCTGGAGATCGCCGGCCGCGCCCGGGCACCGCTCGCCGCCCGCCGCCCCGATTTCGGCGAACGGCGCGCCCGCTGGTACGCCCTGGTCGATTCCGACGCCCTGCGCCTGCTCCGCTCGGGCCGAGAGCTCGAAGCGCATCGCCGGTTCGAAGAAATCTTAGGAATCGAGCTGCCCGAGGCCTGGCCGTGATCGCCGAAGCCATCCGTCTCGGCAGAATCGGCCCGGTCGATCCGGAACCCCGTGGCCACGTCTGGCTGGTCGGAGCCGGTCCGGGCGATCCCGAGCTAATCACCGTCCGCGGTCTCCGCTGCCTGCGCCGCTCCGAGGTGCTCCTCTACGATCGCCTGGTCAGCCCCGAGCTGCTCGAAGAGGCTCCTCGGACGGCGCTCCGCATCGACGTCGGCAAAGCCCCCGGCCGCCACGCACGGAAACAGGAGGAGATCTGCCGTCTGCTGATCGCACACGCCCGAGCCGGCCGCCGCGTGGTGCGCTTGAAAGGAGGCGACCCCTTCGTCTTCGGCCGAGGAGGAGAAGAAGCGCTCGCCTGCGCCGAGGCGGGAGTCCCTTTCGAGATCGTCCCCGGCATTTCGAGTGCCATCGCCGCCCCGTCCGCCGCGGGCATCCCGATCACCCACCGGGGCGTGGCGGGAAGCGTCGCGATCGTCGCCGGCCACTGCATTCCTGGCTCACCCGAGCCCGGTGATCGCATCGAGCGCATCGACTGGCCCGCCGTCGCCCGGCTCGACACGATTGTGATCCTCATGGGCCTCGGCCGCCTGCCGGAAATCACCGCCGCCTTGATCGCCGCCGGCCGCTCCTGGGAAACCCCGGCCGCCGCGATCGCGAGCGCCACTCTTTCCACCCAGCAAACGGTGGTGGGGACCCTCGCGACCTTGGAGAGACTGGTCGCAGAAGCCGGTCTCGAAGCCCCTGCGACGTTGGTGGTGGGAGAGGTGGTCCAGGTGGGAGAGAAGATCGCCGAAGCTTGCTACGCCTGGGAGGACGAGGTGCTCGCGGTGGCGTGAGCAAAAAAGCGCCGGAGGAGCTGGGGCTGTCGTGCCAGGTTTTGGGCCGTTGCGGCCAGGTCTCTTCTGGTCTAAAGTTCCAACAACGGCCGGAGAGGATTGCCCCCTCCCCGGCCGGGGTGAAAGCCGAATTAGACCTCGGCGCTCACGGACAACCCTTCACTCCCCTTGGCGTCGGTTAAAGCTTTCGCTTTGGCCTTCGCCGAGGGAGCCTTCCTCCGCAAATCCTGAGGCCGGATGCCAAGCTGCAGCAGTTCCGGGTTCTTAGGCCCCAGGAATGCCTGAAGATGGACTTTGAACCGGGTCGCATCCTCAGACACTTTCCGGACCAGATCCTGCCGCCGCTTGGCCAGAGCGTGCGCTTGGCCTTGGAGATCCTGGATCCGATCCGCCATACCGCCAAGCTCGTTAGTCGCGGCTTTGATCCCAGAATGAAGTTCCTGAGCCGGAACCGGGATCGAGCCGAGCAACGGCTCCGCGTTGGCGCAAAGAGTGGCCCAGCGTTGCGTCTTTTCTGCGTACGAATCGGGCATGACACCCTCCTTTGTTGAACGTGTGGCCCGGAAATGGGCCCGCACGAGTGAAGCCTTACTTCGTGCGCCCGGCAGGATCGTCTCGCCCTCTTGAAGGATCGCGGTTCCCGCTCCAGGGATCGCCTCGCCTTCCAGGAGGAACGCTTGTCCTTCCTGCAGGATCACTCATCCCGCGAGCGGGATCACTCAGCCTTACCGCGGGATCGGTCAGCCTTCGCGCGGGATTGCTCTTCCCCCGCGGAGGATCGTCGCTCCTCTCTGAAGGACCGCTATTCCCGCTTGCGGGATTGCTTCTCCTTCCAGTGGGAGTGCCCTGCCCTCTGATCGCCGTTGGCGCTTCTTCGCCTGAAAGGCCGCTGGCTCAATAAATCTGCCATACGCAGAGCAGAGTGTCTCTCAGGGAATCGGGCAAGTCAAGGATTTTGCCTCTCTTGGGAGTTCCCTTGGCGCCAGAGTCTGCCAAAATGCTCGCAGCCAAGCGGTTGGCGGCGAGACCGATGAGTGATGCCGACCGATGCAATCCCGCGGGCATCCCGCCCAGTTCTGGTAGGCCAGGGTCTTTCCGGTTCAGTCTTGCCCAAAGCGGTAATGCGCGACCTGCCACTCCCCGCCTTCGGCGTAGCCGAAAAGCTCGGCGCAGGCCATGAAGAAAACCCGCCAATAGACCCACCAGCGGGTGGCGTTGTCGCTTCCGTAGACCTCGGCGATGAGCGGCTTCAGCTCTCGCGAGAAGTGGTCCTGGTTGGCGAGCCAGGCCTCGGCGGTTTTCTGGTAGTGGGTTCCGTCGACCAGCCATTGAGCCTCCACCACCAACGACACCTTTCCGGTCGGCTTGACGAAACGCGGCAGGAGGTCGGCCGAGGGCATCAGGCCGCCGGTGAAGAAGAAGCGGGCCATCCAATCGCTCTCGTCTTTGACCTCGAAAGGGTAGGCGACTTCGCGGTGGCAGAATACGTGGACGAAGAGTTTGCCCTCAGGCGTGAGCCAGGCGGCGATGCGGCCGAGCATTTCCTCGTAGTTCCGGACGTGCTCTAGCATCTCGACCGAGACGATCCGGTCGAAGCGGCTCGCGAGGTCGGCGGCGCGCAGCTCCTCGGGCGCCGCTTCGGTGCCGAGGACGTTGGCGTCCACCGTGCGGACCGTGACGTTCGCGAAGCCGCGCTCGCGCGCCTGCTCTTCGATGAAGACCTTTTGCGTCGAAGAGTTGGACACCGCGAGGATGCGGGCGGAAGGAAAACGCTCGGCGGCCCAGAGCGTGAACGAGCCCCAGCCGCACCCCAGGTCGAGGATCGATTGACCGTCCGCGATTTCCGCGCGTTCGGCGGTGAGCGCGAGCATCGCCTCTTCCGCCCGATCGAGGGAATCAACTCCCGCCGGCCAGTAGGCGCCGCTGTACTTGAGCCGGCGTCCTAGCACCCGGCGGAAGAAAGCGGTTGGCAGCTCGTAGTGCTGCGCGTTCGCCTCTCCCGTATGGACCGCGACCGCGCTCGCGCGTAAACGGGCGATCAGCTCCCGCTTGCGGCCCTCGATCGCGTCCCGGCCGCCCGCGGTTTCGGCCGCGAGGCGCTCGGCGCACAGCTTGCGAATTCCTAGACGGATCAACGCGTCCGGGAGAAAATTCCGTTCGAGTAAGCGGAGAAAACCGCGGACCACGACGTGTGGCCGTGGAGCGGCAGCGGTTTCGGCCGGTGCGACCGCCAACTGCGGAGGGCTCGTCATCGCGTCGCTTTCGGGGTGGCGCGGGGGCGGAACAGGGCGTCCCAGGACTCCCCGGGCGCCAGGCGCAGGAGCGCGGCCAGGAAGTAGAGGGCGATCGCGATGTTGCCGAGGGCCAACAGCAGAATGAGCCACAACGCGGAGCGCAGGGGCGTGCGCTCGCGCCAGGAGATCCAAACCCAGACCGCCAAGAAGGCGAAATAGGTGTCGAACAGCGTCGCCCGGCCCCACGGGTCGCGCCAGAGATCCGCGGCGGCGAGGAACACGTTCCGATCGAGGCTCGCCCAGGTGGTGACCCAAATCATGGCGATCAGAACCACGCTCCAGAAGCCGATCAGCAGGCGTTTCATCGTCATCCTTCCATCGGAGGCGCCCAACCGGGCGCGCGGGTTTGGGATTCCGGACCCTCCGGGGACCGGGGCGGAACCGCCCAACGGAGCGCCAGAGAGAGAATCGTCGTCCAGACGAGACCGATCGACAGCACGCTCGGCCACCCGGCGGGGTGAAAGGCCACCGCCCCCAGCCGGCCGCCCCCGGCGTAGGAGAGCGGCGCCGCGACCAGGCAGAGCGCGACGGTCAGCAGGCGCCGGTCGCGCAGTGGGGCGAGCGGTCCGGTGAGCACGGTGCCGAAATGGAACCAGAGCGCGGCGATCCAGGGCGGCGCGAGCCAGACGCCCGGGCCGCTCGACGGACTGCCGTGAAAGGCGAGCAGCCCGAGACCCGATTGCAGCGAGTCGGCGAAAGTACCGGCCAGCCCGAAGCTCAACAGGGTCACGATCTCGTGCCGCAAGAACTTGCCGGAGCGCGCGTTCCGCCGCGGCCAGGCAAAGCTCACCAGATGGCCCAGGATCAGCACCGCCACCACCAGGGGACCAATCCAAACGTTCTCCCGCGCTCCGCCGAGCACGCAGGCAAACCACCCCACCTGCAACGCGACGAAGGTCAGGAGGCCGCGCATTGGGGCTTGGCGAGGATGATCTGCGCGTCGCCGATGGTCCGCTCGCGGAAGCCCGCCTCGCAGTACGCGAAGTAGAAATCCCAGAGCCGGACGAAACTCTCCGGGAATCCCTGGCGGCGGACCTCGGTCCGGTTCGCGAGAAAACTCTTGCGCCACCGGTGGAGAGTCTCGGCGTAGCTCGGCCCGATATCTTCGAGGTGCGTGATCACCAGGTCGGTCGATCGGGCGACCGCGCCGGAGATGGCGCTGATCGACGGGATGAAGGCACCGGGGAAAATAAGGTATTGGATGAAGTCGATGCTCTTGAGCGCCCGTTCGTAGAAGCTGTCGCGGATCGTGATCGCCTGAAGCGCCATCTTCCCGTGGGGGGCCAGGAGACGGCTGCAGACTCCGAAGAAAGTATCCAGATAGCGATGGCCGACCGCTTCAATCATCTCGATCGACACCAGCTTGTCGAACGGCCGGCCGGTGGCTTCCGGCAGATCCCGGTAGTCGAGGTCGAGAATTTCGACCCGGTCGGCGAGGCCGGCGCGGGCGATCCGCTCGCGGGCAAACGTTGCTTGCGCGGGGGAGATCGTCGTGGTGGTGACCTGCACGCCGTAATGACGCACCGCGTGCTCGGCGAAGCCTCCCCAGCCGGTCCCGATCTCGACCACCCGCTCGCCCGGCTGGAGCGCCAATCGGCGGCAGATGCGGTCGATTTTCTCGGTCTGCGCTTCTTCGAGGCTCATTCCCGGGCGGGAAAAGATCGCCGAGGAATACATCATGCTCGGGTCGAGAAACAGCGAGAAGAATTCGTTGCCCAGGTCGTAGTGAGCATGAATGTTGCGCCGGCTGCCGGCCTTGGTATTCGCCCGCAGGGCGTGCGACAGGCGTTGCCACGGGCCGGCGACCCAGTCGAACAGGCGCTCGATCCGCAGCAGGGCCGGCCGATTGCGGACGACGATGCGCAGCAGGGCGACGAGGTCATCGACGCTGAACGCTCCTTCCATGTAGGCCTCGGCGGTGCCGATGCTGCCCCCGAGCCCGATCTGGCGCCAGAAACGCGGGTTGTGCACGACCAACTCGGCGGAGAGATCGCCGCCGGCTCCGAAGGAACTCTGCTGCGCGCCGTCCTTCACCGTGACGCGGCCCTCGGCCAGGTGGTCCAAAGCGCTCAGAACGACCCGGCGACAGAACGCGTCGAGACCGCGGGCTGCGACGGTCGGACTGTTCTCCTCGCGATCCGCGGCAAGGGCCGGATCAAGGGGCGAGGCGAGGGGGGTGTTGAGCTCGCTCATGGCGTGGCGTCTCCGGAGGGCGTGGCTTCAGAAGGGGAAGAAATAGAGGCGGAGACGACGTTCGCGGCGCTTGCGTTCGCGCGGCGCGCCGCCTTGGCCGGATGGTCGTAGATGGGTAAGCCCTTCCACCAAAGCCGCAGCGCTTGCCAGTGAATGCCCGCCACGACTTGGAGCGGCATGAGCGGGAAACGGGCGATCGCGGCGGCCAGGTTGCGACCCGTGATCGGCCGGCGACGGAGAACGAGGGTGGCGTCGAGGAGCGGCGCCCGGCTTGTGGCGCCGGCGGTCGTGGTCAGTGGCCGATTGACGATCCGGACCGCGAGCTTCTCGCCTGGGGTGGAGATCCGCCATTCCCAGTCCATCTCCAGATTCATGAACGGAGAGACGTGGAGTTCCTTGCGGTGGCGCGCCCGGATCACCGGATCGCCCGGCCGTTCGGGCCGGAGCACGTACGCCTTGCGCTCGCCCCAGGGGGTGTTGGTGATTTCGGAGAGCACGGCTTCGAGTCTCGGGGGCTCCGCGGCGGACCCGACGGCGGCAGGGGCGAAGCAGTAGTAGAAGCTCACCGGGTTGAAGACGTGGCCGAACGTCCTCAAATGGGTCAGAACGCGAATCGGTCCGGCGGGCCGCCGGCCGGTCTCCTCCTCTACGGTGCGCCGTACCGCTTCGTCGAGCGGCAGCTCGGGATCGCCGTAATAGTCCTCCCGGCGAAAGGCGACCAGATTGGCCCGCCCGGCCGACCAGAGCCAGCGCCCGCGAAACACGGTGTCGAGCTCGTCGAGATCGAGGTAGGCCAGGAACAGCGGAAAATCGAAGCTATGCGCCCGCGGCGTGAACCGGCGGTGGCGAACCGTGCCGACGTAGAGGGCGCTCTGCATTACCCGGCGACCTCGATGCCCGTTTCGGTCGGAGCGGCGGCGTCCCACGCCGCACCGTCACGGGTTCCGTCGGCCTCCCACGCGATCGCCTCCGCCACTCGGGTTGCGCTGCGCACCCCGTCCTCGTGGAACCCGAAACCCCAGTAGGCGCCGCAGAAATAGGTGCCGCGCCGGCCGTTGATTTCCCGCCAGCGCTGTTGCGCGGCCACGCTCGCGGAGGTGTATACCGGATGGGCCATGGTCAACCGATGGAGGATCGTCTCGGGGGCGATCTCGGCGGTGCGGTTGAGGGTCACGCAATAGTTGCGCTTCGCGCCGACTTCGCCAAGCCCCTGGAGCAGGTTCATCCAATACGTCATCTGAGGACCGACGCCGCGGAACGGCGGATTCAGGTGGTAGTTCCAACTGGCGCGGGCGAGAGGCCGGCGTGGCAGAAAGCGGGCGTCGGTGTGCAGCACGACGTCGTTTTCCTGGTAGGGGATCGCCCCCAGAATTTCGCGTTCGGCCGACGAGGCGTCCGCCAGCAGGCGGAGGGCCTGGTCGCTGTGGGTGGCGATCACGACGCGATCGAAACGCTCTTCCTCCGCGCCACGCGGCTTGACATACACGCCGTCCTTGCGCCTTCGGATCCAATCGACGGGGGTGTCCACGTGGATGCGGTCGGCGAAGCTCGCCACCAGCGGCGCGATGTAACTTCTGGAGCCACCGACCACCACCCGCCAGACCGGCCGGTCATCGACCTTCAGCATGCCGTGGCTGTCGAGGAACGAGGCGAGGCTGCGGGCGGGGAACGCCATCACGTTTTCCGGCTCGGCCGACCAGATCGCCGACACCATGGGCACCAGGTAGTCGCTGACGAACGGGCCTTGGAAACCCTCGGCCGCGAGCCAGTCGCCCAGCGTCGGATTTTCGCTCGCCGCGAGCAGCGAGGGCGCCCTTTGATGGAAGCGGAGGATGCCGCGGAGCAGACGGTAGAAGCGGGGCGACAGCAGGTTGCGGCGCTGGGCGAAGAGGGTGTTGAGATTGGAACCGTTGTATTCGAGGCCGCTCGTTTCGCAGCGCACGCTGAAGCTCATCGAGCTGGGCTTGGTCGCTACCCCAAGGTCCGCCAGGAGGCGAGTGAACAGCGGATAGGTGCGCTCGTTATAGACGATGAAACCGAGATCGACGGGGATCTCCCGGCCGTTCTCCTCGACGTCGAGCGTGTAGGTATGGCCGCCGATCTTCTTCGCCGCTTCGAACAGCCGGACGTCGTGATGCTCGGCCAGCAGATGGGCAGCGACCAGCCCCGACACGCCGCCGCCGATGACCGCGATCCTCACTTGGCCTTCCGACGCGGCCGACGCGGGAACCAGGGCATGAACGCGGGAGTGGCCTCGATGTAAGCCCGATACTTGGGCCGGCGCTCGACGATGGTCTTTTCGAGCAACGCAACTCCGGAGACTTTGAGCAGCAGGAACGTCATGACGATCGGTCCGATCACCGTCCACCCGCCACCCGGAGCCGCCAAGGCGATCAGCCAGAAGCCCCACCACTGGGCGGCGTCGCCGAAGTAGTTGGGATGCCGGGTGTAGCGCCAAAAGCCGCGATCCATGACTTGGCCGCGGTTCTTAGGATCGGCCTTGAAGCGCGCCATCTGCCAGTCGCCGCCGGCCTCGAACGCGAATCCGATCAGCCACAAGAGAACACCGGCAAGATCGGTCCAACGCCACGACGCGGCCGTCGCTTGGGCTTGAGTCACCAGAAGCGGCAGCGCGATCACGGTCACCAGGCCGCCCTGGAGCAGAAAGACGGTGAACAGGCTCACCCACCAAAACCGACGGCCGTGGGCTTTGCGCATGGCGGCGTAACGGTAGTCCTCAGGCTGGCCGTGGGCGCGGAGGAAGATGTAGATCCCCAGACGCAACGACCAGATCGCCACCAGAGCGAGCGACAGCAGATGTCGCGGCTCGGTGGGCGGGGCGGGAAGCCGGTAGACGACGCTCGCCAATAGAAAAGCCGGTCCCCAAAAGACATCGACGATCGAGACGTCCCGCAACCGAAGACTCAGCAACCAGAGAAGCGTCGCCGTGCCGAGCACGGCGGCGGTGCCGAGGAGCCAAGGGTAGAGGAGCACCGGGAACGCCATCAGGATTTATCCCGCCACTCCCAAAATCCCATCGATCGTCCCCTGCGAAAGCGAGTGATACCTCGGCCGCGCCGTCTCATAGATCCGCCGTCCTCGGGCCAATCCCTCGGGTGTTTTCGCCAGCTCGATATAGAGCGGCTTCAGGAATTTCCTCCGGCCGACCGTCGTGAGAAACCGCTCCAGCGCGCCGTCCGCCGCCGTGTATTTCGCTTCGATCGCGCGCAGCAGCCAGGTGGCGAGGATTTCGGCGTTGGTGCTGTCGGTGAGGTGGAATTGGGCGTCCAGGGCCGCCAGCTTTTCGAGATCCAGCGGCGCCGCCAGGTTGCGGATGAAGTGGAGCCACTCGTGGGTGCTCCAGCCCTGGGTGACGAGGTCGGAGGGAGCGGTACCGGTTTCCCAGGCTTCGATTTGGGCGGCGACTTTTTGGAAAGCGTCGGAGTGAGGCTGGGGCCGGTTCGCGGGGATTCCGGGGTGGAAGACCCAAGCGTCGATCTCCAGTTTCTTTTCCAGCTCCGGGTCGTCGCCGATCAGGCGTTCGCGGAGGTCGGCGAGGCAGGTGGCGGTATCGACCGATTGGAAAGCGTGGCGGTCGAAATAGTTGGTGACGAACGCGTCCCAGCGGGCTCGGCCGACGTTTTCTTCGATCCAGCGCAGCAGCAGCGCGCCTTTCTCGTAGGCGATGTCGGTCATGCCGTCGTCCGGATCGCGTCCGGCGAGCTTGAGTTGCAGGCAGGTGTCCGGACTTTCCGGTCCGCCGAGCGCGGTCACCGTTTCGGCGAGATCCTGCATCGAGAGCACCTGTTCCATCTCCTCGTAGGCGCGGCCGTAGACCTCCTCCATGATCCGGCGCTCGAAATAGGTCGTGAACCCCTCGTTCAGCCAGAAGTCGTCCCACGAGGCATTGGTCACCAGGTTGCCCGACCAGGAGTGCGCCAGCTCGTGGGCGACCAGCGAGACGAGCGAACGATCGCCCGCGAGAATGGTCGGCGTGGCAAAGGTCAGGCGCGGGTTTTCCATTCCGCCGAACGGGTAGCTCGCGGGGAGGATCAGCAGGTCGTAGCGCCCCCAACGGTAGGGGCCGTAAAGCTTCTCGGCGGCGGCGATCATGCGCGGCGTGTCTTCGAGCTCCCAGTGCGCTTTTTCGATCACCGAGGGGAGCGCGTAGACGCCGCTGTTCGCATCGAAGGGACGGAACGCCAGATCGCCCACCGACAGCGCGAGCAGGTAGGAGGGGATCGCCTGCGGCATGCGGAACGTGTAGGTGCCGGTCTCGGAGAGCGCCTGCGGGTTTTCGGCGCTCATCAACGCCAGCAGATCGGACGGGACGCGGATGGTCGCGTCGTACGTCATCCGCACTCCGGGCGAATCCTGGCACGGGACCCAGGTGCGGGCGAGGATCGCCTGGCTCTGGGTGAACAGAAACGGCCGGGTGCTGCCGGCCTGGGCCGGATCGAGCCACTGGAGCGCCGCGGCCTCCGGCCGGGTCGAATACTGGATGTGGACCGCGGTCGTGTCGGGAGCGACCTCGATCGTGAGCGGCCGGCCGAGGTGCGGCTGCTCGTCCCCGAGCGCAACTTTCGCCTCGGCGCCTCCGGGCTGGAGCGTGACGCGATGGATGTCCAAATCGCGCGCGTCGAGCCACAGAGAGGAAGAATCCGCATGCCGAGCGAGCCGGAGCGTGGCCGAGCCGGCGAGCTTCTTCGCGTCGAAATCGACGGTCAGATCGAGGGTCAGATGATCGACCGCGATCTCGTCGGGACGGCCGAAGGAATGGGGATCGCGGTGGGGTATGGCGGAGGGCGACTGTGCGGACATGGATGCTCCTAGAAGGAGACTACGCAGCTTCAGCCCGTCCAGATGGAGGCGGCGATTTCTGCCAGCTCGCGCGCGTCGGGGGAGGGGACCGGCGGCTCCCCGGCGTCGAGTGCTTTTTCCAGGCGGGCGATGATTTTGAACAGCTCGGGGCGGCTGACCTTGGCCCCCGGCCCTTTCTCTTCCAGCTGGTCGAGCGAGGCGAGCGCGAGCCGGGCGGGCAGCGCGTTGAAGGCGACGATGCCGCGCGCGGCGCCCGCGAGCTGGATCGTCCGGACGTACTCGCCCGCCGCCCCAAGATCGCGGCGGGCGAGCGCGAACACCTCTTCGCGCGGAACGTCGGACGGCAGATAGGTGCGCCCTTCGATCGCGTCGCCCGCGGCGTCCTTCAAGATGTTGACCAGCTGCAGCCCCTCGCCGAAATCGCGCGAGCGGGCGCGCAGATCTTCGGCGACGACAAGCAGCTCCGGCCGGTCGAGCAGCAGCAGCTCGGTGAGCAGCTCGCCGACGATCCCCGCGACCACGTAGCAATACTGGCGAAGGTCGGCGAGATCGACGAGCACCAGCTCGCCCCGGTCGGTCATCCGATCGACGAAATCGGCCATGCCGAGCACCGTGCGCAACGTATAAGCCCTCACCAGTTCGCTCGCTTCGGCACCCAGCGCGTAGGTCGCGTCCAGGACGGCGGCCATGCGGACCAGCAGCTCGCGGTACCCCGGCTGGGCGCAGGGGACCGTCTCGCTCCAGAGCGCGGCGAGCCGTTCCGCTTCCTCCGGCGCGGGCGCTTCGAGCAGGCGGCCGAACTGTTCGAGCGCCTCGCGCCGTTGCTCGGGAGCCCAAGTCGCTGCGTCCTCGAACGTGTCGGCGATCCGGAACAGCAGATAGGCGAGCGTCACCTCGCGTCGCGTCGGCTCGGGCAGGTGCGGAATCGACAGCGCGAACGTCCGGCTGGTCTTGCCGAGCAGGTCCTCGAAATCGGTTTCGGAATCGAAGACCGGATCGAGCGGGCTCGCGGGTTCGGTGGGCATCTCCGGGAGGATAGCAGGCCCGGCCGCGCGGTTTAGCCGATTCTCGTTCCTGGCACGTCTTCGCCACGGATCGCGTCGGCGAGCCGGCCGGCCGCGCGGCCGTCGAGAATCGTCGAAGAAATTCCGCGGCGGGAAAGCGCCAGGCAGGTTTCGAGCCGTAGGCGCATTCCCCCGGTGACGTCCGTACCGCGCGCCGCGCCGATCGCGGCGTCTTCGAGGTTCGCGAGGTGGGGAATCGTGGCTCCTTCCTCGTCGTACACGCCCTCGGTCTCGCCGAGCCAGAGCGCCCGGGAGATCTCGATCCCCAGCGCGGGCAGGCCGCTCGCGATCTCGGAAAGCACCGCCTCGGTCGAGGCGATCGAAGCGCCCCAAGTGCGGTCGAGCACGACGTCGCCGTAGACCACCGGCAGCAGGCCGAGCCGGAGCGCGTGGGCGAGGGGGCCGAGAAAACGATCGACGGCAACGCCGCCCTCGGCGAGCAGGAAGCTCGACGGCGCGAGAGAGAACGGCGCGAGCCCCGCCGCGCGGAGCGCCTCGACCACCAGGCCGTGGAGGGACGCAGCCCGCTCCTGAGTGCGGCTGGCGCCCGCGAGGTTTTTTGGCTCGAGAGGCCCTTTCCCGAGCCCGGCCGCTGCCGCGGCCACGTGACCGAACGACCCGCTGCCGTGCCCGAGCACGATCCGCTCGCCGTTCGCTTCGGCCCTCTCCCGCGCCGCCGCGATCTCCCGCGCCAGCCGTTCGATCCGCTCCGGATGGGCGGTCTCCGGCGTTTCCTTGTCGGTCAGAAGGCTGCCGCCGAGCTTGATCAGGAGGGCGCGCATGAAGGTGGGTCAGATCAAATGCTCCGTCAACCGCTCCGGGCCGTCGCCTACGCCGTCGCGGATGACGAATCCTACGCTCGGCAGGCTCTCCAGGCGGTCGACGAGGTCGGCTTCGGAATCGGGCTCGCAGATCACGTGGACGTTCGCTCCGGCGTCCATGGTGGACCAGACGGCGAGGCCTTCTTGGCGCAGCTCGCGGACGGCGCGGAGGACTTCGATCGAGCCGGGGCTCCAGTAGTGGATGGCGGGGCGGGAGGACATCGCGATCAGGTGGAGGTCGATCGCCTCCTCTTCGATCGTGCCGCCCAGGAGGGCGAAGTCGCGGTCGGCGATCGCGCTGCGCACCCGGTGCAGCCGGTCGGGAATCAGCTCCTGGCGGCGGGCGTAGTAGGGCGACGTCTGGGCGAGCGCGTGACCGTCGCGGGACGAGATCGATTTCGGGCCGATCTCGACCACCGCGATGATGTCGCGCAGGTCCCAGTGCTCGGCCTCGGCGAGCGGCCGGGCGAAGGAATCCTCATCCTCCATGCCCGACCATTCGACGTAGCCGCCCAGCACCGAGCGGCAGGCCGAGCCGGAACCGCTGCGGCGGGAGAGGAGCGACGCCTCTCTGGGCGACAGGCCGCGGCCGAGCGCGCTCGAAGCCGCGAGGGTCAGCGCGGAGAAGCCGGAGGCGGACGAGGCGAGCCCGGCGGCGCTGGGAAAATTGTTGCGCGTCGCGATGCGCAGCCGGCCGGCGCCCGGCGGTATTCCCAACTCGCCGCGCAGGCGATCGAGATGACGGAGGATCGGTCCGGCGAAATCCGCTTTCGGCGCGATGAAGCCGCCGTCCGGCTCGGCGAGCCAGATCTCATCCTCCGCCGCGTCGATCGGCTCCGCGGTGCAGGTCGAAACGCAGCGGCTCAGGGTCATCGAGATCGAGGGGTTGTTCGGCAGGCAGAGCGCGGCGTCGCGCACGCCCCAGTACTTGATGAACGCGATATTGGCGGGTGCTTCGAACGTGGCTTTGCTCATCCGTGCTCCTCAGCTTCTTCGATTCGCAACCCTTGCGCCCCGAGCGCGACTTCGCGCCGGGTATACCCTTCCAAGATCGCCTGCGCTTCGCCGGCCTCGGGGGCCACCACCAGCATTGAGCCCGCGGCCTCGCCGCTCGCCGCCCCGGCGCCCGAGATCTTCGCCGCGCCGCCCGCCGCTTCGATCGCTTGCACCCGGCGCGCCACCGCTTCGGGCACCGCGCCCATCGCTTCGAGGCAGGCTTCCGCTTCGCGAAGGCAACCGATCAGGGTACGGCGGCAGCCCGCGGGAGTTTCCAGCTCGGCGCGAAACGCGCGCGTCGCCCATTCGAAACGATCGAGCGTCTCGTCGAAGCGGCGCGGATCGCGGTCGCGCACCCGGCGCACGGCGGCGACCACCTCGCCGGTCGATTCGCGCGGCCGGCCGGTGTCGTAGACCGCGATTTCGGAGAGGAGAGGCGAAGCGGAGTCGAGGGTGGCAAAGCTCAAGCGGTCCGGGTGCTCGGCCGTCCGCTCCGCCCAGACCAGCCCGCCTCGGACGACGGTTTCGGTGTCGATGCCCGACGGCCGGCCGTGCTGGCAACGTTCGACGTCGAGCGCCGCGGCGAGCAGGGCGTCGCGGCCCGATGTGGCGCTTCCCATCGCCGCTTCGAACGCCGCGAGCACGCCCACCGCGGCGGCGGCCGAGCTGCCGAATCCGCTGCCCACCGGCAGGTGGGATCGGACGTCGATTTCGACGCCCGGCAGCTCTCGCGGCGAGAGGCCGGCGCGGGAGAGGGCGGCGCCGAGCGCCACTTTCACCAGGTGGGCGGCCTCGGTGCCTCGGACGGCCGAAAAATCGGTCGCCGGTTCGCCGTCGAAACGCCTCCAGGCGGCGAAGGCACGGGACGCGTGCTCGGCGATCTCGATCCAGGAGGTTAGCTCGGCGTGAGCGATGCCGGGCAGCGAAAGCGAGACGCCGCCGGAGCCCGTGGGGACCAGCGTGACGCTCAGGCGTTTGTCGATCGCCGCGGCGAGCGCCGGCCGTCCGTAGACGACGGCGTGCTCGCCGATCAGGATCAGCTTGCCGGGAACCGAGACGCGAACAGGGCGCACGAAAGCTCGGAGGTCCGAGCCTTAGTCGAACGAGAGCGCCGGCCGCTCGACGCCGCGGCCGAGCTTCTCGTGGGCGCGCGCCAGATCCTGCGAAGTGAAAGCCGCCATCAGCGACAGCTCGCCCGCGAGCACCGCGGCGCCGAGGATCTCGGCCAGGCGCATCGCGGCGACGCCGGGGCGCTCCGGATCGGGGGTGACGCCGAGGATCGCGAGCGCCTCGCTCTGGGTCTGAAGGCCGGTGCCGCCGCCGATCGCGCCGATCGGCACGTCGGGGAGGAACACCGAGGCGAACACCGAATCCTCGCCGCGCGGCTCGATGCAGGTGACGCCGAGCGACCCCTCGACCACGTGGGCGGGATCCTGCCCCGTGGCGATGAAGAAGGCGGCGAGGACGTTGGCGAAGTGCGCGTTGTAGCCCTTGGAGCCCGAGGCGATCGAGCCGAGCAGGTTCTTCCGGTACTGCACCTCGACGAGCGCCTTGGCGTTGGTCTTGAGCACGTCGTGCAGCACTCTGGGACCGAGCACCACCTCGGCGTAGATCCTCTTCCCGCGCCCCTCTTGGAAGTTCAGGTCGGCGGCCTTTTTATCGACGCAGTAGTTGCCCGAGAGGCCGATGCAGGGCACGCCGGTCGCCGGTTCGATCAGGTCAGAAACCACCCGGTCGCAGGCGATGGTCGCCATGTTCATGCCCATCGCGTCGCCCGCGTCGAAGCGGAAGCGGAGGAACACGGTGGTGCCGAACGCGAACGTTCGCACGTCCACCAGCCGCAGGTGATGGCTGGTCTTCTCGGTCACCGCTTTGAGGTCGTCGAAGTGGTCTTTGATCCAGGCGAGAAAGCGCTGGGTCTGCTCGATCCCCGAGGTGCGGAAGACCGGCGCGCGGGTCATGCCGACGTCTTCCACCCGCACCACCGCGCCGCCCGCTTCGCGGATCGCCGTACAGCCGCGGTTGGTGCTCGCGACCAGCGCCGCCTCGGTGGTGGCGAGCGGGACGTAGAACTCTCCCTCGGCGTAAAGGCCGCGCACCGTGAGCGGTCCGACCACGCCCATCGGGATCTGGGCGACGCCGATGAAGTTTTCGCAGTGGCGCTTGCTCGCGCGCTGCACGTCGAGCGAATGGTGCGCGATGTGGTGCAGCTCCGTCCGGGTGAGCCGTTCGATCGCCTCGCGGCGGATGTCGCTCGCCTCCTCGGCGGAGAGGTCCCGGGGCAGCTGATGAAAATGCAGCTCGCGGGAGGCCAGAGCGCTGACGAGCTCGTCGTGGCGCGAGCGAAGGGGTGCGAGGGGGGGGACAGCGCTGATCATGGTCATCGTCTGAGCCTTATCGGAAAGCCAGAATCGAGAAGTAGAACCTGGAATCCAGGGGGCATGTTCCCCAACGGAGCATTCAACCCCCGTGCCTTCGTTCCAACCGCGCCTGGGTCAAATCCGCGGGTGTTCTCGCGCCCAGGCAGAACATCGCGATCTTCAGCTCGCGGATCGTACGCTCGATCCGCTCGATCACCCGCTCCGGCGACTCGGTCGCCGCGGCGAGGAAGCGATAGGCCATTCCCGCCAGCCGCGCTCCGAGGGCGAGCGCCTTGGCGACGTCCAGGCCGTGGCGAATGCCGCCGCTGCCGAGAATCGTCAAGCCGCCGATCCGCGCGAGCGCCGCGATCGATTCCGGGGTCCGCACGCCCCAATCGGCGAACAGCTCGCCGAGATCGAGGTCGTCCGCCCGCGCCGCTTCGATCCGCGCCCAGCTGGTGCCGCCCACCCCCGCGGTGTCGAGGATCGAAAACCCCCGCGAGTAAAGCGCCCGCCCGGTCGCCTCGGAGAGGCCGGAGCCGACCTCCTTGACGATCACCGGCACCTCGATCTCTTGCGCCACCGCGGCCATCCGGTCGAGCAGGCCGGCGAAATTTCGCTGCCCCTCGGGCTGGATCGCCTCTTGGAGCGGGTTCAGGTGAAAGACCAGGGCGTCGGCGCCGATCATCTCCACCGCCTGCCGGCATTCGTCGAGCCCGATCCCGTAGTTCAGCTGAACCGCGCCGAGGTTTGCCAGCAGGGGGACTGAAGGCGCCAGATCGCGAACGCGGAAACTATCAGCTTTGGCCGGGTCCTCCAACGCCTTGCGCTGGGAGCCCACCCCGACCGCGACACCGGTCGCCTCGGCGGCGAGCGCCAGGTTGCGGTTGATCCGCGCGGCGATCTCGGTGCCGCCGGTCATGGAGGAGATCAGCAGGGGGGCTTTGAGCCGGTGCCCAAGAAACTCGGTCGACAGGTCAATCGCGTCGAAATCGAGCTCGGGCAGAGCCTCATGGCCGAAGCGATAATCGTCGAACGCGCTCGCCTCGACCTGCATGCGGGTTTCGAGAGCCAGGCGAATGTGCTCGGCCTTGCGGTCTCGCAGGGCAGGATCGGTCGGATCATCGGACCGATCGGTCGGATCCGTCGGATCGGTCCGATCAGCTTCGGTCGCCGCTGCGAGCGCGCTCAAGTGTCGCGCCCCCGCAAGTAATCGAGCAGGCCGGTGAAGAAAACTTCCCCCTCAGGAGCCAGCGCCAGGCCGGACAGCGCGTCGCGGGCGTCTTCGAGCCGCAGGTCGATCATCGCCTCGACCTTGGCCCGCGCTCCGGACGACTCGATCAGCCGCTGGATTTGCCGCGCCTGCGGCTCGTCGAGGGTCGGGTCGCCGAGCGCCGCGGCGATCGTCGCCCGGTCGGCGGGGGCCGATCCGGCGAGCGCGTGATGGATCAGGAACGTGAGCTTGCCCTCTTTGAGATCCGCCTCGACCGGCTTGCCGGTGCGTTCCGGATCGCCGAACGTGCCGAGCAGATCGTCCTGGAGCTGGAACGCCTCGCCCACCGAGCGGCCGTAGCGGCAGAGCGCCGCGGTCGTCGCGGCGGGTGCTCCGGCGAGGAGCGCGCCGAGCTGGATCGGCCGCTCCGCGGTGTAGCGCCCCGATTTCATTTGCAGCACGCGCAGCAGCTCGTCCTCGCGCACTTCGTCCGGCCGGGTGCGGCGGCCGGCGACCAGCAGCTCGGAGTATTGGCCGGCGATCACCTCTTCGCACATCGCGGCGAAGGCGGCGAGCAGCTCGGAGCGCCGCGCGCCGTCCAGGGCCAAGGCGAACACCTGCTCGACCGCCCAGGTCTGCGCGAGGTCGCCCAGGAGGATCGCGACCGAGACGCCGAACTCGCCCGCGTCGCCCGCCAGATTGCGCGCCCGGTAGGCGTCGCGAAAGCGCACCTGCGCCGAGGGCTCGCCGCGGCGGAGATCGGCGTGATCCATTACGTCGTCGTGGATCAGCAGATAGGTGTGCAGCAGCTCGGTCGCGAGGGCGAGCGGCAACGCCACTTCGCTCCGCGTACCGCCGAGAGCGCGATAGGTGAACCAGACGAACGCGGGGCGCAGCCGCTTGCCGCCCAAGGCGGCGAGATGGCCGACGCCGTCGATCAGCTCCAGCCGCGCCGGATCGCCGTTCTCGCCGTCGGAAGCCGCCGCGCGTCTCTTCCCCGCGAGCAGATCGGCGAGCGCGGCGTCGAGCCGGCTCCGAAAATCGGCGAACAGGGGGCCGAAGGACAAGGTTTCGCCGAGGAGCGGTGCAGCCCCCGGGGCAAGAGCGGTGGCGAAGGGCGGGGTCATGGCAAGCTCGGCGGACGGAAGCGCCGCCGGCCGTTCGATGCGCAGTCTAGCAGGGTCGGTGCCCGCCGAAACCGCTGTCGGCCCCCGGGGCGGCGGCAACGGGCGCCGCTCACCGCCGAGGACCGCGCCGGGTCGTTCAGGCGCCCTTCACCCGATAGCTCCGGAGCTTCCGGTTCAAGGTCTTCACGTCGATGCCCAAGATCCGCGCCGCGCGCGCCTTCAAGCCGCCGGTGTATTCGAGCGTCCGCATCAGGTGGCGGCGTTCGATCTCGTCGAGCGGCAGCGGCTCCGACAGATCGTCCGGCTCGCTCTGCGACGGCAGGTTCGGACGGAAGCCGTGCGGCAAGTCCTCGACGCCGATCGTGTCGCCGCGCGAGAGCAGGACCGCGGTCTCCACCGTATTGGCCAGCTCGCGGACGTTGCCCGGCCAGGAATACGAGGCGAGCAGGTCGAGCACAGGGTCGGCGAACCGCTTGCGCGCCGTGCCCGGAACCTGGAACCGCTCCAGGTAGTAGTCGAGCAGCAGCGGCACGTCCTCGCGCCGGTCGCGCAGGGGGGGCATGCGGATCTGCACCACGTTCAGCCGGAAGAACAGGTCGCGGCGGAACCGGCCGGCGGCGATCTCTTTTTCCAGGTCGCCGTTGGTCGCCGCGACCACCCGCACGTCGACGGTCTTTTCCACCGTGGCGCCGACCGGCCGGATCTCCTGGGTGTCGAGCACCTGGAGGAGCTTCGCCTGCATCACGGGCTTGAGCTCGGAGACCTCGTCCAAAAAGATCGTGCCGCCGTCGGCGACCTCGAACAGGCCGGGTTTCGATTCGACCGCGCCGGTGAACGCCCCGCGGGCGTGGCCGAACAGCTCGCTTTCGAACAGCGCCTCCTGGAGGGCGCCGCAATTGATTTGCAGGAACGGCTCGCGGCCGCTCGCGAGGTGGAGGGTCTTCGCCATCAATCCCTTGCCGGTGCCCGTCTCGCCGGTGAAGAGAACCGGCGCGCGGGAAGTGGCCACGGTTTCGAGCTTGTGCAGGACGTCCTGGATTCTTTGCGACGCCGAAACGATCGGTCCGGTGAACGGCTGCTGTGCCGCAACGCGGCGCAACACCGTGTTCTCGCGCGCCAGCCGGTGCCGCTCGACGGCGTGCGAGACGGTCCGCACGAGAGCCTCGGCGCCGATCGGCTGGCGGATGAAATCGAACGCGGTGCGGCGCATCGCCTCGACCGCCTGCTCGAAGGTCGCCGCGGCCGAGGTGACGATCACCTCCGGGGCGAGCCCGGCGCCGCGCACCTCCGCGATCAGCTCCAGCGGATCGCGGCCGGGCAGATCGAGATCGAGAACCAGGACATCGACGTTGAGCCGGCCGACCGCCCGGGCGACGGTTTCCCCGTCGTCGGTGGTCGCCACCATCAGTCCGGCTTGGCGGAGCGCCCTTTCGGCGAATGGAGCAAAAGAGCGGTCACTGAGAGCGAGCAAAATCTGGGAACCGTTGATCATGGGATTCTCTGGCTTTAAGTCCGGCAAGGGTTGGCTGGAGTCATCGAACGGGTCACACTGCAGGTTCAGTGCCAATTCCTTTTCCCTTTGCTAAAGCGCGAGCGGTTAAGCTGCCGGAGCCTTTCGGCGTCGGCTAGAATCTATCCCGTAGCTGATTCTGACGGAGGCTGAATGTCGCGCACTCTGCCGTTGCTCCAGATCGATGCTTTCACCGATCGGCCGTTCTCGGGCAACCCCGCGGCGATCTGTTTGTTGGCCGCTCCCGCGGAGGCCGAGTGGATGCAGTCGGTTGCGCGGGAAATGAACCTGTCGGAGACCGCGTTCGTAGTCGGCCAGGGCGACGGCGATTTCGCGCTTCGCTGGTTCACCCCGGGGGTGGAGGTCGAGCTGTGCGGCCATGCCACCCTCGCCGCGGCGCACGCGCTCTGGACCACCGGGCGCCTCGCCCCGGGACGGACGGCGCGGTTCCATACCCTTTCGGGGCTGCTCACGGCGGAAGACGCGGGCGACGGACTGATCGAGCTCGATTTTCCGAGCCGCAATGCGGTGGCCGCCGAGGCGCCGACCGGCCTCGCCGAAGCGCTCGGCCTGGCCACCGAAGAGCTGTGTCGGGTCGGCCGCAGCCGCTACGACGTTCTGGTCGAGCTGCCGGACGAGCGGGCGGTGCGCGATTTGACCCCCGATAAGGCCCTTTTGCGGGCCGTAGAAGCCCGTGGGGTGATCGTCACGGCGAAGGCCGACGAGGGGAGCCGCTACGACTTCGTCTCCCGCTTCTTCGCTCCGCGCGTGGGGGTGGATGAAGATCCGGTCACCGGGTCGGCCCACACGACGCTCGCGACCTTCTGGGGCGAGCGCCTGGGAAAGACCGATCTGCTCGCCTACCAGGCCTCCGCCCGGGGTGGCGAGATCCGCCTGCGTTGGGCGGGCGATCGGGTACGCCTGGGGGGCCGAGCGGTGACCGTCCTGCGCGGCGAGCTCCTGGTCTGAGATGGCTTGAAGGGATACTCCGAGGAGTTGAACGACTTACAATTCCCTGAGTAGAAAAGACCGCCCGCGGGGTCGTCTGCTACACTTTCGCTCTTATGTCCGAAACGCCCGTCCGGCCCGGCGCCGGCCCTCGAACGCTTCCGAACGCGCCCTCCTCTCCAGGGCGGGCGGGCCGCGTGGGAATGATCTCCTTAGGCTGCCCGAAGAACCTGGTGGACAGCGAGATCATGCTCGGCGAGCTGTCGCGCCGGGGCTATGAGGTCGTGCGCGACCTCGAATCGGCCGAGACGGTGATCGTCAACACCTGCGGCTTCATCGAAGAGGCGAAGCAGGAATCGATCGACGCCATCCTGGAGGTCGCCGGACGGAAAGGCGATGGGGGCGTGAAAAGGCTCCTGGTCGCCGGCTGCATGGTCAACCGGTACGGCGACGAGCTGTCCCGCGAGATCCCCGAGATCGACGGTTTCGTCGGCCTTGATCAGCTGCGCGAGGTGGGCGAGGTGGTCCAGCTGGGCGGCGGTCCGCCGCTTCCCGCGCCCGCCCACATGGTGTTCGATCACACCGCGCCGCGCCTGCTCACCACCCAGGGTTTCGCCTATCTGAAGGTCGCCGAAGGGTGCAACAACCCCTGCACCTTCTGTGCGATCCCGATCTGGCGCGGCCGGTTCCGCAGCCGGACGATCGACAGCCTGGTCGCCGAGGCGCGCGAGCTCGAAGCGGCGGGCGTGGTCGAGCTGAACTTGATCGCCCAGGACACTACCCGCTACGGCGAGGATCTCGGGCATCGCCGCCACGGCCTGACCCGGCTGGTCGAAGCGCTCCTCGCGGGCACCTCGATCCCCTGGATCCGCTTCCTCTACGCCTACCCGACCACGCTCGACGAGGATCTCCTCCGCCTGATGGGCCAGGAGCCGCGCTTCTGCTCCTATCTCGACATGCCGCTCCAGCACAGCCACGGCGACATCCTCACCGCGATGCGCCGCGGCGGCGACGCGAAGCGCTACATGAAACTGCTCGATCGGGCACGGGAGCTGGCGCCCGACATCTCGCTGCGCACCACGTTCATCGTCGGCTTTCCGGGCGAGACCGAGGAGCACTTCCAGGACCTGCTCCGCTTCGTCGAGCGCGCGCGGTTCGACCATCTCGGCGCCTTCGCCTACAGCCCCGAGCCGGAGACCCCCGGCGCCGGCTTGCCCAACCGGGTGCCGAAACAGACCGCGCGCCGCCGCCATCGCCAGCTGCTCGAAACGCAAGCTCCGATCGCGCTCGCGAGCCGACGCGCCCACCTGGGCCAGCGGATGGCCGTCCTCGTCGAAGGGGTCTGCGAGGAGAGCGAGCACCTGCTCCAGGGCCGGCACCAGGGACAAGCCCCGGAGATCGACGGCCGCATTCTGATCAACGACGGCTCGGCTCCGGTGGGATCGATCGTCGAGGTCGAGATCACCGAAGCGCACCCGACCGATCTGGTCGGCCGCATCGTCGGCTCCTTCGGCCGCTTGCCGGCCCCCGGCGTGATTCCCGCCGAAATCGACGAGCTGGCCGCGCTCTCTCTTTGAGAACGGACCCCCGATGATCGTCATCCAGGACGCTCTGGACGCGAGCGATCCGCCGCGCGAAGGCATCGCCACGATCAGCAATTACGACAGCGTTCACCGCGGACAGCAGGCGATCCTCGATCAGGTCGCCGCCCGGGCGCGCGAGGCCGCCTGCCCGGCCGTTGTGGTGACGTTCGACCCGCATCCGCTCTCCGTCCTGCGTCCCGCCCAGGCCCCACTGCTGATCACCACGCCGGAGCAGAAGGAGCGCCAGCTGCGTGCGCTGGACGTGCAATATTTACTCATCGTCCGTTTCACTCGCGAGCTGGCGCGCATGCCGGCGCGCCAGTTCGTGCGCGACTTTCTCCACCGGGAATTGGCGGTCCGCGAGATCCACGTCGGGGCCTCGTTCACCTTCGGCCGCGAGCGGGAGGGGAACCTCGCGCTGCTCGCCGAGATGGGCCAGACGCTCGGATTCACCGCCCACCCGGTCGAAGAGGTGATCTACCGCGGCGAGCGGATCTCCAGCACCCGCATCCGCGCGGCGATCGGCGACGGCCGGATCGCCGAGGCGAACGACATGCTCGGCCGGCCGTTCGCGATCACCGGGACGGTCGCCCGAGGCGACCGGATGGGCCAGCGGCTCGGCTGGCCGACGATCAACGTCGCCTCCGATCATCGCCTGCTGCCGGGCGACGGCGTCTACGTTTCGCGGGTCCATTTCCCCAGCTATCCGGCCACTTTCGACTGTGTCACCAACGTCGGAACCCGGCCGACCGTGTACGAGAACTACCAAAGAGTGGTCGAGAGCCATATCCTCGACTTCTCCGCCGACGTCTATGGCGAACGGGTGGAGCTTCAGTTCCACCGCCAGCTGCGCGAGGAGCGGATTTTCCCGACCGTGATGGACCTCTCGGCCCAGATCGGTCGCGACGTCGAGGCGACGCGCGAGCATTTCGCGCGCAAACGGATGGAAGACGTAGAAGTCTGACCGGTACCGAAGGCCCGGGAGTAAACTCAGGAGAAAGATCGTTCAGTACAGAAGGATCGGTCGAAAGCGCCTCGGCGAACGCCCCGATCCCGAACTTTTGTCTCAGAGTCGAGACGGAAGTTGAGACGCACCGGTCACCAAAGGCCGGTCTAGAGGTTACCCACATTCGCGGCGGCCAAGCCCGCCGCTCGAAGAAGGAGAGGGATTCAAAATGGCGAACGACAAGATCGTCACGATTACCG
>DATMZU010000255.1:0-9743 GCA_035607435.1 Thermoanaerobaculia bacterium | reverse complement strand
CCGCCCCGCCAGGCAAGGCCCTTCCGCCCCCTGGCAAATCCTCCCCTCCGTGCGCGGTGCAATCCCCTGGGGCTCGGCCGCGCGGAGCGCTTCGATCACCACGTCTTTGATGTCCTTGCCGCTTGCGGCGCAGCCGGGGACCTCTTCGGTGGGGAGGAAGGTGTAGCCGTCCTGATCGCCGATTTCGGGGTTCACCAGGTAGTCGCCGGTCACCGCGAGGATCTCGTCGTCGGGTTTCACCGGGAGCGCGCCCGAGGGGGTGAGGCGCACCAGGCCGGTGGCTGTCTTGTTCGCCGCGTCATGGACGAAGGCCCAGCCCGCGATCTGGAGCCAGGTACCGCTGCCGGGCCAGCCGTAGACCGATTGTTCCGCCGTCTGTTGCAGCAGCTTGCCGTTCATGCGGATCAGGCGCAGAGGGGCGGGGAAGCCGAACAGCTCTTCCACCTGGCGGCGGGTGATCGTGCTCCCCGCGGCGAGATCCTGGTTGAGCCGTAGGGTGCCCGCGTTCAAGAAGGCCACTTGGGCGCCGCAGTGGGCGAAGGTTTCGAGCATCCGGTCGGCGATCCAATCCCCCAGTGAGGTCTCGTGGCCGCGGATCTTGTTCTCCTCCGCTTCGAGAACCGTGCGGGTGCGGCCGTAGACCTCCTCCAGGCAATTCGCCGGAGCCCTCTTGCCGGCGCAGAACTCCTTCTCGTGGCGCGCCTGCCATTGATCAACCAACGTTTGGACCGCCGGGTCCGGTTCTGGCGAGCCGGGGTGGCCTTCCCCGAGCGACCGGTATTCGTAGGAGACCTCGACCGGGCCGCGGTCGAGCCGCAGTTTGATCACCGAGGCGGTACGGGCGTCCGCGTCGGCTTTGATCACCCACCGGCCGCCGACTTCGAACGCCATTTTTTCGTGATCGTGACCGCCGACGATGAGATCGGGACCTTCGGCGCCCAGGGTTTCGAGCAGCTCGCGATCGTCCGCCGCGTTGAGGTGAGTCAAGGCGACGACCACCTCGGCCCCCGCCTTGCGGAGCTGCGCGGTGAGCGCCTTGGCGGTCTCGTTCGGGCCGGCGAATTCGGCGTATTCGACATCGGCGGTCGGGATCGTCAGGCCGAACAGGCCGATGCGGATTCCGCCGCTGGTCACCAGGACCGATCTCTCCACCGCGCCGGGCGCGGCGAACGGCCGGCCGTCGTCGCTCTCGGCGAGCGTCACGTTGCCCCCCAGCCAGGTGAACTGCGACTGGGCGATGCGCGCGGCGAGAATGCCGGCGTCCTTCTGCTTCCGCTTGTCGAACTCGTGGTTGCCGAACGTGATGAATATTCGCGGGTCCCTCTGATCCGAGCCGTCGAGCTGGTCGAGGACCGAGATCATCTGCTCGCCGTTGTACATCCGGCTCGCGAACGAAGGGTAGATCAGATCGCCCGCGTGCAGCACCAGCAGGTCGGGGTACTCCCGTTCCAACTCCCGCCGAAGCGTTCGAACCCGCGCGAGGCCTCCCTGTTTTCCTCCTTCCACCCCTTCGATCCGGTAGACGTCGTTGATCGCGAGCAGCATCGCGGTGCGCGCCGTGGAGGGCGTCGGGGCGAGGGCCTGGGGCGTCGGCGGAGCGCTCGACGTACAGGCCACGACACTGCACGCGAGGAGCGCGGCGGCGGCCGTCCGGACCTGCCGAAACCGATGTTCGAAGAACCGATCGAGAGCCATGCGCCGCCACCTCCGGGAAGTTCCCGCCATCGTACCAGCCGGCTGGTAGGATTCGCCCCCGATGTCATCGTCCGAACCCGAAACCAAACGTCGCCTCGACGCGTTCTGGAACGCCAGCCGCGACTATTACGAGCAGGCCCAGGCGGCGAACGCCGAAGCCTCGCCCGAGCGCCAATTGCTGCTCTCGTACCTCGCTCCCGGCCAGATCGTGCTCGACCTCGGCTGCGGCTCGTGCGAGAACGCGCTCTGGATGCCTTCGGGGGTGCGAATGGTCGGCTTCGACGTCTCGACCGCCGCGCTGGTGATGGCGGGGGAGCAGAAGCGTCCCGTGGCGCTCCGCCTGCGCGGCGACGGGGAGGTCCTGCCCGTGGCAACCGCGAGCGTCGATGCCGTGCTTTCGACCTACGCGCTCGAACATTTCGCCGAGCCGGGCCGGACGCTGCTCGAAGCGGCACGGATTGTCAAACCCGGCGGACTTCTCCTGCTGGTCGGCTCGGCCTGGGATCTACCCTACGAAATGCCGCCGAGTCTCGATCCGAAACGGCGCCTGGAAGTAGCACTCCGCCGCCTCGGCCGGCAGACGATCTCGGCGATCGACGGCCGCCACCGGTTCGACACCGTGGCCCAGCCCCGCGTGTTGACCGAAGGGTACGTGCCGGACGCCGACGCGGTCCACGTCGCCCAGTCGTTCCAGATGGTCCGGTTCTTAAGGGCCGCGGGGATGGAGATTCTGGAGCACCGGGCGTTGCCCCATAAACCCGATCCGGCCGGTCCGCGCGGCTGGCTGAGGAAGGCGCTTCGCGCCCTGCCGCTCTGGCGCCGCGGGTGGGGCAATACGCTGATCGTCGCCCGGCGGGGGTCTACTTTGATGGAGCCGGCGTATCGGTTGTTGCCGCTGTAAATCAGCCCTCACCCCCGGCCCCTCTCCCCAAGGGAGAGGGGAGAACAGCAAGGAATGTTTCGTTTTGCTCCGCTCTCCCTCTGGGAGAGGGACCGGGGGTGAGGGCTGCGAAGCGTCGACGACTGTGACGCCGAGTCGCCCTACCCCTTATCAAAAATCTTCTGCACCTTGCTCACTACGAACCCCTCGCGCTCGTAGAATCGGTGGGTCCGCTCACGGACGACGTTGCAGCGGACGCGGACTTTTCCGAGGCCATGGCTTGCCGCCCAGGCTTCCGCGGCGCGGATCAGGAGCGGGCCGACGCCTTGGCCGCGTTCGGTGTCCCGGACGACCAGGCCGTAGATTTCGGCGAAGGGGTCGCTTTCGACCATTTCGATTTTTGCCGCGTGGAGCCAGCCGACCAGCTGCCCTTCGCGTTCGGCCGCGAACAGCTGTTGATCCTGGCGCGGCAGCAGGACGGCGAGCCGCTCGCGCATCCGCTCGGGCGAAGTCGGATAGCCGAGCTGGTCGGAGAGGGCGGCGATGCTTTCCGTGTCGTCGAGAGTCGCGGGGCGAATCGTCGGTGCGCTCATCGATCTTTTCCCCGGGGGTGGTCAGCGGTCGAGCGGGATCGGCCGGGAGTGTTTCTGGAGCAGGGTGACGAGCGGCGCCACCTCGGGCGGCAGGTCGAGATCGTCCAGCTCGGTGCGGACGGTGCCCGAGCTGGTTTCGATCTCGATCTCGAAATTCGTCAGGTCGCGCGCGGCCGAGGCGGGCTTCGGCGCGGGCGCGTCCCCCTTGGCGGCGAGGCCGCTGCGCTCGACCAGCCGTTCGAGCTGCGCTCGCTCCCGGCTGTCGAGCGACTCCGGCGTCAGCTCGCAGCCGCGGATGAATCCGGCGAAGCCCCCCGACTGGCGGAACCGGATTTTTCGAATCGTCATCGGGGGCTTCCTTTCTCGGCGGCCCGAGGTGGGCGCTCCGGAGACCTAGAAGCCTACATCCTTCCAGGCCTTGGCGACCGCCTTTTCCTCCGTGCCGCCGACGCCGTAGCGCGTTCCCGCGGCCTGCGTGCTCATCGTGACCATGTCGATGAATTGGCTGGTCGAGTGGAGCGAGCGGAGCGTGTCGTACCAGATTTTTCCCGGCTTGTCCCAGGCGTGGCCGCCGAGAGCCAGTGCGAAGAGGTAGAACGCGTGGTTCGGAATCCCGGAATTGATGTGGACGCCGCCCGAGTCCGAGGTCCCCTTGTACTTGTCGGCCAGCCGCTTCGGCTGCGGATCGGTGCCGAGCAGCGGGTCGTTCTCGTAGGCCTTGCCCTCCTTGAACGTGCGGAGCGCTTTCGCGGTCGTCGCAGGCCCCATGATGTCGGGACCGATCAGCCAATCGGCCTTGGCGGCCGTCTGTTTCTTTTTCCATTGCTTGACCAGCGAGCCGAAGACGTCGGCGAAGTGCTCGTTGAGCGCGCCCGATTCGTTCAGATATTCGAGGTCGCAGGTGTGGGTGACGACCCCGTGGGTCAGCTCGTGGCCCACCACGTCGAGCGATTTGGTGAAGCGGATGAAGATCTGCCCGTCGCCGTCGCCATAGGCCATCTGGCGGCCGTTCCAGAACGCGTTGTTGTAGCGGCTCCCGACATGGACGCTCGACACCAGCTGCATGCCGCGGTCGTCGAGCGAGTTGCGCTCCAGCACCTTCTTGTAGAAATCGTGGGTGGTGCCGGCGTGGTCGTACGCCTCGTTCACCGCCGGGTCCTTCGACTTCGGGTCGCCCTCGCGGCGGACGATCTTGCCGGGCAGGAACGACGAGCCGTTGCTCTTGTTGTCGTAGACGATTCGGTTCTTCTTCGTGTCCGGAGCCACGAGCGAGGCGCCGGTCGAGGCCGCGCCGAGCGCGATTCGAGTGGCGCGCAACGTGGCCGACCGGGCGATCGCGTCGATCGCGAGCTTGCGCACCTTCGGATCGCTCGAATCGGCCATGTGATCGAGCACGTAGGGAGGCAGGATGCAGTGGATCGGATTCGGGCAGCAGGACATGTCGGTTCTCCTCTCGATGCGCGGGCCGGCAAGGCTCGCGCTGGCGCGCTAGGGGCGCTCAAGAACACCTGGCTAGACGGCCGCGGCGACGAAATTCCAAGCCGCCGCGGAGGTTGCCCGGTGTCGCCGCCCGTTCGTTCGGGCGCTTTCGCCTCGCGGTTCGTTACAGAGGAGGTGCAACTTACGGGAGATTGTAACGGGCCCGAGACGCTTTATGAATCCTTTGTTTCGCCGGACTCTTTGCCGCGCGCCAGCTGTTCGATCAGGTCGACCTGGATCTGCTGCACTTCGAGCAGCTTCTTCCATTGGTGGTGGAGCAAGTGGTCGATCCGGCTCGCGATCAGGCGGATCTCCAGCTCGGCTTTGAGGTTGACCTGGTAGTCGTTTTCGGCGCGCGCGCGATCTTTCTGCTCCTGGCGGTTCTGGCTCATCATGATCACCGGCGCCTGGAGTGCCGCGATGCACGAGAGGATCAGGTTGAGCAGGATGAACGGATAAGGATCGAACGGCTTGTGCAGCAGGACGTAGGAGTTGGCGGCGATCCAGAGGATCAGGAAACCGCCGAAGCTCAGGATGAACTTCCAGCTGCCGCCGAACTTCGCCACCTTGTCGGCCACCCGCTCGCCGAACGTCAGGCCGCGGTCGAGCTCGGCTTGAACGTTCGAGGACATCAAGCTCTGTTTCTCGATCACGTCGAGCACTTCGCGTTCGAGGTCCGACAGCTCGCCGATCTCGCTTTCGAGCAGCCGCTCGGCCTGGCGCGACTGGTAGCGCGCCAGGTCGTGAACGCAGATGCTGCTCGTGGGTCCCCACTCCGGATGATCGGCGGCGATCAGCTCGGCGAGCGCCGGTCGGATGATCTCGGCCGGAACCAGCTCGTGGTTCGTCTTGCCGCAGACGATGCAGGTGGCGGTCATCGGTGTCTCTTTCGGGGGTGCGGCGGATTTTTGACTCCGTCCGGCGCGGAGTTCTCCGTGGTTTCGAAAGGGCGCACGACGGGTTCCGACGTGCTCGGCGTAGGGGTCGGCAACGTGCGGCCGGCCCCGAGCGCGCCGAGCGCCTCGTCCAGCTCTTTTTGCGTCGAGTAGGCGTGCAGGCGCCGGTCCTTCTGATACTTCTCCGCGTGGGCGACCAGGCGGTTCATGGTGCGGATGTGACGCAGCTCGAACACCCAGCGCTTGAGCTCCGGGTAGATGAATCCGACCCCCGCGAGAACCGGCGCAAGCCATTTCTCAAAGATCGGGATGAACGGCGCCCACCAGATCAGACCGCCCACCACCAAGCCGGCGAGCGCGTAGGCCGCGCGCGAGGCGGGCTCGCCGCGCCGCCAGAGGTCGTAGTTCGACTGTTCGAGGCGGGTCTGCTCGATCGCGTGGGCCACGTACTGCGGCAGCGAGGCGACCATGACCTCCCGTTCGAGCATCTGCCAGTAGCTCGCCAGGCCCCCGGCGTCCTCGTAGCTGGCGCGGATCTCGGCGAGCTTCTTGGCGGCGATCTCCTTGAGCTTGCCCTCCGCCTCGGAGGGAAGGAAAGCGCGCCGCTGGTGCTCGCACTCCTGGAGCACGGCGAACAGGACGTTGCCGAAATCGAACGAAGTGCCGGCGAGGTTGATCATCGGGCCACCCTACTGCGGAGGCTCCGCCGCTTCGGCCGCTTCCTGGCTCCGCTGGTTGTAGCGGATCACCCCGAGCTGTTCGAGCAGGCGGTTGCCGTCGATGATCGTGTTGCCGCCGGGCAGCTTCGGGATCTGGCGCAGCTCTTTCTTTTGCAGCGCCTCGATCAGCTGCAGGTTCACGTAGGCGTCGCCCGCGCTGCCGTTCAGTGCGTCGCGCTCGCGGCGAATCCCCTCGGCGGTCGCCTTCTTTTCGGCGAGCGTGGCCGTCGCCTCCTGCTCGCGCTGAACGAGATAGGCGTCGGCCGCCTTCTGCGCCTGCTGGAATTCGCCGTCGGCGCGGGTCAGCTTCTCAGTCAGCTCGGCGATCTTCGATTGCAGGTTCGCCTGATTCAACTGCGCCGTCGCCTTGATCTCGGCTTCGAGCTTCTCGGCCTGCTTTTCGGCTTCTTTCCGCTTGTTGATCAGCGCCTGATATTCCGACTTGAACTGGAAGTCGCCGAGCAGCACCTGCTCGACCACCACGCCGTACGGCTGAAGGTGGCGCCCCAAAAGCAGGGTCGCATCGGCCGCGGCGGCGAAGCGCTTGGTCGGGTTGTAAAACTCCTCGGAATCGAGCCGGTTCAGCACGTCGCGGACATAGGTTCGCGCCTGGGGCCGGACCAGACGTTCCTGGACGTCGTCGGTCGAGCTGGCGACGAATTTCCAGATGTGGGCGGCCTTGGTCGGATCGATCCGCCAGCGCACCGTGACGTCGGTCTCGATATCGTTTCCGTCGCGCGTCTTGAAGCGCAGATCGTCCTTGCCCGTCCGCGCTCCGGAGGCCTCGTCGGCGGTCATCGCGAGGTTGCGCAGCGAGATGTCGAACACCTGCCAATCGCCGACGATGGGAAAGAAGAAATAGGTCGCCCCCGGCGGGTATTCGGAGTACGAGCCGGTCAGTTTGTTGAAGCGGACGCCCACCTCGGTGGCCCCGGTATGGGAGGGGAGGCAGCCCGAAAGAGCGAGCGGCCCGAGCAGCGCCAGGAGCGCCAGCCCGCGGGAGAGGCTTCGGGCGGTTGGATTCATGAGCCGTTTCATTTCGGGTTCCCGCCGACGAACTTGTCGAGGTTGGTCGGATCTTCCGTGATGTAGATCGGACCCTGAATGGCGTTCAACAGCGCGAGCCCGCGGCGCAGACGCAGGAGCTTTGCCGAGCCCGCCCCTTCGAGCGCGCGGTTGATCGCCTCGGTGCCGCTCGCCTCCGCGGTCTTGACCAGCAGGTCGGCCTCCGCCCGTTTCTGGCGCTGGTAGAGATCCTTCTTGGCGTTGATCTCGGTGATCTGCGCCTCGAATTCCGAGCTCTTCACGTTCACCAGGTTCTGGCCCTCGGCGATCACCTGGTTGAGCCGCGTCTGCACCTCCGCCTGCTTGGTGATCTCGCGGTTGGTGAGAACCGACTGGTCCTGGAGCTTGCGCTGTTCGGTCAGCGCCTGAAAGGTTTCCGGGTAGTCGTACTGGCGCAGGAGGATGTCCACCAGTTGCAGGCCGTTCCCTTTGAGCCGTTCGGCCAGAGCGGCCTTGAGCGCCCGGACCTGGATCAACCGCTTGGGTTTGTAAAACTCTTCGGCGAGCAGCTCGCCGAGAAACTGCTTGGCGAGGGGATCGGTCAGCCGGACGACCGCGGCGTCCTCGTAGTTCTTGCTGAAGCCGAACTTCGAGACGACCAGATAGGGATCGGCGATCCGGAACTGGATCGTGATGTCGATATCCACCGGATAGCCGTCCACCGTCGGCACCTTGATCGTCGCCATCTGGCGGTGCCCTTCGGACTTTTCCTGCGGATTGTTGGTGAACTCGACCACCTGAATGTCGCGCGGGAAGGTCTCAATCCGCTCGTAGCCGGAAACCTCGCGCCGCCAGCCCGGGTAGACCGCCTCTTTTTGCAGGCCTTTGCTCAGGCCGAACGAGATCTGGCGGATGCCGATCTGATCCGGCGGCACGTAGGTGACGAAGCAGGCCCGCAAGAGCAGAATCGGGGCGATCAGCAGCAGGATCCGCCGGCCCAACTTGCCGAACCGCCCGCGCAACTGTTGAAGGAATTGGGATTGGACTCGAAAACGGGGTGCGTCAGCCATGTTCGCTCATACCTCGAAAGATCGGAGCGATCGGGAGGGTGGGTGTTCTCGATCGATGGCGGCCAGTCTAGCGCAAGCCGGGCGGGGCCTCTCTCTCTCTTCTGACACCTTGCTGTGCACGCCGTTTGCAAACCGGAATGGCGCAAGCCTTCGCCGCGCCGCTTTGGCCGCTTTGGACCGCTAGGACTTGAAGGAGGGACCGTGAAACGAACCTACGCCCTGCTCGCCGCCTGCACGCTCGCTTTGCTGGCCTTCGCCGCCTATGCGACACCGACCCAAGTCTCGGGGGTCAAGCCCTATCCGGCGCCGCCGCTCACGTTCCGGACCCTCGACGGCAAGGAGATCGGGCCCAAGGATTTCGCGGGCAAGGTCGTGCTGGTCGATTTCTGGGCCACCTGGTGCGGCTATTGCGCGAAGTCCCGGCCGGAAGTCGAAGCGATCACCCGGAGCCACGCCGCCGACCCGTTCGCCCGGATCTCCATCAGCGCCGATTCGAACGAGCAGGCGCTGCGCGGTTTCCTGGCCCAGCACCCGCCGATGTCGCACCAGGTCTGGGACGGCAAAGGCCAGCTGAGCGCGCTTTTCAACGTTCAGGGTCTGCCCACCCACCTCTTGATCGACCCGGCCGGCCAGGTGGTCCACTCTCTCTACGGTTGGCGTGATGGCTACGGGCCGGAGCTCGATCAGGCGATCAAAGCCGAGCTCGGCAAGCTGAAGCCCGCCCGGAGCCATGCGTGAACAAAATCCCCACCGTCCTCGCGGCCGGCGCGCTCGCCCTCTTCGCCCTCTCGGCGTTTGCCGCGCCCGTCGCGGCCGAGGGGGCTGCGGCTCCGTACCCCGCGCCGACGCTTGAATTCGCGACCCTCGACGGTCATCTGATCCACGCCAAAGACCTCGCCGGCAAAGTCGTCCTGCTCGATTTCTGGGCCACCTGGTGCGCCCCCTGCCGCGCCGCCCTGCCGGAGCTGGAAGCGATCGCCAAGCGATACGACCCGGCAAAATTCACCATGATCTCGGTGAGCGCTGACTCCACCCAACCGACGCTCCGCCTGTTCCTCGAACAGCACCCCAGCCCCGCCACCCAGGTATGGGACGGCGACGGCCACCTGCGCAAGCTGTACGGAGTGAGAGGGTTCCCGACCTACCTGGTCATCGACGCCAAAGGCCAAGTGGTTCACCAGCAGCTCGACTGGACCCCCACCTCGGGAGCCATGCTGTCGAAGGCGATCGAGGCACAGGCACGGTGATCTCGACCTGATTCCCAGTAGAAACAGGCGAGAGAGCCCGGTGTAAGCGCCCGGAACCGATTCATCGAATCGCCGCCGTAGTGCTGCGGCGTCCGCACCCGGTGCGGGGGTTCTCGGAGCCGGTGCTCGGCCTCCCGGCCCCACTTCGCCGCTCCCCAG
>DATMZU010000250.1:0-16412 GCA_035607435.1 Thermoanaerobaculia bacterium | reverse complement strand
ACGATCTCGTCCTGGTCTATGCCGCGGTCCAAGGAAAAAACGCGGCGGGTGAGCTGCACCGCAGGGAGATCGCCTACCGGGTCGGCCCGATGCAGATCGGCGCCCGGCGATTGAAGGCGATCCAGACCACCACCACCTCGGCGCTGGCCGAGTCGATCCGCATGGTTCTGCAGCCCGACGGCCCGCGCGGCGTCTGCTTCCAAAGCCAGATCGACCGCGCGACGTTCGACGCCGGGCCTTTCATCGGCGCGGTCTACCGCGGGGCGGCGATTTAAGCGATTTAAGACCCCTCCCGCCAGACCGACCAGGCCATCCAGAGGTTGCCCACGAAGAGGGTGAGGGCGAGCACCAGGAGCGGCGCGCCGCCGGGCCAGAGGGCGGCGAAGCCGCCGATCTGGTAGATCAGGCCGTAGCGGCGAAACGGCAAGAACGAGATCCCGCCCAGGATGTAGAACGAGTGGCCGAGCAGCAGCAGCCAGACGCCCGGCACGGCCCAGGCGGCATCCTGCCAGAACAGCAGGCCGGAGAGCAGGACGGCGATGAGCGAGAGGTTGCCCTGCGCGCGGAGAGCCCAGCGCGCGAGGCCGCTCGAACGGGCGCTTTGGCCCGCCTTGCGAATCGCGACGAATTCGACCGCGCCGCCGAGGAGAATCGCGATCGACCAGAGGAACAGCACGCCGCGCGGGCCGCGGAACGCGAGAGCCCCGGGAGTCAGGAACGCCGCGGCGGGGAGGATCAGCGCCCACGCGCCCCAAGTCCAGTACGCGCGGAGGTACGGTTTCGACGCGGCCAGGAACCGTTCGCGAACCGGTTCGAGGTCGTCCTTTTCGTCCGCCGGCTTGGCGCGCCCGAACAGAGGGTCGTATTCGGAAGCCATGGGGCGGGCGGTCAGCCGCCGTCCGGCAGCGCGGCCCGGAGCGGCGGCAGCTCCGCGGGCTCGGTGTCGTGGAGCTTTGAGACGTCGATCGACAGCGTACCGTCGGGCATCGGCGGGTTGAACAGGTTGGTGAAGCGGGCGCCCCAAGTCATCTCGTCTGCGGTGTACGAGGAGCGGGTCAGGACCGTTTGCGAGAACGTCTCGTCGAAGGCCTGGATCAGGATCAGCAGTTCCGTGCTGGCCTCTTCGATCTGTTCGCGGGTTTGCCCCCAAAGCGGGCTCGTCTCGTCGATCGGGTGAACCAGAGTCCAGGAGAGCGGGAAGAACTCGACGTGGTCGCGCTCCAGCTTGAGCGGCAGGAACTCGCGCCCCGCGCCCGGCGTGCCCTCGCGGAAGCGGCCGAGGATCACTTTCGCCTCGACCTGGATCAGCTGGTTGGAGCGGCTGTTCGCGATCCGAAACATGATCGCCGTGTGGTCGCGGAAAGGCGCGATGAGCGCCCGCTCGCTGAACAGAATGCAGGCCCCCGGCCGCGCGAAGCGCGAAAAGACCAGACCGGTGACGAGGGTCAAGCTGAGCAGGCCGGCGAGCGATTCCAAGGTCACGAGCCAGTGGGCGACCAGCGAGTGCGGGCTGGTGGCACCATAGCCGATCGTCGCGAAGGTCTGTACGCTGAAGAAGAAATCCTGAAGGTACAAGGGGAGCGCCCCGGGCGACCGGTCGATCCCGATCAGGGCGTCGGGACCGCAGGCAAGGAACGCGAACCCGAACAGCGCGTTGATCCCCAGGTAGCCGGCCAAAACCAGCCCCAGGAAGCGCGGCCAGCTCGCGGTGAGCAGAAAATGGTACGGGGACAGGGAGCGCCAGAACCCCAGCCCGTCGCGCACGACGTTGAAGCTGCCGTCGCGGTTGAGCAGCCGCTGCCGGCTCTCGCGCGAGACCACGGCGCCGAAACCGAGGTCGCGGTTCGGGTCCGGGGGCGTGGAGGCTCCTGAGGTTCCGGCGGAAACCGGTCCCGTGGCGCCTCCGCCGTTCTTCTTGCGACCGATCATTCCTCGTAGCGTAGCAGCGCCGCGAAGGTATGCTCCAACCCGCCGTGCCGCTCGAATCCGCCGAAGCCCTGATTTTGACCGTCTCGGATCTTTCGGATCGCGATCGGATCGTCGTCTTCCTCACCCGCGAGCACGGCAAGAAGAAGGGCGTGGCGAAGGGCTCCCGGGCGCGCCACAGCCGGTTTGCCGGGCAGCTCCAGCCGCTCGCCAAAGCGGCGATCACCTGGTTTCAAAAAGACGGAGGAGATCTGGTGCGGATCTCCTCGGTCGAGCTGATCCGGCCGGCGGGCAAGCTGCTCGAAGACCTGGACGATATTCTGCTCGGCGCCTACCTCGCCGAGCACCTGATCGAGTTCGCGCAGGAGGACGAGCCGAGCGAGGCGCTCTACCGGCTGTTCGACGCGACGCTCGAAGCGCTGCTCGGGGGAGTAGATCGCGACGCGATCGCGCGCTATTTCGAGGCCTGGGTGCTGCGCCTGGCGGGGATCTTCCCCGCGCCGCGCGACTGTCCGGAATGCGGCGGCGACCTCACGGCCAAGGGCGCGGTCCTGCCGCGCGGCGGCGACGGCCTGTTGTGCCCCGACTGCGGCGGCAGGGAGGGGCGCCCCTTGCGGGCCCTGGCCCCGGGCACGATCGAGTTCCTGTTGCGCATCGGCCGCGTCGGCCCGGCGCTCGCGGCCGATCCCCCTCCCGGCGCGGCGGTTCTGCGCCAGGTCGAAGCGCTGTGCGCCGAGGTGCGGTGCGGATTCCTCCAGCACGAGCTGAAGAGCCGGCTGGTGCTTGAGCAGATCCGGGGGCGGTAGAGGGATGGGGCGACCAACCTCCCCAGGCCGTTGGCCTGGGCTAACGGGACACGGCCCTTCAGGCCGTCAAGAAGACCTCGTTTTATCGTTTTTGCCTGCGTTGCTGCTCGCTCTGTTCGCCGGGTATGCCGGGACGTTCGTCGGCGGGGCTACCGCGACCGGCGCAATCCTCGGCCATTTGGCACTTGGGTTGGTGGTGCTCGCGTTTGCCGGCCGCGCAGGAGGGTTGTCCGATCCCCTCGGGTTGGGGTCGGCCGGCCGCTATTTGCCGGTCGCCTTGCTGGTTTCGGCTCTGGCGAGCGGGTTCGCCTCGCCGGTGCCACGGGCGGGGCGCTCGGGAATGGTCGTGGCGATCCTGCTCGTGCTGTTGATTCCGATCGTCGCGCGCGGATTTGCCGCAAACCGGCATCGGACGACCGCCGCGGTTTCGCTCGTCGTGGCGGGGGTCGCGGCGTTCGCGCTGGTCTCTTGGCTCGGCGGGGCTTCCGCGCGCCCCTCCCTGCCGCTCGGCCACCATGGGCTGCTCGCCTGGTGGCTGGCGGTTCTGCTGCCGCTGACGCTGCTTCCCGCGGTTGGCCCGCGGGAGGGGCGAACGCGGTGGCATATCGGGCTCGGACTCGTCGCGGCGGTTTTGGGACTTGGGGCGCTCGTCGCCTCGCGCTCGGCGGCCGGGCTCGCGGCGGTCGCGATCGAGGCGGGGGTCGCGATCTTTTGGGTTCGCGATCCCCGAGTGCGCCGCGGCTTGGGGTTCGCCGCCTTGGCGCTCGCGCTCGCGCTCGCCCCGCGCGGGCTCGCGATCCTCTCCGGGAATGACCCTTCGGCCGCGGCGCGGCAGGTCTACTGGAAAGCGGGGCTCGCCGGCTGGACCGAGCGGCCGCTGCTCGGCTGGGGACCGGGGGCCACCCCTTGGACGATTTCCCGGTTCCTCGTGCCGATCCCGGGGGCGAATCCGCCCGGCGAGGCGGTAGGCGAGCTGCATGCCTTACCGCTCACGATCGGCTACGAGCTGGGCCTTGCCGGTCTGCTGCTCGCGGCGGCGGGCGCCTTCGCCTTCGGCCGCGAACGGGTTCGGGAGGAGCGCGAAGCGCCCGATCCGCTGCGCCGGGCCGGCCTTCTCGGTCTGCTGGGAGGGGCCGTCGGGGCCCTCGGTTCCGGGGCCTGGTCGGTCTCCGCCCTGCCGGTCGCGGCGCTTCTCGCCGCGGGCGCCGCTCTCGCTCCCAATTTAAACCGCCCGGTTTCTCCCGGCCGGGGGGCCGCCGGGCTCTCGCGCGCCGTGGCCTTGGCGGCCTTAGTGCTCCTAGCGCCGCTCGACTTCGCCCATTGGAGCTACGACCGGGCGATCGGCACCGACCGCGCGCGCTCGATCGCGGCGCTCGATGCCGCCGTCGCGGCGGACCCCTCCTTCGGACTCTACGGGGCGCGGCGCGCGGCCTACCGGACGCGCGATCCCGAAACGGACGCGGAAGATGCCCTCCGCGCGGCGCAGGCGGCGGGCGACGTGGCGCCGCTCTGGCTGCTCGCCGGAGAGCTTGGGGTCGAGACGCACCGGTCCTGGTCCGGCGCGGCGCTCGACCGCGCCTGCCGCGCCGCGCCGTTCGACGGGCTCGCCCCTTGGCTGCGGCTGCGGGCGGAACCGGAACCGACGGATGCCGTCTCGGTCGCCGCGCGCGCGCTGCTCGCCGAACCGCTCCTGCTGCGGTCGGTCGATGGACCGGGTGGCGAAGAGCTGCGGCGCGCGGCGGTCGCGCGGATCGAGCGGCTCTCCGGCGTCGAGAGCGGATGGCGCCGCGCGCTGGTCCTCGCCGCAACGCGGGAGCCGGCGGAGACCCAGGAGCCCGGGGGAGGGATCTCGTTCCTCACCTTCGGCGCGGAGAGCCCCACCGGCAGTTTTTCGCTCCATTGGTTTCGCCGCCTGCCTTGGGGCGCGTACCTGGGCGGCATAGCGATCCGTTCCGATTCGGGAGACGGGGCGAAGATGCCCGCGGCCACCCGCCTGCCCACCACTTCGGCGGCGCTTTTTTCAAGCGCCGATTGCCGGCTCGGCGACCCTGCGACGACGTTCGAATTGACCCGTCCTTAGGGTCAAATGGCGGTGGCTATTGGGCTTTCCGGGTTTCCCGCAGGATCTGTGGAAAACTCTGTGGGAAAGAGGCGTGTGACAACGAGAAAACAGCGGTGTGACCGACGTTTTGACCGGTTTGAACAGTTTGTTGTGCAATCCAGCCAAGATCAATAGAATCAACAAGTTGAAAGATCTTCCAAGGACCGGTCGCGCCTGGCGGCCGGTCCCGGGAGCGTTCGAGGCCCAAGTCCACGCGGCGAATTTAAGAACCCGAACGGCGCCCGATGTCAAGGGCGAAATTTGGGCGGAATCGTGTTACGCGACCCTTCAGTCGAGCGGCCGCCCGGGAACGTAGAAGACATCCCCCGTCGCGTTGATGTTGGCGAGGTAGGTGAGCACGTCGCCGCCCCCGATGACCTCCGTCGTGACGTGCCAGTTCGAGCCGTTGGTGAGCCCCGAGAACACGCCGATCAGCGTTCGCTCGAAGTGCTGCCGGGCCTTGAGCGAGAACGTGGTCTGGCCGAGCACGGTTCCCGTCGCATCCGCGAGGGTGAGCCGGACGGTGGTCGGCGCGTTGTTGAGGTTGATCACCCCGTAGCTCGAGCGCGAGATCGGCAGCTGCTCGGCGCCGAAATCGACCGCCCGGCGGCTCCCTTCGGCGACCGGCCGGCGCGCATCGACCAGCATGCCGAAGCGCAGGGCGGGCGGGCCGGCGGTGGTCGCGAACCCGAGCGCCAGAATCCGCGGCCCCGGACCGACCGGCCCGCGCCAGAGGATGCGCAGCGCGCCGGTCGCCTCGGCGAGGCCGAACAGATCCTTCGCGACGTCGTCGATCAAGAGGGCGGCGCGCGCCGGCAGCGACCGGACGACCGTCTGCGCGCCCGAGTTGTCCTGGCCGCGCAGCCAGAGAGAGAAAGTGAGGTCGCGCGGCTGGTCGGTCGAGTTCCAGAGCACGAGCTTGGTGGTCAGTTGGGTATTGAACTGCCCCTTGCCGCGCACCACCCGCGGGATCAGCAGCTCCCCTTCGGAGATCTGCGGATCGAGCGAGCTTTCGGCCGGCGGCGGCGGTGCCGCGGGCAGGAAGATCTGGTCCTGCGAGCCCGTTTCGAGCAGCGTCGCCGAAGCCGCGAAGCGCACCCCCGTCGAGGTGAAACGGGCGGTGAACGGCCCAGTCCGGTCCTTGGCCGTGGGGAACAGGTTGGCGATCGGCTGCGAGCGCGTCGTCCGCGCGCCGAGCGGGAAGCTCGCGGTCGCACCGACCGCGACGCCTTGGGCATCGAACAAATCGACATCCACCCGGCCGCCGGCCGTATCGAGGTTCGCGGCCAGGAGCGTGCTCGCAAAGCCTCCTCCTTCGAGCACTCCAGCCACCACTTTAGGCTCCGCCGACCAGGTCGCCTCGCCCTCCTCGGGTACCAGCTGGCCGAAGCTGCCGTCCGCCACTTCGAGGAACGAACGGGCGAACGCGAAGGTATGCCCGGGAGCGGCCGCCGCGGCCACCGGCCGGCGGTATTCGAGCCCGAGCGATCCTTGAGTGCTGGTCTCGCCGAACAGGTTGCCGAGCACGTTCGGCAGGAACAGCGAGCTGCCCGCGACCAGCGTGATCTCGCGCCGGTCCGGATTCGGGTTGCCGGCGCCCCGCGGCAGGTAGACCAGGCCCACGCGGGTGTCCGCCGGGCCGTCGTTGTGCAGCCAGAGATCCGATTTGAACACCCCGGTCGCTCCGCGCGGGCCGAAGATCACGCTCTGGAGGAACGAATCCTCGCCGGGCAGCTCGACCGGCGAGCCGCCGATGACGACCTGGCCGGTCGCCTCGGCGGTCTGGCCGAGATCGCCGATCGCTTTGACGACCACGGTGTAGGTGCCCGGGATGTCGTACAGGTGGTCGGCGCAGAACCGGCCCGGGCTGCACGGCCCGGGAGAAAACGCGCGGGCGATGCCGCCGAGATTCCATTCGACGCGCACGACCGGCCCGGTGACCGTCGCGGCCAGGTGCGCCACTACGCCCGTCACCGCGGCCGGGGTGGGCACCAGGGCCACGGTGATCGGCTGGGCGTTGGGCACGGTGAGCGTCACGTGGTTGCTGCGCCCGCTTTCGCCCCGATTGTTGAACGCGGCCACTTCGTAGTCGTAGCGATGGCCGGCCAGAAGGCCCTCGTCGGTGTAGGCGACCGCTCCCGCGGGAAGCGTCGCGAGCAGCGTGAGCGCGGCGCCGTCGAGACCGCGATAGACATGGAAGCCCTGCTCGTTGGTCGAGCGGTCCTGCCACGAGAGGTTCGCGGCGAGACCGGAAAGGACGGCCACGAGCGAAGCCGGAGCCTTCGGCGTACCGCCTCCGCCGCCCCCGCCGCCCGAGCCGTAGAGGACCGCCAGGCCGGCCCGATCGTCGCTGCCCAGCCGCGCGCCTCGGCCGTCGTCGTGAACGAACGCCCGCATGACTGCGTCGTTCTTTTCCGTCGTATTGCAGTTGCCGCTCGCGTCGTCGCCGCACGAATGCCCAAGGCCCAGGGTGTGACCCAGCTCATGGGTGTACAGCTCCTCGGCCGCCTGGCTCGGACTTCTGCTGTCTTCAAAGAAGCAGGCCAGGTTCTGGTTGGTGAAGACATCGGCTTCGAGCGCACGCAGGTAGGTCTCGTCGTGAAAGATGCCGCGGACGTCAAAGTCCACCCACGGACCGCCGACCGCGAGCACGCCGCCGCTGCTGCAATCGAACGGGTCCACCTCGGGAATCGTTCGCTCGAACGTTATGGAGTTTGTGCCGTCCTGCCGGTCGATCGAACCGCCGCCGGTCTGGCCGGAATAGGTGTAGTTGACGTTGGTCGCCGCGTCGGCGTTCCAGGCGGTCAAGGCGTGTTGGAATTCGGTCGCCCCTCCTCCGGCGAGACCCGGCTGGCCGGGGTTCTGGGAACGCCAGGAGATGCTCTGGCCAAGATCGAATTCGAACCAACGGACTCTAAACCCCTCGTCATCCAGAAACGTGAAGTCGCTCTGCAGCTCGGAGGGCGCGAGAAAGTAGTCGGCCTCGCGCGTTCGGCCCGCGGCGCGATCGGCGAGCCAGGCGACGAACCGATCGAGATCGCGCGGACGGCGCCAGAGCGCCGAGCTGTCGGTCCGCCCGGGCAACGCCACCTCGCTCGCGCCGGTCAGATCGCGGAGAGCGAGTTTCCTGCCCGGAACTGAAACCGCGTGGAACGCGCCGAGCATCAGATGGCGGATGTGGTACGTGCCGTCGTCCTGGGCGACCAGGAATAGGAGCGCCCGTTCGCCGCGCTTGAACGAGGGAGCGCCCCAGATCTTCCAAGCGGTGCGATCCCGCGTGCCGCCGGGGATGCGGACGACGATCGAACTGCCCGGCACGTTGCCCTGCACCAGGCGCTCGATCTCGACAAGAGCATCGGTCGCGGGCAGTCCGGCGACCGGCGCCGGTTCGAGATCCATCACCCGCACCAGCGCGATCGCGTCGGAACGGGCGGCGAGGTCCCCGTCGCCCACCATGACGTAGCTGGTCGCGGAAGCGACGGAGGCCAGAAACCACAGAGAAAGCAGGAGGCCGAAGGAGAGAGCGGGACGACGACGCATAAGCGGGCTCCTCGAACGTCCGTCCGGACGCTTGAGACTTCAGTATAGAGCGTCGGGCCGCGGGCCGCGGGCTCGGAGCCGCGCCGGAACACCGGCGAGCTCCACCGGGCCACCCCTCAAGAACCTGAATATCCCGGTCAAAAGTACCTAATCCATGACAGGTCGGAGCGTTCCGCGACGCTCTCCGGGCGCTTCATCCGGCCGGGGTCACCCGGAACGTCTTCTGAGTCTCGCCCGATTGGCCGAGTCCGGAGCCGCTCGACACCTCGACCGACGAGCTAACGTACAGGCGGCCGCCCGCCCGGGCGAGGGTGCGCGTTTCGTGCAGATCGACCTCGAAGGTGATCAGAAACTTGCTGAACTTGAGCTTCGCGGTCCGCTCGGTCGCGATCGGCTGACCGGCGGGATCGAGCCAGATCTTGAACACTTCCTCCCGGCTCTTCAGGCTTTTCCGCTCGCGGGCGCTCAGGCCGTCGCGCGGTTCGAGGAGCAGGACGCGGGTCGGTCGGCCGTTTCTCGGCTCGCTCTTGTCCGCCACGAGCTTGGCCCCTTCGATCTCCAGGCGCAGCACCTCGGCCGGGTCGAGCAGCTCGGTGGCCTTCTTGGCGTCCAGCAGGTCGAGCCCGCCGTCCTTGTGCTCGGGCGCGTCCGGGGTCGCGGCTCGGCGCCAGTCGGCCTGGCGGTCGGCGCGGATCTGCTGCGTCGTCCACGAGAGGCGCAACCCCGCCGCGTCGTGCTCCGCGAGCACGCTCCCCTCCTCGGTCGTCCGTTGGCCGTCGCCGTCCTCGCTGCTCTTCCGGACGCTGACGATGCCGATCTGCGCCCGGATCGGCGGCCCGTTCTCGGCCTTGCGCAGGACGGCGCGCAGATCGCCGAGCGGGTCGGCGTGGAGCGCGGCGGCGCCGAGAAGAGGGGCGAGGGCAGCCAGCGCGGCGCGGGCGAGGATCGTTTTCGGGCTCATCAGAATCTCCCCTTATGTCTTTCTTAGCATCCCATCATCCGGATCTTCTTTTCCCGCGTAGAGCCCGATAAGGGCCGCAGGAACAACCGCTCCCAGGAGAAAAAACCCATCATGAAGACGCTCAACCTCACCGCATTGGCGCTGCTCGGCATTCTTGTCGCCTTGCCCGCCACGGCCTCCAGTCATAGAGAGGCCCCCCTGATCACCGAGACCCCGAAGGTCGACGGCACCGATTTCTACATGTTCAACAGCTACGAGCCGGGCCGCGCCGGGTTCGTCACGCTGATCGCGAACTATCTCCCGCTTCAGGACGCTTACGGCGGTCCGAACTACTTCTCGCTCGATCCGGACGCGTTTTACCGCATCCACGTGGACCAAAACGGCGATGGCGTGGAAGACGTCTCGTTCCAGTTCAAGTTCAACACCGGCCTGCGCGACATCCAGCTGCCGGTCGGCGGCAAGCAGGTCTCGATTCCGCTCGAATTCGCCGGCGGCGTCACGACTCCCGGGGCCGCGACCCTGAATACGCCGGAGACCTACACGATGTGGGTCGTCCGCGGCGCCTTCTCCGATGCCGCCCGCACGACGCAACCGATCACCAACGCGGTCAGCCACAGCGCACGGTTCGCCAAGCCGCTCGACAACGTCGGCAACAAGACGATCCCCAACTACGCCGCCTATGCCGGTCAGTTCATCCATCAGATCAGCATCCCCGGCTGCGGCGCGGGCCGCGTCTTCGTCGGCCAGCGCAAAGAGTCGTTCGCGGTCAACCTCGGCGAGATCTTCGACCTGGTGAACCTGTCGAACCCGCTCGGCCCCCGCGACGCGATTCCGAGCCAGATCGCCGACAAGAACATCACCACGATCGCTCTGGAGGTGCCGGCCTCCTGCCTCACCTCGCAGTCCAGCACGGTGATCGGCGGCTGGACCACGGCGGCCCTGCCGCGCAACCGCGCGCTCAAGAACGCCCCGGGCTTCGACCAGCCGGAAGCGCAGAGCGGCGACTTCGTCCAGGTTTCGCGCCTCGGCATGCCGCTGGTCAATGAGATCGTGATCGGCTTGAAGGACAAGAACAAGTTCAACGCCAGCCGGCCGAGCGCCGACGGCCAGTTCGCCGACTACGTCACCAATCCGACCCTGCCCGAGCTGCTCGAAATCCTGTTCGGCGCGGCCGGCGTGCGCGCTCCGAACAACTTCCCGCGCACCGACCTGGTGGCGGCGTTCCTGACCGGCGTCGCGGGGCTCAATCAGCTCGGCGGTCCGGCCGAGATGCAGCGCTTGAACACCGCGATCGCAGCCACGCCGAAAGAGGGCCAGAACAACCTGGGCGTCCTCGGCGGTGACAACGCCGGATTCCCGAACGGCCGCCGGCCGGGCGACGACGTCGTCGATGCCGAGCTGCGCGTCGCGATGGGCGTCCTCTGCCACGCGTTCCCCGGCGTGTTCTGCAGCCCCGCCGACGCACCGTCCGGCACCCTGCCGTTCACCGACGGCACGCTCCAGGACGCGAGCCAGTTCGACGCGACGTTCCCGTACCTGACCACCCCGACCCCCGGCTCGCCGCACGAAGCCGCCGGCCTCCAGTAGCACGCAACCTGTCGATAGACTCCGGGGCGGGCGAGCGGATCGCCCGCCCCGTTGCGTTGGGCAACCTCTGCGAAGGAACCGCATGCCTCAACCGATCAGACGCACCCGACCGATCCGACCGGATCGGCTCTCCCGAGCCTTCCAACCGATCGCCCTCGCCCTGCTTCTCGCGGCCGCCCCCGCTCTCAGCCACGACTTCTGGATCGAGCCGACCGCTCTGGCGCCCGCCCCCGGCGCGCAATTGGGCGTTCGCTTGCGGGTGGGCGAGAACTTCGTGGGCGATCCGGTGCCGCGCGACCCGGCGCGGATCGAACGCTTCGCGATCCTCGGCCCGAACGGCGAAAAGCCCGTCCCGGGCATTCGCGGCGGCGAGCCGGCCGGCTACGCGACCGTCGGCCCGGCCGGGATCTACCAGATCGTCTACGACACCAACCGCGCCTCGGTCTCCCTCGAACCGAAGAAGTTCGAGGACTACCTGCGGCTCGAAGGGTTGGAGCGGATCATCGACCTCGGCAAGAAGCGGGGCTTGAGCGCCAAGCCCAGCCGCGAGGTCTACTCGCGCTGCGTCAAGGCGTTGCTTTCGGTCGGCGGCACGGCAGGCACCGGCTTCGACAAGCCCGTCGACATGGAGCTGGAGCTGATCGCCGAAAAGAACCCATTCGAGATCGAGCCGGGAGGCGAGCTGCCGGTCCGCCTGCTCTATCAAGGCAAACCGCTCGCCGGTGCGCTGGTCTTCGCCCTCCCCCATTCGCAGCCCGAGGCCGGAGCGCAGAAGGCCCGCACCGACGCCCAAGGCCGCGTCCGCTTCAAGCTCCCCGCCGGCCCCGCCGGAGGCGAGATCTGGCTGATCAAAGCCGTCCACATGATCGAGGCGCCGAAAGACGCCCCGGAGGCCGACTGGGAGAGCTTCTGGGCTTCTCTGGTGTTCCGCGCGGGAAAGTAGGCGCCCCGCGCCGCCTCAAAAAGTTCGCTCGCGAGCTCCTGAAGTTCAGTTTTCAGCTCCTCGAGTTCGTTCCCAAACCGTCCGAGATCGCTTTTCAGGCGCTCAAGTTCACTTTCAAACTCCTCGAGATCGTTCTCGAACGATTCGAGTTCGAACTTTTTTCAAAAAAGTTCTCTCCCCAACGGTTCGAGTTCACTTTTCAACCGCTCCAGTTCGATCTAATTTCGGAAAAGTTCGATCCCTTTCCTCGAAACCTCGGCGCTTGGCCCTCGAAAGGCCACTTCTCTTCGTAGAACTACGGCCCAACTGGAGGAGTTTGTAGTAACGTCCCTAGAGTTGCCCAAGGCCCGTGAGTTCAACCAATACGCCAGCGATGCCAAGAAGGTCGCGAACGACGGTCCGGCTCTGCATTGAGGACTACCATCGGATTATCGGAGGAAGCCAAAAGATCGCCGATCTGCTGGCTATGCCCGGTTCCGAAGAGGTTGAGCTGGAGATTCCGCGATTCGAGGATCGCGCCCGACCCGCAGATCTCTCGTGATGTTCCTCCTCGATACCAGCGTGGTGTCTGAGATGCGGAAGATCCAGTCCGGGAATACCCGCCCGCCCCATGACTGACCCTCTAGCCGATATCCGCGCCCGCGCGGCGACCGCCCCGTCACGCATCGTCCTGCCCGAGGGGGATGATTCCCGCGTGATCGCGGCGGCGGTGCGGGCCAAAGAGTTGGGTATTTGCTTTCCCCTGGTAATCGTGCCGCCGGGGACGATCCTCCCGCCCTCGGCGATCGCCCTCAATCGGATCGATCCCGGGACCGATCCCGACCTGCCGAGCCTTGAGAAGCTGCTCGCCGAGCGTCTCGCCGCCCGGGGTCTGACCGCCGCGGTGGCGCCCGAGGCCGCAAAAAGGGTCCGCGATCCCCTCTACTACGCCAACCTTCTGGTCCTGTCCGGCCGGGCGGACGGCGCGGTGATGGGCGCCCGAGCCACTACGGCCGATACGCTGCGCGCGGCGCTGCGGACGATCGGCCCGCGCCCGGGTCTTTCGACCGTCTCTTCCTGCTTCCTGATGGCCTTGGCCGACGGCCGGTCTCTGATCTACAGCGACTGCGGCGTGGTCCCCGATCCCGATCCCGATCAGCTGGCCGACATCGCGGAGGCCGCGGCCGAAAGCTGCCGCGTCTTGATCGGCGCGGAGCCGCGGGTCGCCCTGCTGTCGTTTTCGACCCACGGCAGCGCGAGCCACCCGCGGGTCGAGAAGGTGCGCCGGGCGCTCGACATCCTCCGCGTTCGAGGCGTCGCGTTCGCGGTCGATGGGGAGCTGCAGGCGGACGCCGCGCTGGTCCCAGAGGTCGCCCAGAAGAAAGCGCCGGGCAGCGGCGTCGCCGGCCGGGCGAACGTGCTGATTTTCCCCGATCTCGACGCCGGCAACATCGCCTACAAGCTGACCGAGCGGCTGGCGGGAGCCCGCGCGGTCGGACCGCTTCTCCAGGGGCTTGCCCGGCCGGTCAACGACCTGTCGCGCGGCTGTTCGGTCGAGGACATCGTGGATGCTATGGCGGTGACCGCGCTGCAGGCGCGCAATGCGAAAGGGGCGGAGGGATGAAGGTTCTGGTGGTCGGAGGCGGCGGGCGCGAGCATGCGCTCTGCTGGAAACTCGTACAGAGCCCGCTTCTTTCCCGGCTCTACTGCGCGCCGGGAAATCCCGGCATCGCCGAGATCGCGGAAAGGGTGCCGATCGCGGTCGAGCAGATCTCGCGGCTCGCCGATTTCGCCGCCGAGCAAAAGATCGACCTCACCGTGGTCGGCCCCGAAGTGCCGCTCGCCCTCGGCCTCGTCGACGAGCTGGCCGCGCGCGGTCTCGCGGTGTTCGGCCCGAGCCAGCTCGCCGCCGAGCTGGAAGGCTCGAAGGTGTTCGCCAAATTGTTCATGGCTCGCCACGGCATTCCGACCGCCCGTTTCGCGCTCGCCCACACGGCGGAAGAGGCGCGGGCGGCCCAGGCGACGTTCGGATTCCCGGTGGTGGTCAAAGCCGACGGGCTCGCCGCGGGCAAAGGGGTGTTCCTTCCGGAAAACGGAGAGGAATTCGAGCAGGCGCTCGCGGCGATCTTCGCCGAGCGCCGGTTCGGCGAGGCGGGCGACCGGGTGGTGATCGAGGAGTACCTCCCGGGCGAAGAAGTCTCGTTCATGGGACTGTCGGACGGCGAGCGGGTGCTGCCTCTGGCGACCGCCAAGGACTACAAACGGATCGGCGATGGCGATTCCGGCCCGAACACGGGCGGCATGGGCTGCCACAGCCCGTCGGGTGCGCTCTCGGCCGAGCAGGCGGCAGACGTGGTCGAGCGGGTGCTCCAACCCACGGTGGCGGGAATGGCCGCCGAAGGGCGCCGATTCGTGGGCGTCGTCTACGCCGGCTTGATGATCACGCCCGAAGGACCGCAGGTACTCGAATTCAACGCCCGCTTCGGCGATCCGGAGGCGCAGGTGTTGATGATGCGCCTCGAAGACGACCTGCTGCCGTTGCTCGCCGCGGGGGCCGCGGGCCGATTCGACCGGGAGCGTCTGACGTTCCGCCCTGAGGCGGCCACGGCGATCGTCCTTGCGAGCCCCGGCTACCCGGACCGGCCGGCGACCGGCGAGCCGATCCGCGACCTCGACCGGGCGGCGGCGCTCCCCGGGGTACGGATCTTCCACGCCGGGACCGCCACCCGGGAAGCCACGCCCGAGTCAGAGCCCGTCCTGGTGAGCGCGGGAGGCCGAGTGCTCAACGTCTGCGCCCTGGGGCGAGATCTTTCCGCCGCTCTCGACCGGGCATATGCCGCGGTGCCGGAAATCGATTGGCCGAACAAAGTGTTCCGCCGCGACATCGGCCGCCGGGTGCTCGCCGGAGCGCGGTTCGAGGGCTCGTGATAGTTTCTTAGCGCTGACTGCTCAAAGGCCGGAAACGCTCCTCAAGAGGTCAATTTGGCAGGTGCGCTCCCGCACCCACCTACCGTCCTTCCCCGGCTTCGCGGTACCCTGGAGCCGCCGACCCGCGAAAACCGAAACCGGGCCGGCGCCTGGTATCCATCCTGCAGTGCTCGCCGGGCGATGATGCCGAGCGCGAGAGTTCCGAAGGCGGACCCATCATGAGCGGTTGTAGCGGTTGCTCATTCAAAGGCATGTCCACCGCGGTCGAAGACACCTTCGTCGGCGTCCGCTTTCGCGATGAAACGAACCTCACCCTTTGCGGCACCGGCGGCCGGATTTTCGCCCGCGGCGAGCGGGTGATCGTCGATCTCGAATCCGGCCCCGCGTTCGGCCACGTCGAACAGTCGCCGATGCCGGTGTTCAAGCCGTGCCAGAAATCCTCCGCACGGCCGATTCTGCGCCCGGCCGACGAGGAAGACTTCGCCGCCTTCGACCGGCAGGCGGCAAGCCAGATCGAAGGCAAGCACTTTGCGCAAGAGCGCTCTCGGGCACTCAAGCTCGATCTCAAGATCTCGCGCGTCGATTTCGCGCTCTCGGGCAAGAAGGCGACGTTTTATTTCACCTCCGAGGGGCGGATCGATTTTCGCCAATTGGTGCGAGATCTGTCGGCGCGCTTCTCGGTCAAGGTGAAAATGATCCAGGTCGGCGCGCGCGACGAGGCCGCCCTGCTCGGCGGCATCGGCGTCTGCGGCCGGACGCTGTGCTGCTCGACATGGCTCAAGGACTTCCGCCCGATCTCGATCCAGATGGCGAAGCGGCAAAACCTCTCGCTCAACCCGTCGAAGATCTCCGGCCAGTGCGGGCGCCTGCTCTGCTGCCTGGCCTACGAGGACGACCAGTACAAGACCCAAAACCCGGAACGCCGCTCCCCTACGGTGCCGAATTACGACGACACCGGAGCCTGATCACCTTCTGCCGCGAGCCTCCAATTCCACTATGGCCATTCGAAAACTGATTCGTCCCGACATGAACGAGATCAAGAAAGACACCCCGGCGCGCAGTCTGCGCCGCAAGCAGAGCCCCCCGGAGCAGACCAACGCCGAGGAGTTCTATTACTTGAAGCAGATGGCGGCGAAGACTCCGATCGTGGTCATCCTCGACAACGACGAGGAGCTGCGCGGCTGGATCGAGTGGTACGACAAGGGGGCGATCAAGCTGAACCGCCACCAAGGGCCGAACCTGCTGATCCAGAAGCACCACATCCGCTACCTGTTCAAGGAAGAGGAGCTGCGCGAGGCGCAGCGGACCCGCAAGCGGGCCGCGGTCTCCCGGGTTCCCGCGGAGTGAGCGCGCCCGAACGGCCCATCCTCGCCCTTACCCAAGGCGATCCCGCGGGCATCGGCCCCGAGATTCTCCTGAAGCTCCTCTCGGGCGCGGGCTCGCAAGCCTGGCAGCCGCTGCTGGTGGCGGAGCGCGCCGCGCTCGAAGCGCTACGGCCGGTGCTGCCCGACGCCCCGTGGGAGCGGCTCACCTATCTCGCTTCCCTATCCAAGCGGGAGGATCTCGCGGCGTTTGCCGATCCGAACGGTCCGATCGCCGTGCTCGATCCAATCGGCGACCCGAACCGGCCGGTGGCCTTCG
>DATMZU010000234.1:0-5033 GCA_035607435.1 Thermoanaerobaculia bacterium | reverse complement strand
TGGTGATCTACCTCGCCACCCTGCTCGGCCTGATCTTCATCCTGGTGCGGGAAAACCCGTTCGTCATGCTGTCGCAGTCGCCGCTCGACGGGCAGGGGCTGAACCCGCTGCTTCAGGACGACTGGATGGTGATCCATCCGCCGATCATGTTCATCGGCTACGCCGCGACCGCGGTGCCGTTCGCGTTCGCCATGGCTTCGCTCTGGCGGCGCGACTACGACGGCTGGGCCGCGCGGGCGTTTCCCTGGGCGCTGTTCGGCTTCCTGGTGCTCGGATGCGCGATTTTGATGGGCGGCTATTGGGCCTACAAGACGCTCGGTTGGGGCGGATTCTGGGGCTGGGATCCGGTGGAGAACGCGTCGTTGATCCCCTGGCTCTGCCTGACGGTCCTGGTTCACGGCCTGCACATGGAGCGGACGAAGAAACGCTACCGGCGGGCCAACTACGTGATCGCCTCGATGGTCTACCTTGCCGTCCTCTATGGCACGTTCCTCACCCGCTCGGGCGTGCTGGCGGATTTTTCGGTCCACAGCTTCGTCGATCTCGGCATCTCGGGCTGGCTGATCGCGTTGATGGCGACCTTCGTCGGCCTGTCGATCTGGCTGCTCGCCACCCGGCTGCGCAAGGTCCCGACCGAGACGAACGAAGATCCGATCCTCTCGCGCGGCACGTTCCTGGTGCTTGCGACGATCGCCATCTCGGCTTCGGCGTTCGTCATCACCTACGGCACCTCGGCGCCGCTGCTCACCCGCCTTCAGGCGAACGTCGGCCAGGTCGGGCCGGAGTGGTACAACCTGGTGAACAAGCCGATCGCGATCGTGATCGGCATCCTGCTGACGTTCCTGCCCTATCTCACCTGGAAGGGCGACAAATTCGGCGACCTGATCAAGAAGATGATCGTGCCGCTGATCGCCGGCACCCTGATCGCGGTCGCGTTCGTCGCCTGGAAGGTCCATGACGCCCTCGACGTCGTGCTGGTCCTGTTCGCCGCGACGGCCCTGGCCACGAACCTGCACAAGACGATCGCGAAGTTGCGGGCGGGAGGTCTGCGCTCGGCGGGCGGCTATCTGGCCCACGCCGGAGTGGGAATGATGCTGCTCGGCATTCTCGCCTCGTCGGCTTACGACGAGAGCACCAAGCTGACCCTCGTGCAGGGCAAGCCGGTGACGAGCCACGGCCGGACCTACACGTTCACGCGCTATCTGCCGCCGACCGAAGAAGAGCGGCGCGACCGGATGGAGATCCAGGTCGTCGAGGCGGGCGGCAAGTCGTATTCGCTCTTCCCGCGGATGTTCCTGAACCAGCGCACCCAGCAGCTGATGGTCAACCCGGACATCCGCAAGAGCCTGAGCGCGGATCTCTACATCTCGCCGATCCAATACGATCCGGGCCAGTCGAAGCTCGCGCTGGGGAAGGGGCAGCAGGGAGAGGTGGGCGACGTCCAGGTCAAGTTCGAAGGGTTCGACCTGAACGCCGACGGCAACGCGCTGGCCCAAATGGCGAGCGGCAAGGAGATCACCATCGGCACCGTCTTCGCGGTGACCAGGAACGGCCAGACGGCCCAGGTGCGGCCGGTCTATAAGCTCAATCCGGCCAACGGCCAGGTCGAGACGCCGGGCGTCGACCTCCCCGGCGGCGGAGCGATCCGGGTGTCCAAGATCAACGCCTCGGGCGGCAACGTCGAGGTCGAGGTGGGAGGGGTCGCGAACCCCGCGGTCCTCGCGGTGGACGTGACGACCAAGCCGCTGATCGAAATGGTCTGGTTCGGCCTCTACCTCATGCTCGGCGGCGGCGGCCTCGCTATGGCGTTGCGTTTCCGGGACGCGCGGATGTTGGAGCGGGTGGCCGAGCGCGCCGCTTGAACGAGCGCACCGCTTGAACGGGTCAGGGATTCCCGGGCGTGGGCTCACGGGGCTCACGCTCCTGGCGGTGCTCGCCTTCGGCTGGCTGTTCGTCCAGACCGCCTGGGTTTCCGACGACGCGCGCATCACCTTCCGCAGCGTCGAGCAGGTTCACGCGGGCAACGGTCCGCGCTGGAATCCGCACGAGCGGGTGCAGGTCTTCACCCATCCGCTCTGGTTTCTGGCTCTCGCGACGGTCCGGGTGGCCAGCGCCGACACGGCCCTGAACGCCATCGTTCTTTCGGGGATGCTGGGGCTGGTTGCGCTCTGGCTTTCGCGGCGGCTGTTCGGCGGTCCCTTGCGCTGGCTGCTCGCGTGGGGGCTGTTGCTCTCTTCGAAGGCGTTCGTCGATTTTTCGTCCTCGGGGCTCGAAAACCCGCTGGTCTTTGCGCTGCTCACCCTGCTGCTGGTTCTGCTCGGGACCCGGCCGGACGAGACGTTCGCCGCGCGTCCGGCGGCGGGGGTCTTGCCCGTGGTGACGACCGTCGCCCTTCTCTTGCTTTGTCGCCACGATTTGGCGCTCCTCGTCGGCCCTCCGGTCCTCGCCTACCTGGCGGGCCCGCTGCTCGACAAACCGCGCCGGACGCTCATTGCGGCGACGGTCGGCGCGCTGCCGTTCGTCGCCTGGACGCTGTTTTCGCTCGTCTACTACGGCTTTCCGTTTCCCAACACCGCCTACGCCAAGCTCGCGACCGGCATTCCGGACGGCGAGCTCTGGCGCCAGGGAATCGCCTACGCGACGAACCTCGCGCGCTGGGACCCGTTGACGCTGGTCGTGCTGATCGCCGGGACCGGCCTCGCTCTCTCCCGGCGGTCGCCCCAGGTCTGGACGGGGATCGGCATGGCGGCGTACCTCGCCTACGTCGTCCACATCGGCGGCGATTTCATGGCGGGCCGCTTCTTCACTCCGGTGCTGCTGGTGGCGGCTTTCGAGGTCGCCGGCCGCTTCCCGCTCCGGCGGAGCGGCGTCCTCGTCGCCCTGCTCGTCCTCTACGCGCTGATGCTGCCCGGATCGCCTTGGACCGGCGGAGCGTCCTATCGGGCGGCGTACGACTACCGAACCGTGGGAGAGGCGGGAATCACCGACGAGCGAGGGTATTACTTCCGGGAAAGCTCGCTCCGCGGCCACCTCGCCGGATTCGATCGCACGGGGCCGCCGCTCGTGGCGCCGGTCACCGTCGCCGGTGCGGTCGGCTCGCCCGGCCTGCAGGCGGGGCTCGACCGGATCGTGGTGGACGAAAACGCGCTGTGCGATCCGCTGCTCGCGCGCCTGCCCGCCGAGCGCCCCTGGCGGATCGGCCACTTCCGGCGGGCCATTCCCGCGGGCTATCTCGCCTCTCTGGAATCGGGGCGCAATCGGATCGAGAACCGCTACGTCCGTTCGCTCTACGCCGATCTGAAAAAGATCACCCAGGGACCGCCGTGGAGCGCCGAGCGCTGGCGGGCGATCACACGGCTGAACCTTCATCCGCCGCACCTTCCCTGCGCCGATCCCCCCTGCCGCGAGCTGGTCGTCCACGTGCTCCCGCCAAGCGACTACTCCCCGCGGTTCTGGCGGATCACCGGCGCGCTCTCCGGCGTCCGCAGGGATCAAGAGCGGGTCCGGGTGGAAGGGCGCCTGCCGTTCGGCGATCTCGTGGGCGGCCAGCGGCTGCTCGTCGCGGTTCCTTACGCCCCGCTATCGGCGGACCTGGTGCCGCCCGAGGAAACCGCAACCCGCCGCCGCGGAGGCCGTGCCGCGCCGCAGGGCACGTTCGCGATCGAGCTGCGATTCGCCACCCCGGCCGAAGCGGTGACCGCGGTGCAGCAGATCTGCGTCGCCATCGATACGGCCGAAAGCCCAGGGGGCCTACTCGCCAGCCGCCGCCCGATCTGCCGCCGTCTGCTGGGCCCCGGGGTTGCCGTTCGACGCCCTGGGGTTCAGTAACCCAGGCCGTTGGCCTGGGCTGGTATGACGCGTCCCTTCAGGCCGCAAAAGCCATGCGCAGCCCCGTAAGCCATTCGATAAGCCGAGCTGTTGGGCTCGCTCCGCCTGCTACACTAACGGCATGCGGTCTCAGCTAAAGTCTTCCTCCGCGGCTCACCTCGAGGATCCTACGGAGTCTGCCGACGGCGTGGATCTCACGCTGATCCAATGGATGCTCGGCCTGGCTCCCCTGGAGCGGCTCGCGGTGCTGCAGGATTGGGTAGACGGCCTCACCGAGCTTCGGCGTGGACGCATCGTCGAGTCCTAGGTTTCTCGGACTCCTTCGGGTCCTAAATCGCCACGGGATCGACTTCATCGTCGTCGGCGGGGTCGCGGCACTGCTCGAGGGCGCACCGATCCTGACGTTGGACCTGGATGTCCTGATCGACCTGACCCCTCCGAACCTCGAACGCGTGATGGCCGCGTTGGGCGAAATCAAAGCCCATTACCGCGACCCGGCCGGGCGGTGGATCGAGCCCGATGCGGCGAAGCTCGCATCGCTCCGGATGCATCTCCTGCTGACCGATCTCGGCGCGCTCGATCTCCTCACCACCATCGGCCCGGGACTTACTTACACCGACCTCCTAAAACGGACCGTCGGCTACCAGTTAGGCGACGAGCAGGTTCGGGTTCTGGTCTTGGACGCGGTGATCGAAGCCAAGGAGTACGCCGACCGACCCAAAGACCACGCGGTGCTTCCAGTCCTCCGCGAGACCCTGGCGGCGAAAAATCGCGGGAAGGCACCCTCGGGGGACTGACGCGAGATAGGGCTCGGCGCCTCGGTACCCAGGCCGTTGGCCTGGGCTGAGGTGACGCGGCCCTTCAGGCCGCAAAAACGAAACGCCCTTCGATTCGGCCTGAAGGGCTCTTTAACCCCTCAAGCCCCGTAAGCCAGCCGGTCGGCCAGGCTGTTCGGCAGGCCGGCTTCGCGGATGCGTTCTTGGGCTCGGGCGATCGGGTAGGTGACACGGTGCCAGCGCAGGACGCGGCGCTCGCTGTCGTAGGTCATGAAGGCGGCGCGGGGGTCACGGTCGCGGGGTTGGCCGATCGAGCCGGGGTTGATCAGGTAGCGGGTCTTCGGGTCGAGCTCCAGCCGGCCGGTGCCCTTGAGCGCGCGCACCCCGATCCCGGAACGGTCGTAGGTGAAGATCGAGGGGATGTGAATA
>DATMZU010000219.1:0-3960 GCA_035607435.1 Thermoanaerobaculia bacterium | reverse complement strand
CGGTAGAGATCCTCGTAGCTCCTCGTCTCGACGATCGGCAGGTTCGGAGCAAGCGCCCGGACGAGCCGCTTCAGGGGTTCGACCATTTGCAGCGGATCGTCGCTCGAACGCAGGAGCAGAACCATGCGCTCGCGCCGATGCTGGGCGAACGGCAGGTAGACGAAATCCATCGGCCGCTCGCCGGTCTCCCGATATTGGATCGTCTGCGCGATCCCGACGATTTCGACCGGCGTACCGGCGCGGCCATCGAGCCGGACCCGCTTGCCCAAAGCGTCGCCGTCCGGCCAGTAATGTTTCGCGAACTGCTCGTTGACCACCGCGACCCGCGGCGCTTGACCGCGATCCGACGTCAGGAAACCGCGGCCGCGGAGAATCCGAATCTCCATCGTGTCGAAAAACCCTTCATCCACGGTGTCCATCGTCGAGGTGAAGCTCGCGCGATCGCGCGGCATTTGAAACCCTTCCGGAACGAAGGAGAAGGATTCGAAACCGTTCAGGCTGAGCGGCGGGCTCGCGGTGAACGTCGCGCTCCGGACCCCGGGCGTTTCGCGGACCCGCGCGGCCAAGAGGTCATAAAACCGTTCGGTTTGCGCCGCGTCGTACTGCGCCAGACGCGGATCGAACCGGGCCATCAGCAGATGATCCTTCGCGAAACCGGTGGCCTGGATCACGCTATGTTGGAAACTCCGGGCCATCAGGAAAGTCGCCGTGAGCAGCATCAGGGACATGGCGACCTGGGCGATCACCAGGACGTTCCGGCCCCATAGGCGCTTCTTCCCCGGCAGGTCAACGTCCGCGCTTTTCAACCCGTTCGCCAGATCCGCGCGCGTGCTCTGTAAGGCCGGCGTCAAGCCGCAAAAGAACGCGCTCGCAAGCGATACCGCGAGGCTCGCCAGCAGCACGCGCGTATCCATGCGGAACGGAATCGTGACCGGCAGCTCGGTCGGCACGCTGAATTTGCTGAACAGTTCGATGCCAACGTAGCCGACGGCGAGCCCGCCCAATCCGCCCAGGAAGGCGAGGATCAGGCTTTCGGTGAGAAGCAGCCGGATCAGCCGAAACCTCCCGGCGCCCAGCGCCAACCGCACGGCGATTTCGCGCGTTCGCGTGCGGGCACGGGAGAGCAGCAATCCCGCGACGTTGGTGCATGCCACCAGCAGCACGGCCAGCGCCAAGATCAGGAAGATCACGCTGAATTTCCACTCGACGTCGTTAGCGGTCGTCCGCATTTCGAACTGTGTGCGGACCGAAGCGCCGCGGTCGCGATTCAACGCCGGAAACTCCCGTTCGAAGCTCTGTGCGATCCCGGCCAGCTCGGTGCGGGCCTGCCCGAGCGTCACGTCCGGTGTCAAGCGCGCCTTCACGCTCAGCTCGCGATCGTCCCGATCCTCGAAGAAATCTTTCTGCGGATGGGTCGAAAACACCCGCGCCATCGAGAGCGGCACGTAGAAATCGGGACGCGAGAAGATCTGCATTCCCGGAAAGGAATCCGGCGCGACGCCGATGATGGTGAGCTCCGTGCCGTTCAGGCGAATCCGCCGGCCGATGACCGCGGGATCGCTCGCGAATTGGTTCTTCCAGAAGCCCGGCCCCAGCACGACCACCGCATCCCGGCCGGGCACCTGGTCTTCGCTCGCCCGAAAATCGCGCCCCAACTGGGGCTGCACGCCCAGCACGGCAAGGTAGTTGGCGGACACCATCATGCCGCCCTTGACCTGCGGCGTGGCGCCGGGCTCGGGGGTCACCCCCACGGCCTCCGTGTCCGAGTGGGCGATCACGCCGTCGTAGCTCTTCGCCTGGTCGCGGATGTCCAGATATTCGCGGTACGAGAACGAGCCGAGGCTCTGGTCGCGGGAGGTGCTCACCAGCGTGACCACGTCGTTCGGATGCGGCACCGGGTAGGGCCTGAAGATCAGCGCATCGACCATGCTGAAGGGGGTCGTGGTCATCCCGATCCCGAGCGCGAGGGTCGCGACCACCAAGGCGGCGAGTCCGGGCGTGCGGCGCAGGCTCACGACCGCGTATTGGACGTCGTCGAGAAAATCCGTCAACCAATGGACGCGTCGCATCTCTCGCATCTCCACTTTCCGTTGTTCGAGGCCCCCCATCGCGCGCATCGCCCGGGTCCGCGCCTCCTTGGGGGAAAGTCCCGCGGCAATGCCTTCCTCGATCTTGTGCTCCAGGTGAAACTGAAGCTCCTCGGCCAGCTCCCGCTCCACTTGATTGCGCCGGAAGATCGAGCGGAGCCGCAGCGGCGCCGTAAACCACCAATGTTCGATTCGCATGAGGTTTCAAGCCTCCTGAAGCTGAACGACGCGCGAAATGGCGGAGGAGAGCCGTTCCCAGTTCGCGGTCTCCGATTCGAGCTGGCTTTTACCCAGGCGCGTGAGCGAATAGAACTTCGCCCGCCGGTTGTTTTCCGTCTGCTTCCACTCGGCCGTGATCCACCCTTCCTGCTCCAGCTTGTGCAGCGCCGGATAGAGGGAGCCTTCGCTCACCTGGAGCACGTCGTTGGAAATGGATCGCAGGCGCAGACCGATGGCCCAGCCGTGCATGGGCTCCAGTGCCAGGATTTTCAGCAGGAGCAGATCGAGGGTACCGAGGACAAGGTCGTTGGGCTTACTCATCTCGGTTACCGAGGGTACGACAACTCCCCTCGGTAAGCAAGGGGAAAGATTCGGCGAGAATTTCCCGCGGGTTCAGCGTACGGCGCGCAGCCGAATCGCGAGACCCGAAATCGGCACACCGCCCACCCGGACCCTCGCCGCCGGGTCGGTCATCTCGTAGCCGGCGGCGGTGACGGAGAGGCGATACTCCCCGGGCGGCAGGTCGAGCGAGAAAGTGCCGTCCGCCGCCGTGCGGGTGCCAAGGGTGTTGGTGAAGCCGGGTTTCAGCTCGGCGATTAGGTCCACCGTGGCGCCCGCGATCGGATGGCCGTCCGCATCGGTGACCACTCCGGAGACCGCGCGCTCCGTGGAGGCCGCCAGCTGTAGATCGATCCGCCCACCGTCGGCCCCTACTTCGACCGTGCCGTGCGCCCGGCCGAGCGCGTTCTTCGCGGTGATCTCATACGCTCCCGGTTCGAGGCCGGTGAGTTTGAATTGTCCGCCGCGATCGGTCACGAAGGAGCTTTGCGGCGGCAGAAACCACGCGACCGCGGCTTCCTTGCCGGCGGGCCTTACCTTTCTCGCTTCGACGGTGACCCCCGCGGCGGGGTTGCCTTCCGGATCGCGCAGCCGCCCTTCGAGGCCGAGTCCGCGCGAGAGCACGATCTTGAGAGCGGGCAACCGACCGCCGGCCGCGAGCTGGAGTCCCGGCAGCCGCCCGGGAACGAAGCCGTTCGCGCGCGCTACGAGATCGAAAGTTCCCGATTCCAGGCTCCCCGCGTGAAAACCGCCATGGATGTCCGAGGTGGCCAGCCGCTGCTCTTTGCGGTTCGTCGTCCGTACTCCTCCGACCGCGCTTTCCGTCTCGCGCACGGCGAAGATTTCCGCTCCGCCGACCGGCTGCCCCGCTTCGTCGATCAGAATTCCGGTGAGACCGGCGGCACCCTCCGGATCGGACCGATCGAGGCGAAGCAGGATCGGCAGATCGCGCGGACCCGGCACCGCCGCTGACATCTGGCGCCAGGCGTGGCCCGCCGCCGCGGCGCCGAACGTCGGTTTCCCTGAGCCGGCGACGGCAATCTCGAAGTTCCCCTGGGCATCGGGATGGACCACGCCATCGAGCGCGAGGCTCTCCCCGCCCGCCCAGACCAGGGCGTTCGACAATGGTTGGCCGGAAATCGATTCGAGCGCCCGGCCGCGCGCCTTCCGCGGCGGCCCGAGGCGGATCGCGATCGGCTTGCCGCCTACCGGCGGGCCCTTCGCGGGAGCGCGAACCTCGCCCCAGGCTCCGCCTTCCGCCACGATCAGCAGAGAAGTGCCGGGCGCCGGAGGGAGAACGTCGGCGCGGCCTTCG
>DATMZU010000129.1:0-4351 GCA_035607435.1 Thermoanaerobaculia bacterium | reverse complement strand
CGAGACCGACCCGCTCCGCATGGAGCCGTATCTGGTCTTCCCCGAGCTGATCAATCTGAAGAAGCCGGTGGAAGACGACAAAGCGACCGAGGAGGGCACGGCGTACACGGTGACCGGCCCGACGGAGAACGTGTTTGCTTCACTTGTCGTGCTGCTCGGCTACACCCACACTTTCACCCGCACGGCCCAATGGCACAACAACGCCCGCTACGAAGTGGGCGACGGGCTGCCGTGCGGATTCCGACAGGAGAACGAACGCGACGGCGAATTGGACTTCGTGCTCTGCTTTGGGCCGAACGTCGGACAGCCCGTGCGGACGCTGTTTCAAGGGCTGTTCGAGAGTTTTCTCGGGCGGCGGAACCTGACGGTGCTGCGCTTCGATCCAGTACGCTGTCCGAACCACCATTTGCTAGACCGGAAGGTAGTGCGTCAGCGGTTGAAAGAAGGAAAGGATTTTGCCTTCTGTAACGATTGCGGTGAGAAACTGACTCTGCCGCAAATGGAGGAGCCTATCCAGCTGTCCCGGGACGTGCAGGCCGAAGTGGAATCGCAACGCCACGCCGCCGAGCAGCGGACACGTTTCGAGCAGGCGGTGTTCCAGGTGCAGGCGTATGTGGCCGCTCAGGGAATCAAACCGCCGGAGACTTTCATCAGCTATGCCTGGGGAGTTCCCGAGCACGAACGCTGGATCGAGAAGCGGCTTGCGACCGATCTGCAGAAGGCTGGGATCGCCGTTCTGCTCGACCGATGGGACAACGCGCAAATCGGCGCAAGCGTCTCGCGCTTTGTCGAGCGGGTGCTCAAGACCGATCGAGTGGTCGTGGTTGGAACGCCCCTCTATCGTGAGAAGTACGAGAACGGCGATCCCATGCGCGGCTTTGTCGTCGCAGCAGAAGGAGATTTGATCGGCAAGCGGCTGATTGGAAGCGAGGCAGGGAAGCTGAACGTTCTCCCCGTGCTCTTGGACGGAACAGACGAGATCTCCTTCCCAGATTTGGTCCAAGGCCGTGTATATGCCGACTTCCGAGAAGATGCCGCGTACTTTAAGACCGCCTTCGATTTAATCCTGAGCCTCTACCAGCTCCCGCCGAAGCACACCGTCGTAGCCGACCTGCGCGAGTCGTTGCGCGGACCGGAGATGCGTTGAGGCCCGAGCGCATAGCCGGGAGTGTAAGAATGTCGATCATCCTTGCCGCCGGAAAAACGCCATGGGAAAGACCGTCGCCGTCGCAGAGTTGGGTGAACGCTTCCAGGCCGTGTTGGACGAGGTCACGGAAGACCACCTTTCCTACGTTGTGACCCGAGGTCAACAGCCCGAAGCCGTCCTGGTCCCTTACGCCGAGTTCCAGCGGCTGGTGAAGAATTCCGACGAGGCAGTGCTGCGCCGCTTCGCCGAAGCGCGGGCGCTGATTCACGAGCGCACGGCCCAATTCTCTGAAGAGGAAGTCGCCGCCGACGTGGAAGCGGCCCGGGTTGAACTCGCCTCTTGATCCGCGCTGGAAGCCACGCTGAATGAACTGATCGACGTCCTGAGTCGGCCACGGATGCGGGGCCAATCAGTCACCCACCAAATCTCCGTCGATCGCGGTGCTCTTGGCGATCGCTTCTTGTCGGATCTCCTCGATCAACTGGGTGAACCGGGCCGCCACCTGCTCGCGCGGGACATCGCGAAGAAGGGCGGCGCGTTTTTTGGAAAAGGCGATGATCTCCGCGGCGGTCCGCCGTTTGCTCGGTGCTCTCGATTTGGCTCGAAGGATCAGCATCAAGCTTATCCGTACTTTCCCAGGCTTCTGAAGAGTTTCTCCCCGGAAATTCCTTCCTCATGATCGGCGTCTTCGAGAGCCTCCTCCAGCTCGGCCTGCAGCGCAGGGGGCAGGCGCACGATCGCCTCCGAGTCCTTCGCAAGTCGCCGTCGCGAAGCGATCTCGACCTCGGGCACTTTCCCGCTGAGCGCCGCCAACCGCCGACGGGCCGCCCGGCTCAATTGGGGCTCCCGGTGAGCATGTCCTCCGCGAGGTCGGCGATTGAATCGACCTCGCCGGCACGGATCAGATTGAGCGGCGAACGGCCGTCCAACGGTAGACTCGGGAGATGCAGCCAGCGCCGAAAGTCGCTCGCCGGCAACACGGCCCGCAACCGGGCAATGCGCTCGTAAGGAAGAAGAGCGGGCTGAAGGGACGGGGCGTCATCCGCCTTGGATACGCTCTGTCGGCTTCTTCCGGCCAGACCCGCAAGCTCGGCGACGGATAGTTCGAAGGCCTCGGCGACCTTCTGCGCCGACAGCCGGCCTGACCCTCCTCGTAGATCAGCCGTGGCCGCTAAGAGGCTCCTGAGAACATGGTCGGTCTCGCTCGTCGTTCGCATGCAGAGAGAGTCGCACGAACTGTATGCAGAGGCAACAACTCGAACGGCGATGAAGCCATCGTCCAAGCTGCACGCGGAAGAGGGATCAAATCCGCGAGCACAGGCCGGCAACGCCCTCCAACGCCCGCATTCGCATTGACACTTCCAAAGTCCGGCGGGTATACTGAAGTAACTCAATGATCAGGAAGCCGATGGCGATGTATCTCCGCCGAGGAAATAAAGTGAGGTGTCCGCAGATGGCTGCGAGCTGCCGGCTGTGTATGGTTATCTGCCTGCTTGTTGTGATGACTTGTGCGAAAGAGCCACATAGGGCGATGGGACGATGGCAGGCGACCGAGGACGAGCGCACCCTGACCTTGAACCTATTTCCCGACGGTTCTGGTTCATTCAACGGTAGAAAATGCACTTGGCAGGAACTCGATGAGTACTCCGTTAAGACTGAATGCGAACGTCCAATCCTCGACAATGCGGTGCGCGTTTTTACTGTCAGGAATAACAAACGTGGAGAATTGGTCGGTGAGCTTGAGTCATACCCGACAGTATTTGCCCGGGAATAACACCGGTGCCCTACGCGCTAGCTCCTCCTCAAGCGCCAAATCCGCCTCGATCTCCGTTTGGTGGACGTTACCAAAGGACAGTGCCTCCTCGACCTGTTCCGGGCGGAGGCCGTATTCGCGCGCGATCTCCTGAGGAGACCAGTTCCAGGACGTGCGGGCGGCCCAGAGCGTTCGTACCCGCGTTCCCGAACCGCGAAGCATTGCGACCGGCGCACCCGCCGCGCCTTTGCGGTAGGTGATCTGCGGAAAACGAGGGTCGGCCAGGATCATCGCCCTACCCTTCGCCGTAAACCACCTCTTCCGCATCCGGAATCGGCACCGGCGCTTCGAGCGGCGGCAGGCCGCGGCGGGTGTTCAGGTCGTAGCGGGCGCCGTCGGAGAGGACGTCGAGGCGCAGCCCCAAGAGGGTGAGCGGCTTGCCGGGGAGGGCGTGGTGGGTGTCGGTGTAGGTGAGGCCCGCTCCTTCGACGATCGTTACGGTGCCGCTTCCTAGAACTGTGAGCATGCCGTCGGGCTCGATCAGCGCGGCGGTGTCTTCGTCGATTCCGAGGCCGATCGGGTCGGGGTTGTAGGAGAGCGCGGTGAGCAGGCGGCCGAGGCGGTCGCGGCGGCGGAAGTGCTGATCGATGATCAGGCCGGGGGCGAGCCCGAGCCCTTTGGCCATTTGGACCTGGCGCTGGCGCGGCGTGCCGCCCCCTTCGCCGAAGGCGATCATGTGCTCGGAAAGCAGCGAGGCTCCGGCGCTGGTGCCGGCGACTACCATCCCCGCGGCGTGGCGACGCCGGATCGATGCGGCGATCGGCGTGCCGCCGAGCGCCGAGGTGACCCGCAGCTGGCCGCCGCCGGTCATGAAGAACCCCGTCGCCCCTTCGAGCGCTTCGACCACCGGCGAGCCGACTTCGAGCGCCGCCGCGCGGTCCGGCACGTTCAGGACGACGATCTCGCCGACTTCGAGCGCGGTAAACACCTCGCGGTATTTTTCGCCGGTGTCGGGCAGCGCCGAGGCGGTCGCGAGGATCGCGATCTTCGCTTTCGTGCCGCCCGCGGCTTCGACGAAACGGCGCAGGATCTTGCGCTCGCGCGTCTTGTCCTCGGCGCCGCCGATGGCGATCAAGAGACCCGGCCGGTGCCCGGAAGCGTAGGAGCCGTTGGTAGACATGGAGGGAACCTCTCTCTGGGGGTTTCGAACCTGGGCTCGTGTCGCGGGAAAGGGTGGCGGCTCAGTTTGCCCACGGCGACCGGCTGTTGCCGCAGGCGCCCGAAGGAGCGAGGAGGCAAACCGAGCCATGGCCAACGAATCGGGTCGGCGAGCGACCCCGGTGCAGGTCGGAAAATGGTAGCACAGCGTCCTGGGGGCGGCCCAGGAAGGACCGGCGCCCCTCCGACCCGCTCAGGAACGTCAGAGCCGCGCGGGCTTGCCCAACTGGGCG
>DATMZU010000206.1:0-2064 GCA_035607435.1 Thermoanaerobaculia bacterium | reverse complement strand
CTGGGGCTTCTCGGGTACTCTCCGCCGCCTGCCAGGCGAGTACGACAACAATTTTCAGTTGACGCGTTCCGACGGGTCGCAGCAGGTGCTCAAGGTCATGCACCCGGAGCGGGAGGAGTCGTTCGTCGATCTCCAGGCGGCGGCGCTGGCGCATATCGCTCGGACGGCTCCGGATCTCGGTATGCCACGGGTGGTCTCCAACTCTGCGGGAACGAATTGGGCCCGAATCGTTATGGCACGTAGGCCACGTTTGGTCTGGATGCTCGGTTGGGTGCCGGGCCGGCCCTTGGCGGAGGTGGCAGTGCGGCCTCCTGAATTGCTGGGCAGTGTCGGCCGCCTGCTGGGCCGGGTGAGTGTGGCGCTTTCGGGGTTCGAGCATCCGGGGCTCGATCGGGAGTTGCGGTGGGATCTCGTGCGGGCCGGATGGATTCGCGATCGGCTGGAGGCGATCGAGGACCCGGCGCGCCGGGGTCTGGTCGAGCGAGCGCTCGCGCGGTTCGATGCGGAGGCGGCTCCGGTGCTCGCCGCTCTGGCGAAGGTCGCGATCCATGGCGATGCGAACGATTGGAATGTTTTGGTGCGCGGCGGGCGAGGGCGGGTACCTGAGGCGGTTTCGCTGATCGATTTCGGCGATATGGTGCGCTCGGCGCGGATTTGCGATCTGGCGATCGGGGCGGCGTATGCGCTGTTCGGATCGGAAGATCCGCTGGCCGCCTTGGCGCAGGTGGCGACGGGGTACGCGCAAGCGGCGGTGCTTGCGGAAACGGAAGTCGAGATCCTTGCTCCGCTCGTTGCGATGCGGCTTGCGGTCTCGGTCACGAACTCCGCGATTCGACGGTCGCTCGCTCCCTTTGATCCTTATGTCGCTGTGAGCGAAGCTCCCGCGTGGGCGACGCTCGAAGCGCTCGATCGGATTCCTCCGCGGTGGGTGCGCGCGACGCTTCGGGAGGCTTGCGGGTTTTCTCCGATCGCAGTCTCCGGAATCGAAAGCCTTAAGAAAGAAACTCCCGCGCCGATCCTCGGGCCGCCGCTCCTCAATCGATTGAGGCGGATTCGCCCGCTTGATCTTTCGGTGGGGAGCCTTCTGCTCGGTGCCGATCCGCGGAATCTTGAGCCCGCGGGGCTCTGTGCGCTGATTGAACGCGAGCTCGGGACGGGAGAGACGGCGGACCTGGGTCTTGGCCTTTACGGCGAGGCGCGGCTGCTCGGGCCGATTCCGCCCGAGCCGGGGATCGAGCCTGCCACGATCCAACTGGGTGCGGAGTTGTTTCTTCCCGCGGGGAGTGAGATTCGCTCGCCGTTCCTGGGGAGGGTGGTGGAGATTTTGGAGACGGGGGTGCGGTTGTTGATCGAGCATGCGGCCGAAGTTGCCCTCTCAGCCCTCACCCCCGGCCCCTCTCCCAAAGGGAGAGGGGAGAAGGGCCAGGAAACGTCTTCGTTTGTCTCCCCTCTCCCTTTGGGAGAGGGGCCGGGGGTGAGGGCTGTCTGGCTCGGTCTCGCCGCAGATTCCCTCCCCACCGTAGGCACCACAATCGACCGCGGCGCACCCATCGGCCGGGTGGCCACGGCGGAAGTAAACGGCGGCTGGCCGCCGCACGTTCGTCTCCAGATCCTCTTGGACGACCTTGGCTTCGGCGCGCGTTTTCCGACAGCAGTCCGGCCCAGCGAACGGGCGGTCTGGCAAGCGCTTTCGCCCGATCCGACCGCACTTCTCGGCGTTTCTCCCGATCGCCTTCCCGCACCGCTACCGACGTTCGACGAAATCCTCGCCGCGCGCCGCTCTCGCCTGGGGCGCAACCTCTCGCTCTCCTACCGCCGGCCGCTCGAAATCGTGCGCGGGTTTCGCCAATACCTGTTCGACGCCGACGGGCGCGCCTATCTGGATGTCTACAACAACGTCGCCCATGTCGGGCACCAGCACCCGCGCGTGGTCGAGGCGATTCGTTCTCAGGTGGGGCTGCTCAACACGAACACCCGCTATCTGCATCCGAACCTGGTGCGCTACGCCGAACGGCTGACCGCGAAGATGCCCGCGCCGCTCTCGGTGGTCTACGTCGTCAACTC
>DATMZU010000128.1:0-7626 GCA_035607435.1 Thermoanaerobaculia bacterium | reverse complement strand
CTGGGTGATCGGGCCGCCGGACGAGGCCTGCTTCGACTTGTCGTTGCGCGTGAGGTCGGGCGAGATCGCGCGCCAGGTCGTCCCCTCGTCGCGGGTCTCGAACAAGACGTTCGCTCCGGCGTAGAGCACGCTCGGGTCGTGGGGCGAGAAGAACAGCGGATAGTTCCACTGGAACCGGTAGCGCAGATCGGCGGCGCCCCAACCCATGGGGATATCCGGCCAGACGTCGACCTGCCGCACTTCGCCGGTGCGATGGTTGCGCCGCACCAGAAGGCCGTCGTACGAGCCGCCGTAGACGACGTCCGGGTCGCGCGGATCGGCGACGATCGTGCCGCTCTCGCCGCCCGAGGTCGGCTCCCATTCGGTCTCCACGATGCCGCCGCCGGAGAACGAGCGGTGGCGGATGCGGAGGGCGCTGTTGTCCTGCTGTCCGGCGAGCAGGCGGAACGGAAACGCGTTGTCGGTCGAAACCCGGTAGAGCTGCCCGGTGGGCTGGTTGTCGAGCGAGCTCCAGGTCGCTCCGGCGTCGTTCGAGACCGCGGCGCCGCCGTCGTCGGCGAGGATCATCCGGGCCGGATCTTCCGGTGCGATCCACAGGTCGTGATGGTCGCCGTGCTTGGACTCGATCTCCTCGAACGTCTTGCCGCCGTCTTTCGAGCGGTGGAAGTTGACGTTCACCACGTAGACGACCTCGGCGTCCTTCGGGTCGGCGTAGATGCGCGAGTAGTACCAGGCGCGCTGGCGCAGCTCGCGGCTGGCGCTCGTGAGCTGCCAGGTCAGGCCGCCGTCGCGCGAGCGGAAGACGCCCCCTTCGGCCGCCTCGACGATCGCGTAGACGTTTTGCGGATCGGTGGGGGAGACGGTGACGCCGATGATGCCGAGCGGCGCCTTGGGCATCCCCTTTTTGCTCGACAGGTCGATCCAGTGATCGCCGCCGTCGATCGATTTCCATAGGCCGGAGCCGGGGCCGCCGCTGTCCAGGCTGTACGGTGTGCGCCGCACGCGCCAGGTCGAGGCGTAGAGGATGCGCGGGTTGGTCGGATCGAACGTCAGGTCGGCCGCGCCGACGTCCGGCGAGACATAGAGGACGCGCTCCCAGGTGGCGCCGCCGTCCTTCGAGCGGTAGACGCCGCGCATCTCGTTCGGGCCGAACAGGTGGCCGAGCACGGCGGCGTAGACCAGGTCGGGATTCTTCGGGTGGATGCGCAGGCGCGGGATATGGCGCGAATCCGCGAGGCCCACGTGCTTCCACGTCGCTCCGGCGTCGGTCGATTTCCAGACTCCGTCGCCGTGCGACACGTTGCCGCGCACCGTGACCTCGCCGCCGCCGACGTAGATCACGTTCGGGTCCCATTCCGAGACCGCGACGGCGCCGATCGAGCCGCCGAAGAAGCCGTCGGACACGTTCTTCCAGGTCGTTCCGGCGTCGATCGTCTTCCACACTCCGCCGCCCGTGGCGCCGAAGTAATAGGTCTTCGGATCTTTGGGGATGCCGGTCACCGCCGCGGACCGGCCGCCGCGGAACGGGCCGATCTCGCGCCAGGAGACGGCCTTGCCGAACGCGGTTTCAAGCGCGCTCGAACCGGCGGTTTCCGGCGGCTTGGCGGCGGTCGCCTTGGCGCTCGTTTTGGCGGCGCTCGTCGTGGCGCCCCAGGCGCCGAGGGCAAGCGGTGCGAGGAGAAGGGCGAAGGCGGCGGGACGAAGCGAAGTGCGCATGGGCGCGAGCCTCCTAAGGCCCGGGCCGTGCGGCCGGCGCCGGGAGCGCGGAATCCGGACGGTCCGGACTCCGCGCGGTACGTCAGTTCAGCGGTAGTCCTCGACGGTCAGCTTGTCGAGCGGCAGGCCGAAGGGGTAGAAGAAATTGAACACCGGCAACTCGACCACCTCGGCGAAATTGAGCAGGCGCGGTCCCCAGGTCTCGATCTCGCTCTCTCCGGCTTCGATGCGCCGATACTCGTCGGCCGAGATCTCCAGCTTTTCGGCCATCTGCTCGACCGTTTTGTTCCGCCGTTCGCGGTGGCCGGTGATCAGCAGGCCTGCCTGGCCGGGTTTGCAGTCGGCCGACTTGCCGCTTTCGGCGAGCAGGCGCGAGGTTGGAGTTTCGAGCTGGATCGCGATGTTGGCGAGCAGAGGACCCCAGGTTTCGGCCGGCGTCTCCCCGGCTTCGAGGGCGCGGTAATCGTCGGCCGAGAGACCGATCTTGGCGGCGGTGTCTTCGAGGGAAAGCTTCTTGCGCTCCCGCTCTTTCTGAATGACCTCTCCAAGCTTCACGTTTCGTTCCTCCTCGGGAAATGAATGGCCCGAAAATGCTAGCACAGGGATTCGTGCCCGCGTTCGCCGCGACGTGGCAGGACCGGGCGAAAACGCGTGGTGTCCCGGATTTCTCGTCTTTCCTCACTCTAGACAGACGAGGTATGTGCGTTCTCCATTCCTCATGCCCTCGCATTGAGCGAACGACGTCCGCGCCGCAGATCGAAATGTCCGCGCGGCTTGGCAAAGATCTCGAAAAAGGGAGTGCAGGATGGCGGACGGAGCGCCTCGACGAGCGTCGGACGAGGAAGACCTCGGAATTCTGGCCACGGTGGGCCATACGCCGCTGGTGCGCCTGAACCGAATCCTCTCCGGCTTCGACTTGGGTGTCTACGCGAAGCTCGAAGGCTTCAACCCCGGGGGAAGCGCCAAGGATCGGCCGGCGACGGCGATCCTGAAGCACTGCCTGGCGACGGGCAAGATCGATCGCCGCACGGTGATCATCGAATCGAGCTCGGGCAACATGGGGATCGGCCTGGCGCAGGCGTGCCGGTATTTCGGCCTCCGTTTCATCTGCGTCGTCGATCCAAAGACCGCGCCGCAGAACCTGAAGATGTTGGAAGTCTACGGCGCCGAGATCAATCACGTGCTGGAGCCCGATCCGGCCTCGGGCGAATTTCTGCAGGCGCGGCTCGCCCGGGTGCAGGAGCTGCTCGGCACGATTCCCGGCAGCTTTTGGCCGAACCAATATCAGACCGCGCTCAACCCGCAGTCGCATTATCAGACGACGATGCACGAGATCGTCACCGAGCTTGGGTCTCTGGACTACCTATTCGTCGCGACCTCGACCTGCGGCACGATCACCGGCTGTTCGTCCTATCTGCGCGATCACGGCATCCCGGCCAAGGTGGTCGCCGTCGATGCGCGCGGCAGCCTGATCTTCAGCGACAAGAAGGAGAAGCGCTCGGTGCCGGGGATCGGCGCCGGCATCCGTCCGCCGCTGTGCAACCTGGATCTGATCGATCGGATCGAGTGGGTGGACGATGCCGATTGCGTCGCCGGCTGCCGCCGCCTGGTACGATGGGAGTCGGTGCTCGCGGGCGGTTCTTCGGGCGGCGTGATCACCGCGGTCGAACGGCTGGCGCCCGAGATTCCGGCGGGCTCGACGGTGGTGGCGATCCTGGCCGACCGCGGCGAGCGATATCTTGAAACGATCTATTCAAATACTTGGGTCCGCGAGCACGTCGGCGACATCGCGGACCGTTGGGAAGGCGCGGGAGTCTCTCCATGGCGGTAAGCGAAGCGATGAATGAGCTTTTGATCCTCGGCGCCGCCGAGATTGAAGCGGCCCTCACCGGCCACGAGCTGGAAATCGTCGAAACCGTGCGCCGGGCGTACGAAGCCCACGCGGCGGGTATGAGCTCCCTCCCGCACTCGTTGTTCCTGCGCTTTCCGGACAACGACAGCGACCGGATCATCGCCCTGCCCGGCTACTTGGGCGACGGTTTCGAGATCGCGGGCTTGAAGTGGATCGCCTCGATGCCGGGCAACGTCGCCAAAGGCATCGAGCGGGCGTCCGCGGTGGTGATCGTCAACGACCGGGCGACCGGCCGGCCGCGGGCGATCCTCGAAGGTTCGATCATCAGCGCCCGTCGGACCGCGGCGTCCGCGGCGCTCGCCGGCAAAACTCTGCATGGCGAAACGGCGCCGGAGACGATCGGCGTCGTCGGCTGCGGGCCGATCGCGTTCGAGATCGTCCGCTCGCTCCGCGCGGTCTGGTCGGACGCGGCAAAGTTCCTGGTCTTCGATCTGAACGCGGCGCGCGCCGCCGAATTCTGCGCCCGGTGCGAAGCGCTCCATGCCGGCGCCCGGTTCGCGGTGGCTGGCTCGCTCGCCGATCTGCTCGCCGCGAGCCCGGTCACGGCGTTCGCGACCACCGCGGGAACGCCGCACCTTTCCGACCTGTCGATCTGCCCGCCGGGTGCCACGATCCTCCACATCTCGCTGCGCGATCTGACGGCGGACGTCATCCTCGCCGCCGACAACGTCGTGGACGACGCCGATCACGTGAGCCGGGCCTCGACGTCGATCCACCTGGCCGAGCAGAAGACGGGGAACCGCGATTTTATCCGCTGCGCGCTCGCCGACATTACGGCCGGGCGGCAGCCGGCGCGGGTCGATCGGACCCGCCCCGTGATCTTTTCGCCGTTCGGTCTCGGCGTGCTCGACCTGGCGCTCGCCCAAATGGTGTTGAACGACGCCGCACGAAGCGGCGGCGGTGTTCGAATTTCGGGGTTTCTACCGTCATGAGCACAGCGCGAATCTTGATCGCCGATCCATTGAGCCCGGCGGGGCTGGACATCCTGCGCGCCGGAGGCGCCGAGGTGATCGACGTCTCCAGCGGCGGACGCGCCGGGGTCGAAGCCGCGATCGGCGATTGCACCGCCCTTCTGGTGCGCAGCCGCACCCAGGTGGACGCCGCGCTGCTCGCGCTGGGACCCCAACTTCGGGTGGTCGGCCGCGCCGGGGTGGGGGTGGACAACGTCGATGTCTTCGAGGCGACGCGGCGCGGGGTGCTGGTGCTCAACGCGCCGAACGCGAATTTGATTTCGGCGGCCGAGCACAGCTTTGCGCTGCTCCTTTCCCTGGCGCGCCAGGTTCCCGCGGCGGACGCCTCGATGAAGCGCGGCGAGTGGGATCGCGGCCGTTTCCTCGGCGTCGAGCTTCAGGGCAAGACCTTGGGCATCATCGGCTTCGGGCGGATCGGCCAGAAGGTCGCCGCGCGCGCCCAGGCGTTCGAGATGAAGGTGGTGGCGTTCGACCCCTGGCTCGACAAGGAGATCGCGAACCGGCTCGGCGTGCCGCTGCTCGGGCTCGACGCGCTGCTCGAAGCGGCGGATGCCGTGTCGTTCCACGTGCCGCTCACCCCGGAGACCAAGAATCTCCTTTCCGCCGAGAGGATCGCGCGGATGAAGCCGGGAGCCCTGCTGGTCAACTGCGCCCGCGGCGGCGTGGTGGACGAGGCGGCCCTGCTCGCGGCGCTCGACTCGGGCCACCTCGGCGGCGCGGCGCTCGACGTCTTCGCCCAAGAGCCGCCGGCCGACCCGCTTCTCATCGCGCATCCCAAAGTGATCGCGACGCCGCACATCGGCGCCCAGACCGCCGAGGCGCAGGAACGCGTGTCGAGCGAGGTCGCCCGGATGGTGCTCGACGCGCTCGCCGGCTCGTATTCGGTGTCCGCGGTCAATCTGCCGTTTTCCGCCGACGCGAGCGGCGCGGGGCCGTTCCTGCTGCTCGGCGAGCAGCTCGGGCGCCTCGGCACCGCTTTGGCGGGCGGCAAGGTGGACAGCCTGGAGGTCGATCTCCGCGGCGTTCCCGAAGCCTTCGGCGCCGCGGTGTCGCTGTCGGTCGCCAAAGGCGCGCTCGACCGGGCGCTCGGCGACGCGGTCAATTACGTCAACGTCGAGTGGCTGGCCCGCGATCGGGGCATCGAGCTGGTCCGCACGCTCCACCCGCGCCGCGGCGAAACCGGCGAGCAGGTGGGGCTGCGCATCCAGGGCGCCGAAGGGGAGTTTTCGATCGGCGGCATGCTCTACGCAGACCGCCAGCCGCGGCTGATCCGCCTCGGCACCCTGCCGCTCGAATGCCGGCTCGAAGGGAATCTGCTGATCCTGCGCAGCTGGGACGTACCGGGCGTGATCGGCAAGGTCGGCACGACGCTCGGCACGCTCGGCGTCAACATCGCCGACATCCACCTCGCGAGGAAAGACGGCGAGCGCGACGCCTGGACCGTCTACCGGGTCGATCAGCGGCTCACCCCCGAAATGATCGCCGAGCTCGCCGCCCTGCCCGAAGTCCGCCGAGTGTTCGAGCTCGATCTGTCGCGCGGTTGACCCGCGGTTGAAACTGCGACGTCGGGGGCTCGGTTGGCGGAGGAGCCAATCGCCCCCGAGCTGTCCCCCTTTGACCTCCGAACGTTCACTAATAGGAAGGCGGGCGTGTCGCCCGCCGGATCTTCTGTCCCAGCATCCCAGCGAACATTGCGGGCGGAGTTGAAGCGCCCGATCCGTCGGAGGGTGGCACCTTGATCGAGAACCGTCAGTTTCGCTTGAAAAAATTCGACGTGATCGGCTCGCAGTCGATCGCCGAGATCGTGGAGCAGAGGATCGGCCGCGAGGCGTTGCGCTGGTATATCTCGGAAGTCACCGACAAGGAGATCGTCGTCGAGGCGACGTTTGCCGAGATCGAGGACGAGCGGGAGACCGAATCCGCCGCCGGAACGATCGCCGAGCGCACCCACTATCCGGGCAAGGCGGTCGCGGTGAGCGTGATTCCGACCGGCATCGGCTGCGATCTCGGCGGCTACGCGGGCGACGCGGCGCCGGCCACCAACCTGCTCGCGGCGGCGACCGACTACCTGGTGACCAACCCGAACGCGGTGAACGCTTCGAACTTCATCAGCATGGCCGACAACGTCCTCTACTCCGAGGGCATGTCGATCGACCTGTTGATGAAGGGCGCGGTCGATTTCCACGTTCCCTACGGCAACCGGATCGGCCTGGTGGTCGAGCACACGACGCCCGAGGCGCTCGACGTGGTGTTCAACGTGGTGAACACGGTGCGCGCCGTTTTCGGCATCGACATCGTGGACGTCGAGGTCACCGAGAAGCCGATCGGCACCCATTCGTTCGAGAACGGCTCGGGCGCCTACGTCGGAACCGTCGATCGGCCGGCGGTCCTGTTCGCTGCCTGTGAGCGGCTGATCAAGAAGGGCGCGAACGCGATCGCGATCACCACCAACATCCAGGACCTGCCGGAAGACAACTACGTCAAGCACTTCGCCGGGGAGTATCCGAACCCCCTGGGCGGCGTCGAGGCGATCGTCTCCCACCTGGTGGTCCGGCGTTTCCACATGCCGGCGGCGCACGCGCCGATGCTCAACAGCAAGGAGTTCGACCTGCGCGAGGCGATCGTCGATGCCCGCGGCGCGGGGGAGATGGCCTCGGCTTCAGGGCTCGCTTGCACGTTGATCGGCTTGCGCCGCGCGCCGCAGCTCGGCGGCTCGCATCCCTACCGCTCCGCCGACGTGGTGAACGTGCACAACGTCTTCGCCGTCGTCTGTCCCGCCAGCTCCCTCGGCGGCATTCCGGCAATCTACGCCCACCGCCACGGCATTCCGATCCTCGCGGTGCGCGAGAACAAAACGATCTTCAGCGTTTCGGCGGAGCGGCTCGGCTTCCACAACGTGATCCCGGTCGATAACTACGCCGAGGCCGCGGGGATCCTGCTGGCCCTGAGGAAGGGCATCAGCCTCGAAACGTTCCGTCGGCCGATGACCACGATGCGCCACGGCCAGGGCGCGGAGGCGAAGGCCGG
>DATMZU010000109.1:0-14635 GCA_035607435.1 Thermoanaerobaculia bacterium | reverse complement strand
CCTGGACCGAAACCCCGGCCGAAAACGCCCGCTCTCCCGCGCCGCGCACGACGATGATCTGCAAGGACGTGTCCTGTTCGAGATCCCCGAGATGCCCTTCGAGCACCGCGATCATTTCGAGGTCGAGAATGTTGAGCGGCGGCCGGTCGAGAGTCAGGGTAGCGACCCGCCCGTCGGCGCTGCGTTCGAGCTTCACGGGCTCACTCATGCGGTCTCCTTCGCGCGGCGGCGCGTCGCCGCGGCAAAATCTTCCCAGAGCGCACGCTGAACGGGAAGCTCGATCAAATTCTCGGGATGCCATTGGACGGCCCGCAGCCACCAATCGGCGGAACCGGCTGGTTCGAGATCGAGCGCCTCGATCAGATCGTCCGGCGAGACCGCAACCGTGCGCAAACCGGCCCCCAGCGCTTTGATCGCCTGATGGTGACGGCTGTTGACGCCGACCGGTCCATCCTCTCCGGCCATCAGCCGCCCGCCGAGCGCCGAGTCGTTCGCCGTTACGCGGATCTCATGCGCGAGGGTCGAAAGCGGCGTCTCCTCATCGGGCGGAACGTGCGACAAGGTCGAAACCCGCTGGCTCGGCAGGTCCTGCCAAAGCGAGCCGCCGAAGTAGACGTTGATCACCTGCAAGCCGCGGCAGATTCCCCAGACGGGCAGGCGCAGCTCCCGCGCGGCATCGAGCACGTTCCACTCCAGCTCGTCGCGCTTGGGAAGGGTCTCGACCTTCCCGCCCGGAAGAACCGCCTCGCCGTAGCGCGAGGGTTCGATGTCGCAGCCGCCGGAGAGCAGCACGCCCGAAGCGCGCGCGGCGAAGGCCCCCGCTTCCGCCCGCCGCTCCGGGCCGACGACGGTGATCTCGTCGTCGCGGAAACCGACCGCCCGCAGGGCGTCGATGTACGGCTCGGCGTTCTCTTCGGCGGAGGTGGTGAGGAGGATCATTCTCTTTCCACCAGCGCCGCGATCCCCATGCCGCCCGAAATGCAGAGCGTCGCGATCCCCAGCCGCTCGCCGCGCGCCGCCATGCCGTGCAGCAACGTGACCAGGATCCGCGCGCCCGTGGCACCGATCGGATGGCCCAGAGCGATCGCCCCGCCGTCCGGGTTGACCCGCGCCGGATCGAGTCCCAGGCCTTCGATGCAGGCAAGTACCTGGCAGGCGAACGCTTCGTTCAGCTCGATCGCCTCGATGTTCCCGAGAGCGAGCCCGGTGAGCAGGAGCAGCTTCTCGACCGCCGGCACCGGGCCGATTCCCATGATCCGCGGCTCGACTCCGACCACGCTCCAGCCCGCGAGGCGCGCCTCGATCTTCAAGCCCAACCGCTCGGCGGCGGCCCGGGAAGCGACCAGCAACGCGGCGGCCCCGTCCGTAATGCCCGAAGCGTTCCCCGCCGTCACCGCTCCCCCCTTGCGAAACACGGTCGGAAGCTTTGCCAGCGATTCGATCGTCGTCCCGTCGCGCGGGTGCTCGTCGGTCTCGACGACCAGATCGCCTTTCTTCCCCGCCACCGTGATCGGCGCGATCTCGGCCTCGAACCGGCCGGCCCTCCGCGCCCGCTCGCAACGGGTCTGGCTCTCTAAAGCCCAAGCGTCCGAAGCCTCGCGCCCGATGCTTTTCTCGGCCGCCAGCTCTTCGGCGGTCTCCCCCATCACCAGCTTCGAAAGAGGATCGTCGAACCCGTCCCGGTACATGCCGTCTACGATCTCTCCATGCCCCAGCCGGTACCCGGTCCGGGCGCGAGTCAAAAAGTACGGAGTGTTCGACATGCTCTCCGTGCCGCCCGCCAGAATCACCTCGGCCTCGCCGAGCAAAATCGTCCGGGCAGCGGAAATCACCGCCTGCAACCCCGACCCGCAAGCCTGGTTGACCGTGAACGCGGGAGATTCGACCGGAACTCCCGCCCGATAAGAAATCTGTCGAGCCGTATTCGGACCCCCCCCCGCCTGCCGCCCATGGCCGAAAATAGCCTGATCCACGTCAGAGCCGGAGATCCCGGCACGGGCAAGGCAAGCCGTAGCCGCCGCGGTGCCGAGATCGGCCGCGGAAAGTGAGGAAAGTACGCCGCTGAATTTACCGATCGGCGTGCGGACAGGAGAGCAAAGGACGATGTCGTTGGGGCTCAAAGCGGGGGGCTCCTCGGGAGGCGAGCGTTGGACGGGGGATTCTATAACGGGGCTGGGTTCTTCTCCCCGGGGCGCTCCCTCAGCGGCTTTGCCAGACCTGCGGATCGCGCGAAGAATGGAGGACGGCGATGATCTGGATCGAATCGGGAAGGAGCCGGAAGAGGATCAACTGGCGAAACCCCTGGACCAGCGCGCGCCGCACTTCGCCATGGACCGCAGGAAAGTGGAGAGGGTTGCCACCAATCCTCTGGAGTCCTTCGCGCACCCGCTGGCGAAACCGGGGAACGACGTGAGGCGCTTCCTTGCGATACCAGTCTACGGCTTCCAGGAGATCTTGCTCGGCCGCAATGGTCAGCCGAACCGGCCGTCGGTCATGCGCCTTCCGGCCAGATCCTCGCTTCGACCTCCTCCCAAGAGGAGCCCGCTTCCGGATTCGCTTCAAGCTCCGCCAACCGAGTCTGGAGAATCTCCCGCTGCCAGGCGGGCAGAGCCGCCGGTGCGATTTCGAGGCTGTCCCAAAGCGCCTCGGCGAGCTCTTGGCGATCCTCCGCCGGAAGCTCTAATACCGTCTGTCTCAGCGCGAGCGTGACCATGAGATCAGTGTAAATGGCAGCTTCGGGCTTGGCAAGGACCCGGCCACCAGGACCTACTGCCCCTAGCGATTGACGGACGCCTGAATCCGTTGCCTAATTTCCTCTCCGAAAAGAGTGGCCTTTCGCGAGGAGAGCCGAATGCCTGATCCGAAGCCCATCGTGCGCTGTGCGATCCACCCTTCCGTCGGCGTCGCGCGGGTCGGCAACGCGCCGGCCGACGAGTACTACCTCGCGCCGGAAGTGCCCGGCCGGACGGCCGATCCCGGCCCCGGTGGGTTCAAGAACGACGAAGGCAAGGTGCGCAAGGAGGCGGCCCGCTTCCGCATCTACGGTTATGACGAGGACGGCCACGTGGTCCGGGAGATCACCGCCGACGACGCGGAGATCATCTGGGAGGTCCACCTCGCGAACCGGAAGGCGGCCTGGTATCAGTTCTCGAACGCGATGGACCTCAAGCAGTACGCGATGTCCACCACCTTCCGGAACGGCACGATCACCGGCGGATCGCGCGCCGCCCTGGTGATCGATCCGGGGGCTCTCCGGATCGGCGGGTGCCATACGAGCGGGCCGCGCTACGCCTTCGATGACGGCTTCATCCGGTTCGGCGACGGCTCGCCGATCCAGGTGCCGCTCGGCGAGCTGCGGACCGACGGGCAGGGCCGACTGATCGTTCTCGGCGGCGACGGCACATCCGCCTCGTCCACGAACCAGCCGGCGATCACGTTCGCCAATAACGAGGGGTGGTACGACGACATCTCCGACGGCCCGGTGTGCGCCCAGGTGAGGCTGCGGGGGCAAATCGAATCGCTGGAGGCGGAGCCGGCCATGGTGGTGGTGACTCCTCCCAACTTCGGCCCCGGCCTGTACGGGGTCGTCACGATGTACGACGTGGTCTACGACCTCTTCGTCCGGCAGGGTTGGCTGCCCAAAGTCGAGCGCCTGACGTTCTGGGAGCACATCTACCCTCTGCTCGAACGGATGGTGAACAGCAGTTGGGTGAACCAGGGGATGTACCTGCTGTTCGGCTCGGGCTCGCCCGGCGATTACACGGACCCGGAGACGCGCGCGAAGCTCGCCGATCCCGGCCCTGACGCAAAGCCCGCCCGCGAGGCGGTTTTCCGCCTGTTCCGAAAGCCCGTGCCGCCGTGGGATCGGGCCGGCCGCCGGGCGCAACTGCCGCCGCCGCAGCCCTCTCATCTCCCGCCTTTCTACGGCGATGGTTTCGGCGACTATGAGGGCATCGCGATCGACGAGCTGGCGCTCACGGAAACGCTTTACGGCTGGCTGGCGCGCTGGGCCGAAGGGGACTTCGAAACCGGCGAGCCCATCGCGCCGCCGCCGACTCTCGAATCGCTTCCCCTGGACGCCCAACCGGGCGCTCTCGACCGGACCCCGCTCGAAGGCTGCCTCGGCGGCCCCTTCCATCCAGGCATCGAGATGACCTGGCCGATGCGGGTGCCCCGGATGTGGCGCCCGCCGACCGAAGCCCACGGCCTGCCGTTCCGGCTCCACATCCTGCCGGCCGATGTCGCTCCTGCGGACGATTTCGGCCCGGTGCTCACGCCGGAAGTCTGCTTGGGCGACAAGGGTCCTTTAACGGCGAGCGGCCCCGGCTCGCTCTCGCGCTGGCTCGGCATCCCCTGGCAGACCGACGAGGCGAGCTGCCTCGCGGGCTATGACGCGTCGAGCTATCTGCCCGTCCCGTCGTTCTGGGCCGCCCGAGTGCCCAACCAGGTGCTCAGCGAGCAAGCCTTCCGGCAGGCGAACGATCCTCGCCTCCCCTACGCCCAACGCCTGAAGAACGCGGGCTATCGCCAGTTCTGGCTGCGCGACATCCAAGGTTCCAGCTATCAGCAGAGGATCAACAACATGGTCAAGGAATGGAGCCTGCTCGGCATCGTCACCGAGCAGCCCGCTCCGGACGGAGTGAAGCCGGAGCCGGGGCTGCCGGAGCGCTCCTGGGTGGAGACCCAGCGCGACCCCTCGTTCAGCGAATCCGATCCGTCTTGGCGCCAGCTCGAGATGGTCGAAGGGATCGAACCGGTTCGGCTGCTGAAAACAGCGGCGCCGGGAGCCGCCGTGGAAGAGGTCGTCGAAGAGGAGCAGCCGACCGAGGCCATGCATCCGCGGCGCCGCAACCTCCGGCGGGATTCGCGCTGATGCGCGACGCGCCTCGGGTGGCCATCGTAGGCGGAGGTCCCGCCGGAGCGGTGGCCGCCCGGGTGCTCGCCCGGCGCGGCGTTCAGGCGATCGTCTTGGAGGCGCACGCCGCGCCTCCCCTCAAGGTGGGAGAGACGCTTCCCCCGGGCCTCACCCCGCTCTTGCGCCATCTCGGGCTCGAAACCTGGCTGGAGACGGACGGCCATCTCCGCTCCCAGGGCAACCGGTCGCTCTGGGGCTCGACCCGACCGGCAGAGAGCCCTTTCCTCGCGAATCCGTTCGGCGGCGGCTGGCACGTCGATCGGCGCCGTTTCGAGGCGCGCCTCGCCGAGACCGCCCGAGAGGCGGGAGCGGAGTGGCGCTCCGGCACCCGGCTGTTGAGCTGCGTCCAAGAGGGGCGCGCGGGACGAGGGTGGCGTCTCACGGTCACCCAGGGCGACCGGCGCGAAGTTCTGGACGTCGATTTCGTGGCCGACGCGACCGGCCGCCATGCCCGTCTCGCCCGTCGGCTCGGCGCCCAGCGGATTCGGTACGACCGGCTGACGGGAGTGACCGGCCTTCTGGCGAGCCCGACTCCCACGACCGACACCTACACGCTGGTCGAAGCGACACCGGGCGGCTGGTGGTACTCCGCCCTGTTGGCCGACGGTCGGCTGGCCGTGGCGTTCTTGACCGACGGAGATCTTCTGGAACGCCCCCTCCGCCGCGCCTCCGACGATCCGGACGCCTGGTGGCAGCTCCTCCGCCGGACCGAGGCCACCCGGGAACGCGTCGAGGGAGCCGGCTATCGCCTGACGACACCGCTCAAAGTTCTGCCGGCCGAAAGCTCACGGCTCGACACGATCGTCGGGGAAGGCTGGATCGCCCTCGGAGACGCCGCGGCAGCCTACGATCCCCTCTCTTCACACGGCGTAGCGAGCGCCATGGGCTCAGGTTTCTACGGTGGCCACGCGATCTTCGACCTCCTCGCCGGCCGGGACGAAGCGCACCTCGCGTACCTCGATCTTCTCCAAAGCGCCTACGGCCACTATCTCGATCAACAGAGAGGGCACTACGCTCAGGAAACCCGATGGCCCGACGCACCCTTTTGGCGACGGCGTCACGATCCATCGTACGGATTGGCGGCGACTACCCCACCCAAACCGTCTTCACGTTCACAAACTCCCGGATCCCGTGAACCGATAGCTCCCGGCCAAAGCCGCTCCTCTTGATGCCACCGAAGGGCAACCGGGGGTCGCTCTTGACCATGCCGTTGATGAACACCGAACCCGCTTCGATTTCGGCGATCAAGCGTTCCTGCTCGGCAGGGTCGGTGCTCCAGGCGGAGGCACCTAGGCCGAAGGTCGTCGCGTTGGCCAGCTCGATCGCTTGGTCCAGATTCTCGACGGTGAAGAGCACGGCGACCGGGCCAAAAGTCTCTTCGGAGTAGGCGGGGCTTCCTTCGGGGGGATCGGCGAGTACCGTCGGCGGATAGAAGTTGCCCTTGCGATCCAGACGCTTGCCGCCCGTTAAACAACGGGTTCCGGCCGCGATCGAGCGTTGCACCTGGTCGTCCAGCTCTTCGAGGATCTTCGCCGTGGCGAGCGGACCAATCGCGGTTTTCGGATCCATCGGGTCGCCGATTTCCAGCGCGGCCATCTGCTCGACGAAGCCGGCTTCGAAAGCGGCGGAAATGTCGCGGTGGACGATGAAGCGCTTCGCCGCGATGCACGATTGGCCGTTGTTGATCGTCCGGGCCTTGACCGCCGTGGCAATCGCCGTGGGCAGATCGGCGCTCGGCATCACGAGGAACGGGTCGCTGCCGCCCAGCTCCAGCACGGCTTTCTTGATCTGCGCCCCGGCTGCTCGTCCGACCGCGACGCCCGCCCCTTCGCTGCCGGTCAAGGTCACCGCCGCGATGCGGGGATCGTCGATCAGCGCCTGCACGGCGCCCGAGCCGACCAGGAGGGTTTGAAACACCCCCTCTGGCGCTCCGGCGCGGGTGAAGATTTCCTCGATCGCGAGCGCCGCCTGCGGCACGTTCGAGGCGTGCTTGAGCAACCCCGCGTTGCCTGCCATGACGGCCGGGGCGGCGAAGCGGAAGACTTGCCAGAACGGGAAGTTCCAAGGCATCACGGCAAGCACGACGCCGAGGGGCTGATAGCGAACGAAGCTCCTTTTCGCGTCGGTCTCGGCGGGTTCATCGGCGAGAAAAATAGGCGCGTGCTCGGCGTAGAAACGGCAGCACGAGGCACATTTCTCCACCTCGGCGATCGCGGCGCCAATTGGCTTGCCCATTTCGAGCGTGAGGATCTCGCCGAAGCGCTGCTTTTCGCCTTCGAGGATCTCCGCGGCGCGCACCAGCACGGCGCTGCGAGTGGCAAAAGGAGATTTCCGCCAGGTGCGGAACGCCGCGGCGGCCCGAGCGACTCGGGCTTCGATCTCGGCGGCCGAATGCTCTTCGAAGGTGGCGACGGCTTCGCCGGTGGCCGGATTGATCGATGCGATCGACATGAGGTTCCTCCTTACGCGCTCGCGATCACCCGTTCGAGAAGCGCCAGCCCTTCGTCGAGCTGGTCATCGGCGATCACGAAGGGCATGAGGGTCCGGATGATGTTGCCGGCGGTTCCCGCCGAGAGCAGGAGCAGGCCGCTTTTGTAGGCGTTTTGGATCACCCTCTGGGTGAACTCCTTGTCCGGCTCCTTGGTCACCCGGTCCTTGACGAATTCGAGAGCGCGCATGGCGCCCAGGCCTCGGGCGTCGCCGATTCGCGAGTAGCGCGAGGCGAGCTCGGCGAAGCGGGTTTCGACTTTGGCGCCCAAACGGCGGGCGCGCTCGACCATCCCTTCCTTTTCGACTTGATCCAGGATCGCGAGCGCCGCGGCACAGGCCACGGGGTTGCCCAGATAGGTGCCGCCGAGGCCTCCCACCTGCGGGCTGTCCATGATCTCGGCGCGCCCGGTGACGGCGGAGATCGGCAGGCCGCCGCCCAGCGATTTCGCCGTGATCACCAGATCGGGCGCGAAATCGAACAGCTCGGAGTAGTGCTCGCAGGCGAACATCTTTCCCGTGCGGCCGAAGCCGGTCTGGATCTCGTCATCGACGAACAGAATGCCGTTGCCGCGGCATACCCGGTAGAGCGCCTCGACGTACGCGGGCGGCGCGGGGATGAAGCCCCCCTCGCCCGTCACCAGCTCCATCACCACGCAGGCGACCTGCTCGGGCGCCACGTACGAGGCGAAGAAGTCGCGGATCTCCCGCTCGTAGGCGGCGGCCGTGCAGGGCGCCTCGCGCCGGTATTCGTAGGGGAACGGCATGCGGTAGATCTCGGGGGCGTAGGGGCCGAAGCCGAGCTTGTAGGGCTTCACCTTGCTGGTCATCGAAAGCCCCAGCAGGGTGCGGCCGTGGAAGCCGTGCTCGAACACCACCACCCCTTGGCGGCCGGTCGCGTGGCGGGCGATTTTCACCGCGTTCTCGACCGCCTCGGCGCCCGAGTTGGCGAGCATCGTCTTCTTGTCGAACTCCCCAGGGATCAGTGCGTTCAGACGCTCCGCGAGCAGCAGATAGGGCTCGTAGCCGACCACCGTGAAACAGGTGTGGGTCAGTTTTCCCACCTGTTCCCGAACGGCATCCACCACCGCGGGGTTCGCATGGCCGAAATTCAGCGTGCCGATGCCGCCGGCAAAATCGATCAGGACGTTGCCGTCCACGTCGTGAAGAAGGGCACCTTCCGCCCGGTCAATGAAGATCGGCGCGGTGTGCGCAAGGCCGCGCGGCGTCGCTTTTTCGCGCCGCGCCCAGAGAGAACGCGAGCGGGGACCGGGGATTTCGGTGACGAGGACGATCGAAGAGGAGGTGGCGACCGCGGTTTCGGTCATGGCGTGCGCTCCGGAAATCAGCCGGTTCGGCGGAAGGGAAGAATGAATCTTTGGGGATCGGGCGCGACGGGCGCCTCTTAAAGCGAGGGGAGCTTACCGCAAAGGGCGCTACTCTCCGATCCGCCCCCAGCGGACGCATTTCTGGCCGGCGGTCTCCTCGACCGACACCTCCAGCTCCTCGATCGCTCCGTCTTCTTTGGAGCGAAAGTCGATCGCGAGCGCCTGCCAGAGATGCTCGGCGAGCAGCTCGATCGAGACGTTCACCATCGGCAGGAACACCACGTCTTCGGTGGGGAAAAGATAGCGGCGCTCGCGCCAGCGCACCTCGACCTCTCCGTCCCGGCGCTCGATCGTAAGCTGAGCGTTGCCCGATTCCGGCAGCAGGAGCCGGGTGTCGAGCCCGGCGCAGAGCGCGCGGATCTTCCGCTTGGCATCGTCGAGATCTACCAACAGGCCGAGGTCGTCGAGCCGGGAGCCCGCGATCCCCACGCGGACGCGGTAGTTGTGGCCGTGCAGCAGCTCGGCTTCGCGATCGAGAAACAGGGTGAAGTGCGCGGCGGAGAATTTGAAGTCCTCTTTCTCCAGGGCGATCCGATAGCGGGGGCGTTCCATCCGCCAAGGCTATCGCGTCCGGGCTAAGATACGCGCTCCGTTTCGCGGCCCGGAGAGAAAAGACCATGCCCCCCACCTTACGCTCCCTCTTCGGCGCCCATCGCCCGCGCCGCCTCGTCGGTTTCTTTGCGGCCGGCCTGTTGATGACCGGAGCGGGTTTTGCCGCTGGGCGGGAGCCCTTCGCGCCGGCCGACACCCCCCTTCGCTACCCGGCGCCCCGCCAGTTCGACCTCCAGCACGTGAAGCTCGACCTGGCGTTCGACTGGGAAAAGCGCGAAGTTTCGGGCACCGCGACCGAGGTGCTGGTGCCGCTCCGCTCGGGGCTTCGCGAGGTGACGTTTCATGCCGCGGGGCTCGACGTCCACCGGGCGCGGCTCGCGGGCGCCGCGGAGGACCTTGCCGTCTCGATCGACACCGCGGCCCGGACGCTCACCCTGACGCTGCCGCGGGCGTACGGTCCGGGCGATCGGTTGGAGATCGCGATCGACTACTCGGCCCACCCCAAGGTCGGCCTCTATTTCGTCGGCCCGGACGCCGGCTATCCGAAAAAACCGCGCCAGATCTGGTCGCAAGGCGAGACGAGCGAGAACCGCAGCTGGTTCCCCTCCTGGGACGAGCCCGACGACCGGGCGACCTCCGAGCTGCTCGCGACCGTCCCAGCGACCTGGACCGTCGTAGGCAACGGCCGGCTGGTCGAGACCGTCACGCGTCCGGACGGCCGACGCACCTTCCATTGGCAGATGGACGTTCCCCACTCGACCTACCTGACCAGCGTCGTCGCGGGCGAGCTCGTGCGGGTCGCCGATTCGTGGCACGACATCCCGGTCGAGTACTACGTGCCGCCGGCAGAGGAGGCGCGCGCCCGCATCGCGTTCGGCAAGACCCCCGACATCCTGGACTTTTTCTCCCAGGTGACCGGCCGAGCGTACCCCTACGCGAAATACGCCCAGACCACCGCGATCGATTTCCACTCGGGCGGCATGGAGAACATCTCGGCGACCACCCAGACGCTCGGCACGCTGCACGATTCGGCCGACGAAGAGGACTTCCCGAGCACCGGGCTGGTCGCCCACGAAGCGGCGCACCAATGGTTCGGCGACCTGATCACCTGCCGCGACTGGTCCGACATCTGGCTGAACGAGGGGTTCGCCTCCTACTTCGGCGCGCTGTATGCCGAGCACGACCGGGGCGCGGACGAGCTGGCGGCCGAGATCGACGAGGGGCGCGCCGGCTATTTCGCCGAGGACGCCACCAAGTACCGCCGGCCGATCTCGACCCGGGGGTTCACCGACCCCGACGCGATGTTCGATGCGACCACCTACGGCAAGGGCGCCCTGTTCCTCCACCAATTGCGTGGGATCGCGGGCGACGAGGCGTTCTTTGCCGGCATCCGCCATTACGTCGAGCGATTCGCCGGGCAGACCGTCACCACGGCGGATTTCCAAGGCGCGATGGAAGAGGCGACCGGCCTGTCGCTCGGCCCCCTGTTCGATGCTTGGGTCCGCGGCGCCGGCCATCCGGAGCTGAAAGTCCGCTGGACATGGGAGTCGGAGGATCGCACCGCGCACCTGCATGTCGAGCAGACTCAAGAGATCACGCCGGAGACCGGCTTTTTCGCCTTTCCGCTGGAGATCGCCTGGGTCGGCAAATCGGGGACCGAGATCCGTCGCTTGAACGTCGAGCCGCGGCAAGCTCAGGACTTCGTGCTCCCCCGGGAGGAGCGCCCGGACACGATCGTGATCGATCCGAACGGCTGGCTGCTCGCGAGCGTCGATTTCGACAAGCCGGCCTCCGAGTGGATCGCCCAACTGGCGGCGGCGGAGCGCCTGGCGCCGAAGCTCGAAGCGGTGCGCGCCTTGGCCAAGCTCGGCGGCCCCGAGACGGTTGCGGCGCTCGCCGAAACGCTGCGTGTCGGCCGCCATCGCGCGCTGCGCGCCGAGGCCGCGACCGCTCTCGGCGAGATCGCTTCGCCCGGGGCGCTGCCCCCTCTGGTCGCCGCGGCGACCGGCGAAAAGCGCGACCGCGAGAATCAGGTCCGCGCCGCCGCCGCCGAGGCCCTGGCGAAGTTCCCCGGCCATGCGGAGCTGATCGCGAAACTCGCGGCGCTGCTCGGCGGCGACCCGAGCATCAAGGTGCGCGCCGCGGCAGCCGAGTCGCTCGGCGCGTTCGAGGACCACAAGGCCGAGGCGGCCGCCGCCCTCCTGCCCGTGCTCGACAAGTCCAGTCATCGCGAAGTCGTGCGCGGCGCCGTCCTGGGCGCGCTCGCCCAACTGGGCGAGCCGCGCGCCTGGCAGAAGGCGATCCGCTTCGCCGCCTACGGCGCCCCGGCCGACAGCCGAGGCGAAGCGTTCGATGCGATCGCCGTGCTCGGCCGAACCGCGGCCGAAACGTCGGGGGATGCCGCGTTCGGCGCGAAACGAAAAGGCGAGGCGCTGCGCCTGCTCTTGGGCTACCTCGACGATCCCGACTATTTCGGCCGCGGCGATCTGTACGGGGCGCTCGCCGAGCTGGGCGACGAGCGCGCCCTGGCCGCCCTCGACCGGGCCGCCGCCAACGGAGTGGATTTCTTCGAGCGTCGGCGCGCGAGCCGGTCCGCCAAGAAGCTCCGTGAAACGTTAGAGAGTTCCGGCGACCTCGCCGGCCGGCTCGGCCGGCTGGAAGAGGAGTCGGCCAAGCTGCGCCGCGAGCTCGACGCGTTGCGAGCCGAGCGCGAAGGAGGTGTTCAGTGAGCTCAGAACCCGGTCCCTGGCGGCCGATCCTGTCGGGTGAGTTGGCGGACCGGGTGAACCGGTCGATCGAGGAGGTCGTCGCCGCCTTCCCCGCCGCGCCTGCGGTTTCCCCCTATCCCGGCGAGCGGACCGGCGAAACCCCCGGTCTCGCGGGCGGCAATGCCGGGCACGCCCTGTTTTATACCTACCTCGCCGAGGCGACCGGCCGCGAGGAGTACGCCGAGGTGGCCGAGCGCCATCTCGACGAGGCGGTCGAAGCGCTCGCCACCGAGCCGATGGGCGCGAGCCTCTACGGCGGGTTCTCCGGCGTCGCCTGGGTCGCCGAGCACCTCCAGGGGCGTCTCTACGAAAGCGAAGAGGGAGAGGACGCGAACGAGGAGATCGATTCCGCCTTGAACGATCTGCTAGACCACCCGTGGACCGAGACCTACGATCTGATCGGCGGCCTGGTCGGTTTCGGCGTCTACGCGCTCGAACGGGTGCATCGCCCGACCGCCCGTCTCTGCCTGGAGCGAACGGTGGACCGTTTCGACGACCTCGCAGAAAAGCGCGACAACGGCCACGTCACCTGGTTCACGCCGCCCGAGCAGCTCCCCGAGCATCAGCTCGAAACCAGCCCCAACGGCTATTACAACCTGGGGGTCGCGCACGGCGTGCCGGGGGTCATCCCGGTGCTCGCCGCCGCCGCGGCCGTAGGGATCGAAAAAGCGCGGCCGTTGGTCGAAGGGGCCGTCTCCTGGCTTTTGTCGAGCCAACTTCCCGAGGGGATCGGCTCTCGCTTCGGCTATACCGTGAGCCCTGGGGTGGACGCGCTCTCCCCGTCCCGGCTTGCCTGGTGCTACGGCGATCTCGGTCTCGCCGCCGCATTGTTCGCCGCGGCGCGCGCGCTCGGCCGGAAGGATTGGGAGGACGAAGCGCTCTCGATCGCCCGCGATTGCACCGGCCACCCGGACGAGTCGGCCGGCGCGCGCGATGCGGGCCTCTGCCACGGCGGAGTCGGCATCGCCCACCTCTACAACCGCCTGTACCAGGCCTCCGGAGACGAGAAGCTCGGCGCGGCGGCCGAGCACTGGTACGCCAAATCGCTGGAGCTGCGCCAGGCGGGCGAAGGGATCGCCGGCTACCGGTCGTTCTTCGGCGGCTTCAAAGACGGGCCGGAGTGGCTCTCGAGCAAAGGCTTCCTCGAAGGCGCGGCAGGCATCGGTTTGGGGCTGCTCGCGGGCGTCAGCAGCGTCGAGCCGGCTTGGGACCGGGTGCTCTGCGTGACGCTGGCCCCGTTGGATTGACGACAGCCCTCACCCCCGGCCCCTCTCCCAATGGGAGAGGGGAGAACAGCAGGAAATGCTTTGCTTTGCACCCCTCTCCCTTTGGGAGAGGGGCCGGGGGTGAGGGCTGAGCCCCGCCCCGTTCCCGCCAACCGCTATACTCCTCCGCCATGGCTCCGCGCTTCGACGCCACCCGGCGAGCGCTCGATCTTGCGGTCGCCGACCTGCTCGACACCACTCTGTTGCGCTCTTTGGGTTTCGCCAACCGGGGCGGCTACGAGCGGATGTGGCTCGGCCAGGCGATCCATAGCCGCTATCAGGAAGAGACGCTCGGCACCGACGCGACCTATCAGCGCGAGGTGGTGGTGGTCCACCGCTTCGAGCACCGGGTCGGCCAGAGCGTCTGGCAGGTTTCGGTCTCGGGCCGGATCGACGGCCTGCGCAAGGAGCCGGACGGCACCCTGGTGGTCGAGGAGATCAAGTCGGTCCGGCGCGGCGCCAACCTCGCGCCGCACATCCGCGAGATGTATCAGCGCCAGGCGCTCCTTTACGCTTGGATGCTCGCGTCGAGCGAAGGGGCTCCGGAGAAGATTCGCGCCGAGCTGGTGCTGATCTCGATCGGCAGCCACGACGACGGAACGGGCTCGGACACCGAGCGCGAGCCGCTCGATCTCGACGCGCGGGCGATCGAGCTGGGCGTGCGCCGCCGGCTCAACCTGCTGATTCACACCTGGGAGGCGGGCCGCCAGGCCGCCGCCGACCGCCACCGGGCGGCGGAGCGGCTGCGCTTTCCGTTTCCCGAGATCCGCCCGGGGCAGGAGGAGATCCTCGCCGCGGCCGAGACCGCGGTGGCGAATCACGAGCACCTGCTGCTTCAGGCGACCACCGGCATCGGCAAGACGGTCGCGGCGCTTTACCCCGCGCTCCGCCATGCGCTGGCGAACGACCAGCGGCTGTTCGTCCTCACCGCCAAGACCACCCAGCAGGAGATGGCGACCGCGGTGATCCGCCTGCTCGACCAGGACGGGGCGTTTCGCGCCGTGCGCCTGCGGGCCAAGGCGAAAATGTGCGCGAACGACCAGATCATCTGCCACGAGGAGTACTGCCGCTTCGCCAAGGACTACAGCTTGAAGCTCCAGACCTCGGGGCTCCTTCCCCGGCTCTGCGAGAGCTTCCCGTCCCTCGAGCCGGACGACATTTTCGCGGCCTCCCAGGCGACGCAGGTCTGCCCGTTCGAGGTCAGCCTGGAGCTCTCCGGCAGGGTCCAGGTGGTGATCTGCGACTACAACTACGCCTTCG
>DATMZU010000087.1:0-8782 GCA_035607435.1 Thermoanaerobaculia bacterium | reverse complement strand
CCGCCTCCAGCCGGGCGAGCGCGAGCAGGTTGTCGATCCGCCGCGCCAGGCGCTCCACTTCGCCCGAAAGCCGGGCGACGCTCGCGCGCTCGTCTTCCGGCGCGTCCGGCCGCCCTTCGAGCCGCAGCCCCAGCCCCTCGGCTTCGAGCCGGAGCGCCGTTAACGGGCTCCGCAAATCGTGCGACACCGCGCGCAGCAGGGCGGTCTTCCAGGTCTCGCTCGCGCGCAACGCTTCGACGTGCGCCGCCTGGCCCAGCAGCCGCTCCCGCTCGATCGCGAGCGCCAGAAGACGCGCGGCCGAGGCGAGAAGAGGTGTTGAAGCCGAAGGCTCGGAGGCGACCAGCACGCCGCGCGCCGAGCCGCCGATTTCGAGCGGCAGGTAGAGCCGGCGCCCGTTCGCAGCCCTCTCCGCCATCGCCGCCACCGGCGCCCCGCCATGGCGCGCGCGAGAGAGCAGGTCGGGATCGATCGCGGGCGGCGCCTCCCCTACTTCGATGCGCGAGGCCGGATTCTCCGATTCGCCGCCGAGCACGAGAGTCCCGTTCGTGGTACCCAACGCGGCGAGCGTTCGGCGGCAGGCTTCAGTGATCGCGCCGGACCGGTTGCTCGCGGCGAAAAGGTCGAGCGACAACTGGTAGAGCACTTCCGTCTCGCGCCGACGCTCCTGAGCGTCCTCCGCTTGGCGTCGCGCGGAGGCGACCAGGCGGGCCGCGAACGTCGAGGCGAACAGGAACGAGCCGAGCGCCACCCAGTTCGCGGGCTCGGAGATGGTGAGCGTGTGAAGCGGCGGCAGGAAGAAGAAGTTGAACGCCGCCGTCGCGGCAAACGAGGCCACCGCTCCCACCGCCCATCCGCCCCATGCCGAAAGGCTGAGCACCACGATCACGAAAATCAGGCCGATGGTGGTCGCATTCGCCCCCGCCGCCCGGGCGAGCAGCGTGGCCGCCGCGATCGCCGCGAGGCCCAGCGACAGACGCCGCGCTACGAGGGAGTAGGTCGTTGGAGAGGCGCCGGGCACCGGGAGATCTTACGCCTCGGCGGAAAAAGCCCGCCAAGCCCGGACGATGGCGGGGGCGGCCGAAGCCGCCCCGCGCGGTGTCTTCAAGCGCAGCAGACCACGGCCGAGCCGGTGCAGGTGTACTGGCAGGTGAACTCGCAGGTGCCGTTGCAGGAGCGCTGGCAGGTGATCCACCAGGAAACCGTAATCGCCGTGGTCGTCACGTCGGCATCGGCCTCGGCGCCCACCTCGGTGCCGCCGCGCGCCGCGAACATTTGGGGCTTGCTCAAAGTGCCGAGAGTCTCTTTGGCCAGGTGAAGCTTGCGCCGCTTCTTCTCCACGATGCTCTCCTCTCCAAAATCGCCGGGATCGTCCCGGAGATCGAACGCCATCGGTTGAGGTGGGTGCTTCGAGACGAAGGGAAGTTGGTGCGGGAAGTCTAGATCCGGACGCCGAGACCGGGCAAGCGCTTTCCGGAACTCGCGGAGCTAGGCGATCTCACCTCGCTCCGGTCAAGCCGATCAGGTTTGGCAGGGATCCGGATCCAGGTTGTGGCAGAACGCCTTGCCGTGGCAGTTGCCGCAGTTGCTGTCGCAACAGCGCGCGAGCCTCTCCCACGGCTGGCAGAGCCCTTCCTGCTGCCACTCTTCGAGGCAGCAAAGGGTGCCGAGGAGGCAGCCGGAGAGGAAAATCGGCGGCGGCGTGCCGATCGTGGACGTCGCCTGCGCCGGGGCGACCGGGGTCATCTCGCCCACCGGCTCGGCGGCCGCGGCCGGCCGGGCCGCGAAGATGGCGAGGGCCAAGACGACCGGGGCGAGAAGAAGGAAACGGCGTGAGTTCGAGTGCGTGCTCATGGGCCACCTCTCCTATGCGTCGTTGATGGTGAAGCCTTGCGAAGGTACCAACCCTCACGATCTATAGGGTGCGGCCCGGGACCCACGGCGAGCTTCCGGGACGGAACGCCGATGCGGCGACCGGCCGCGCCGTCGGGCGGAAGCTGTACACTCCGGAGTGAGAAGACGTGGGGCATGCGAATGCCGTCAAAACGAACCCGTCGAAACGGAGGCCCGATGAAAAACCGCGAACGAAGAATCCTCCGCCGCCTCGCCCTTGCGGCGGCGGCGATCCTGATCGCAACGACCGGCGCCTGGGCCCAGAGCACGGAGCCGCCGGCCGAGATGCCTCAGGCCCCCCAGGCTCCCATTGCCCAGGAACCCGCCCCCCCGGCGCAGCCGACGGTTCCTCAAGTCACCGGCACCGTGGTCAAATTCGCCGGCACGGAGCTCGATCTCAAGACGAAGGACGGGAAAGAGCAAAAGGTCGCCCTCAACGAGGGGACGAAGACGCTCGTCGAGATCGCCAAGGGGATCGAGGTGACCGTCGAATACCGCCGCAAGATCGGCGGATTCGTCATCGCCGAGAGGGTCCTCGCCGCGGGCGCTGCGCCGGCCACAGAGCCCGTCCCGGCTCCGGTCCTCAAGACCAGCACGGCAACCGGCGACATCCTCTCGGCCACCGACGCCTCGCTCGTGCTGCGCACCGAACAGGGCGACCTCACCTTCTTCCTCGCCCCCTCGACCGAAATCTTGGTCAAGCCCCTCGCCCCCGGCCTTAAGGTGACCGTCGAATATCGGGAAGACAAGGACCAGACCAAGGTGGCGATCCGCGTCTTGCCGGCAAAGTCCGACGAACCCGAGACACCGCCGCCGGCCACGCCGCCCGCAACTCCTCCTCCCGCGCCCCCTCCGGGGGATTGATTTCGACGAGACGTAAAGATCTACCGCCCGCCAACCCGAGATCCAAGTTGGGAGTGCGCCGACGCGTCGGCGCTTTGATCGCGGCGACGCGTCGCCGCCCACCACAACGCCGAATCACGGCCTAAAGTCGCAATTCGAAGTCAGCTCGCTTTCCGCCACAAGAACTCGCTAAAATCGCGGTCACCGTGCCCGATCGCTACGCCGCTTTCATCAGCTACGCGCACCGCTATGCCCCCTGGGTGCGTGCGCTCCAGACCAATCTGGAGAAATGCCTGGCCGTCGCGGGGCGGCCAGGCGAAGTGTTCCTCGACCAAACCGACCTGGCCAGCGGGCGCTCCTGGGTGACGCAGCTTCAGGCAGGGATTGACCGCAGCGAGCACTTCATCCTGATCGCGACCCCCGAAGCGCTCGCCTCGCCACGAGTGGGGGACGAATGGGGGACCTTCCTCTCGCTACGCCGCGAGTGGCTGGCCCAGGGGCGTCTCCACATCGCGCTCCTGGTCGATACACCAATCCCGCCGTTCCTCATGCAGACCCAGCGCGTCGACTTCCTCAACGCGAGGGAGGCGAAGTACCGCGTCGGCATTCAGGAGCTCGTCGCGGGTCTCTCCAGGCACTCGGACCGCCGAAACCTCCCAGCGCTCCCAACCGATCTTGAGATCCCCCCGCCGCCCGACCCGGGCCTCGATCCTCAGTTGCGCGCGAGGCTCGTCAAATGGCTCACTCCGGTTCTGGCGAAGAGAGTCTTGCGGCTCGCCGTGGCGGCGGGGCTTCGGCGCGAGCCCGCAGAGTTGGATGGACAACCGTCAGACGAGTGCCGGGCATCTGCGCTGCTCGTCTGGGAAAGCGGCAATGAGGAACCGGTCGCAGCGGCGATCCGCATCCTCGACGCTCTCCGCGAAACGCTCGAAGAAGACGAGCCTACACGGGTCGCCGAACTGCTCCCCCTCCGGGCCGATCTCGTCGCTCGGCAGAAGAAATCTCCGGAGCGCGGCCTGTTAGAGATCTGGCTGGCTCAGGTGGTGGCAGACCACGAACGGCTGGTGCCCTATTTCCAGCAGCAGGCGGAGGTGGACCTTCTCGAACGTGTTTACGTGGAGCTGGAGATGCGCTCGGAAGAAAGGCGCTCGTCGCTCGCCGAGAGTGCCCTCGGCTCAGAAGGAGTGCGCGCTGGGCAGCCGCTCGGCCTGCGAGAGGTGCTGGCACTTCCCCGCGAGGAAAACCCCTGGATCAGCGGGCGCTGGATCGTGCTCGGCGATCCGGGAGCGGGTAAGACGACGCTCCTCCGCCATCTTACCGCGACTCTAGCCCGCCAAGCCGATCGACCGTTGGTGCCGCTCTTCGAATCGCTCCCGAAACTCCTCCGCAACCGCGATTCGCTACTTGATCGCGTCGTTCGTCGTATGGAGCGCGCAGGCCATCCGGCGCAGGGCCTCGCTGCGGCGCTCGACCGTGAGGGCAAAGACGGACACCTACTCCTACTGCTCGACGGTCTGGACGAGGTTCCGCGCGAAGAAAGAGACGACGCGGAGAAGCTTCTCCGTGATATCGCGATCCGTTGGCCTACGACGCCGATCGTGGTCGCGAGCAGACCGATCGGTTATCGCCCGCCCGGAGGTGACTTCCGGGAGGTACGCCTTCTACCGCTCGATCGAGAACGGCGGCGAGAGTTTCTCGCCCGATGGCTCGGCCGGACTGCGGGTCGGCCGGACGAGGCGCGCGCTGAAACGGCTCTCGTCGCGCTCGACGGCCCCGAGCTGCGTGATCTCGCGGGAAACCCGCTCTACCTAACGCTCATGGCGCTGCTGTTCGAACAGAACACCGAGCCCGCTCGCCATCGTACGGAGCTCTACGACCAAGTTTTCAAACTTCTGCTCGAAGGCAAGCACCGGACCGAAGAGCGGCCGATTGAGGCCCAAGAGGCAGTGCGGGCGGCGCTCCGTTGTCTGGCGAGTGATATGACCTGCGACAACCGCGACGCTGAGCCGGTCACCGAGATCGAGGCGCGCCTTTACCGTCAGGAAATGAACGAGGAACGCGAGACCCTCGAGCGCGTGCCACGCTGGCGCGGTCGGCTGCGCCAGTTCCTCGACGATCTTTCCGAGCAGACCGGCATCCTTGGACCTCACGATGGCGCAAACGCCCATTGGCGCTTCTGGCATCGAACGTTTCGCGAAGCGCTTGCTTCCGAGAGACTTGAAATCCAGTACCGCGCGAAGGATGGCAAGGCCGCGGTACTAGCGCGGGCGGCGAAGATCACGGCTGAGGAGGACCTGAGCGCGTGGGCCGAGCCATACGCGCTGCTCGCAGGCCGGCTCGACGCGCCCGACGAGTTGGTCAAGGACTTGGTGAAGGAAAATCGATCTCTCGGCCTTCGCTCGGTGGCGACGGCCCAGAGGCTCCGCCCCGAGACACTGCGCGAGATCCTGGAGCTGAGCGATGACTGGGAGGAACGGGTAAAGGTTTTTCAGCGCATCCCGGACCTAGTCGGCGGCCCACGGCGGGCGCTCGCACTGCTCGATCAGCTGCGTAGGGGAACGACGAACGGTAACGACCTTTTCTTTCTCGATCACGCAGTGCGCGAAGTCGGACGCCGCTCACCCGACCACGTGAGGGAAGCCGAGGATCTGGCGGTACGCCTGTACGATCACCTTTCGCGGCCCGACGAGAACCTGTTCCTCTCGATTGAAACGCCGAACGGCGACCGCATACCGCTCTGGCGAAAGATCCCTGCCGGGGTTTTCTGGATGGGAAGCTCAGAGGAAGAGAGCCTATGGTACCAAGAACGCCTTCGACATCGCGTTACGATCGCCCGCCCCTTCGCGATGGCCGCGGTGACCGTTACGAACGCCCAGTACCGATCGTTCGATCCGACTCTTGAGCCATTTCCCTGGGAAGGCGTGACGGCGGACGAACTCCTCATTCATCCCGTCGTCAAGGTAACCTGGTACGAGGCGGTCTCATTCTGCCGCTGGCTTGCGAGTTGCTTTCCGTGGGCTCACAGCGCGAGATTGCCGCTTGAGGAAGAGTGGGAGTACGCCTGCCGCGCAGGGAGTGAAACACCGTATTGGAGCGGCGAGACGGATAAGAATCTTGCACAAGTGGGCTGGTACCAAAGGAACTCCAAGCGGCGCGTCCATCGCGTCTGCGAGAAGGGGGCCAACCCATGGGGCCTTTTCGACATGCACGGCAACGTTTGGAATTGGACGCTGAGCCCTTGGACGGATAACTACGAAGGCCACGAGGTCGAGATCGATCCCCTCATCGTGGACGTACCTGAGGCCGAGCGCAAGATCTCAAGCGGCGAGGGGAGTGCGGTGCGAGGTGGTAGTTATTGGTACGACGCCGCATGGGTACGCGCAGCGAATCGAAGCCGTAGAAGCCCGGACTTCGTGAGCGACGGCCGGGGATTTCGCGTCGTGCTCCCCATTGTCCCCGAGTTCGTGAGACGCGAGGGTGATTAAAAGCAGCTCTGTCAGATAAGAAGTCCATGGCGGAGGGCATGGTGAGCAGGCTTCCACTCGCTTTCGGAGCCGACCTTTGAGCCCCTTCAAGCTGGCTTGCCGCTTCGTCGTGTTCCTCTCCGATCACCCAAGAAACTCCCCCGGCGGCTCCGCCGGGGATTGAGAGTCGGTTTCCAATCGTCAGCCGCTACTGGAGGATGATCTCCCTGCACGTACAGGTTTCGTAGTCCCACCGCTCCTCGGGGCAAAACTTGTCCGGAAGGCAGGGCGTCATGCAGTAGCAGCCGTTGGAATTCCAGGTTCCGCCGCTTTCCCAGCAGGCCTGTTCCTGGTTCGGATCGCAGGGCGTCGGGGGCGAGCCGGTGGTCGTGCAGTTGTAGGCGGCCTGGATCGTCGCTCCAAAGGTGCCGCAGTTGGGATAGACGCCGCTTTGGGAGCCGCCGTTGCAGTTCTGGGTGGAGGCCGGAGCGGAGGTAAAGCCGTAGCCGTCGGCGAGCGGGAGCGAGGCCCAGAGATCGCCCATCGGATCGTCGCAGCACCAGGGATCGTTCTCCTGGACGTATTCCTTGACCACCAGGTAGTTGGCGCTGCACGGGCCGGGAACGGTCCACCAGCCGGCAGTCGCTTGAGTGACTTGGGATGCATCGGTAAGGTCGCCGCCGTACCAGGATGTGTACGGGTTGTACGTTTGCGAGTGCCAGGTGTCGCAGTTGCAAACGTTCCCCCACTCTCCATTGCTCGGACCACGGAAACAGGTAGCATGGTCGTCTGGGCATGATCGGTGGACGTGATTGCCGCCGAAATAGAGGTCGATGTCGCCGGTCATGGCGCCGATGCCGGCCGAGTGCGCGGAGTCCACGTTGTTGCTGCAGAAGCCATGGCTCCCGTGATTGTTGCATTCGAGCGCCCAGTAGCGGTTCATCCAGCGGTCGGCGCTGTAGACCGTAAACGCGCAGGTACAGGATTGGCCGGAGTTCGCGGTGAGATTCCGCCCTCCGATGCGGGCGGCCCGAGCGGCGTCGCGACCGGGAGTTGCCTTGCGACCGCTCTGAAACTCGCGCACGGACAGGCCGCTTCGGTCGCGGAACGCGGCGTCGATCCAAGCCAGCTCCGCCGCCAGGGTGCGGCAGTCGGCGGCCTTCTCCGATCCTCCGATCCGGCATTTGTCGAGCGCGAGAGTCTGGCGCTCCCAGCGTCCGAGGAGGTCGGTGAGCTCGCCGGCCGAGGCGGCGATTCCCATCTCGGCGATGCGCTTTGACACTTCGGGAACGACATCCTCTCGCCGTCGCTGAGCCAGGTCCGCCTCGCGGCGATCGATCGGCGTCATCAACGGAGGTCCGACGGTCGGGGCGCGAGGATCGGCGGCAAATCCGTACGAAGGAAGGATGCACGACGCTCCAACCAGCATCACATAGATGGAGATCCGACGAGCTTTCGCTCTCTGTGTCATGGTTTTCTCTCCTCTCTCTCGGCCTACACGGTTGAAGTACGAACCCAGTGGAACACTTGCAGGTCCTTTTGTACAGACCCGAAGAGCCGGGAGATGAAACGCTATAGTTGTGCCCCCGTGAACGCTCCCCTGCCGTCTCAAGTCCCCCATCGAGCCCCAGCGAGCAAAGCCGCGCTACGCGAGCAGCTCCGCGCAAGGCTCGACGAGATCGAGCCGAGCACCGCCGCCAAAGCGGCGGATCGAATCGCCGAACGCGTCCTCGCGCTGCCGGAGATCCAGAACGCCCGGCGGATCTTCACCTGCCTGTCGTTTGGACCCGAGGTCGATACCTGGCGCCTCGTGGATCGCCTGCTCGCTTCCGGCCGGCAGCTGTTCGTGCCGCGGGCCGACACCAAAGACAGCCAGCTTCACGTTCACCCGTACCCCTGCCCGCTCCGCACTTTGGCCTTCGGCCTCCAACAGCCGCCGCGAGGGACTCCCGAAGTCGAAGAGGGTGCAATCGACGGAACGATCGACGCCGTGCTCGTCCTCGGGCTCGGTTTCGATCGTCGCGGCTACCGCCTTGGCTACGGAAGCGGCTACTTCGACCGCTTCCTGGCCCTCCGGCCCTTCCCCGCCATCGGACTCTCGTACGCGGTGCAGCTTCTCGATGAGATTCCGAATGAGCCGCACGACATTCCCATGGCGGTGATTGTGACCGAGGCCGAGGTCTGCCGCCCGAGTCCGGCACACGCCGAATGAACGCCGGTGGATTCGAGAGGTTCCAAGAGCATGGCGGGAGCGCTCGGAAGCGGTTTGGCAGTCCTTCTCATCCTGAGTGGCTGCGCTGCCGATCCCCGCGTGAATCCAGTCGTCCCATTAGCGCCAGATCGAACCCAAGTCCACCTGGAAGCCGTCCTTGATACGGCGATTAAGAGCCACGGCTTTCCCGCCGCCGCGGCGGCCATCATCACCAGCAAGGACCTTCATATCGCGGCGATGGGATTGCGCCGCGTCGATCGGCCCGACCGGGTCGCGGTCGCCGACCGATACGGTCTCGGCTCTAACACCAAGGCGGTCACCGCCACGATGCTGGGGGTGCTGGTGGAGCGAGGCGTGTTGCGCTGGGACCTCC
>DATMZU010000053.1:0-2538 GCA_035607435.1 Thermoanaerobaculia bacterium | reverse complement strand
CGGCTGGCGTCGGACTCGGACGGCTACCTCGGCCAGTCGATGGCCTATCTCGCGGGCTCGGCCTATCTCGAAGATCTCGAAGCGAAGGCCGGCCCCGGCAGCCTGAAAAAGCTCTGGGCGCGGATGTCGGCCCGCGAGGTCCGCTCGTTCGACGCGAGCTTCGAGGGGGTGTTCGGCGGCTCTCCGCGCGACCTCTGGGACCGCTACCGGGCCGAGCTTTCCGCCCGCGCCCTCGACTTCGAGCGCCGCCTCGCGCCGGTCCGCGACGGGGATCTCTGGCAGGAGCTTTCGCGCTCGACCGGCGCGCCCGCCCTCTCCCCGGCCGGCGACCGGCTGGCGCTCGTGCTCGACCGCAAGAAGGAGCCGGCCGAGCTGGTCGTCTGGTCGACGGCAACCGACGCCGCAGCCGAGAAAAAAGACGCCGAGCGGCGCGCCCGGATCGCCGCCCGCGACCCGGAGGACGTGCCCGCCGTCCGCACGAAGCCGCTCGCGCGGAAGCCGCTCTTCCGGCTGCCGGCGGCGGGAGGCAGGGAGCCCATCTCCCCCCGCTTCCTGCCCGGGGGCGACGCGATCCTCTTCGTCCGCTTCGAGCCGGACGGCGAGGGGTTTCTGCACCCGGACCTCTTCGCCTGGACGCTTGCGACCGGCGCCGTCCGCCGGATCACCCGCGGTGCCGACGTGCGCGATCCCGATCCGTCTCCGGACGGCGCCTGGGCGGTGGGGGTGCGCGATCGCAACGGCCTGTCGCAACTGGTCCGTGTCGATCTCGCCTCGGGCGCCACGACCGACCTGACCCCGCCGTCGCTCGACGCGACCGCCGATCATCCGCGGATCTCTCCCGATGGCCGGCTTCTCGTCTACGCGCGCCAATCCTCGGGCGCCTGGCGGCTCGCGGTGCGCGATCTCGAATCTGCTCCCGCAGACCCCGAGCGCGAGCTGGCCGTTCCCGAGGGCATGCTGCCGTCCGCTCCGGCCTGGAGCGCAGACGGCAAGACCGTCTTCGCCTCGCTCGGCCGTGCCGGCCGGATCGACGTCGCGGCCTTTCCGCTCGCGGGCGATCCCGCGGACCCCTCTCCGCGCTTCGTCACCGCGACGCTCGGCGCCGCGTTCGCACCCACCCCGACACCGGACGGCAAGGCGCTCTTCTTCCTTTCCCTCGAACCGCACGGCCTCGACCTGCGGCGGATCGAGATCGGCGCCGATCCACCGCCGGAGACGAGCCTGTCCGGCGCGGGGAGCGAGCCGTTCCCGTCGCTCGCCCCGCTCGTGCGTCCGGAGTCGCCCGCCGCCCCTCTGACGCTCGCCGCGATGCCCGTCGCGCCCGGCCGCCCGTACGGGCTCGGCCGGCTCGAATTCCAGCCGCTCGCGGGCGGCGCCTCGTCGAGCGCGGGCGGGGGAGCGGTCGAGATCGGCGTGCGCGCGGGCGATCCGCTCGGCCGCATGGAAATCCTGGCCTTCGCCGGCAGCTCGCCCTCCGGACCGACCGGCGGCGCCCTCTCGGGCTCGTTCCGCGGCCTGCCGGTGGCGCTCGGGATCCGGCTGTTCGACTTGCGCGAGCGCCCCTCGGAACAGAAGGCGCCGCCGCGCGGGCTCGCGACGGATCTCGACCTCGCGCGCCGCGGCTTCGAGCTGTCCGCCGCCTGGGAGCGCCGGTTCGGCGCCCTCCGGACGGACGTCGTGGGACGCGCCGCCCGCGAGCGGATCGAGCCGCGGGGCGAGCCCGGCGGAGAAAACCTCGATCGCCGTTTCGATCGCAGCCTCGATCGATGGACCGCGGGCGGCGAAGTCTGGCTCGCGGCGAACCTCTCCCGCGGCGCCACGCGCTGGGAGCCGGCCGCGGCCTTGCGTGCGGACGAAGGGGCGACCGGCGGCGACCGGTTCCACCGGATCGGCGGCGAGCTGGGATTCGCAGCGGGGCGGGGCGAGAACGACCTCCGCCTCTCCTGGCGCCGGGACGAGGCGCGCGACGTCCGGCGGGCGTTCGATCTCTTCCAAGTCGGCGGCGCCGCGAACAGCCTCGCCCCGGCGACCTTTTCGCGGATCCCGGCGCCGGCCCTCGCGACCGGCGCGCTCCTCGGCGCGCGCCACGAAGGGCAGCGCGCGGAGCTGGCCCATGCCTCCTGGCCCCTGATCTTCTTCGAGCGCCACCGGGTCGGCGGCGAGAGCGGCCCGTTCGGCGCCTGGCTCTCCTTCGCCGGCCTCGAAGAGACCTGGCACCTCGGCCGGCTCCCGATCGCCCGCCTGCCCGCGCTCGACCTCTCCGCCGGCATCGCCCAGATCCTCGACGCGCCCGATCGCGGCGATCGCGGCGGGCGGCGCGCCTGGCTCTCGCTCGCCTGGCGGCCCTGAGCGATGAGCGGGCAGCCCGAACCGCGCATCTTCCTGATCCGGCTGGCCGGCGAGCTCTACACCAAGGCCCGCCCGACCCGCCTGCGCTTCCTGCGCCGACTCGAGCGCAACCTCGCCGACGCCTTGCGCGCGCACGGGATTTCGGGCTCGATCCACGTCGCCTGGAGCCGCGCCGAGGTCCGGACGGCG
>DATMZU010000041.1:0-5643 GCA_035607435.1 Thermoanaerobaculia bacterium | reverse complement strand
CTCGTGGTCTGCGAAGCGTCCTTGGAGTCCTTTAGGTCCTTTTGTCCTTTTCGTCCTTGCCGGTCACACCTTCCCCAAGATAAGGTCCGCCACTCGCCATGATCCGCGCCAAACTCTCGTGCTCGATCCACAAATTCGGCGGCGCCGCGCTCGCCGATGCGGGATCGATTCGCCGCGCGGTCGAGATCTTCCACTCCGAAGGGGGGCCGAAGGTCGCCGTGGTCTCGGCGATGGCCGGCGTGACCGACGCGCTGCTCGAAGTGGGCGCGCGGGCTCTGGCGGGCGACGAGCTCGAAGCTCTGGCGATCGTCGAGCGGCTGCGCGCCCGGCACCTCGAAACGGCGCAGGCGCTCGCCCGCGACGGCCGCGACCGCGACGCGCTGCTCGCCGAGATCGCCGCGTCGTTTTCCGAGCTGGGCGCGCTCGCGCGAGGGCTCGCGATCCTGCGCGAGCTGTCGCCGCGCACCTCCGACGCGATCGTCGCGCGCGGCGAGCTGCTTTCCGCCCGGCTGTTTTCGGCCGGGCTCGCCGCGGTCGGCGAGCGGGCGCGGTGGGTGGAGCCCGGGTCGGTGATCATCACCGACGGCCGCTACGGCAACGCCTCCCCCGATCTGCCCGCCACCGACCGCGCCGCCTCGCGGGTCCTTCAGCCGCTGCTCGCGCGCGGGCTCTCTCCGGTGGTCGCGGGCTTCCTGGGGGCGAGCCCCGAAGGGCGTCTGGCGACCCTCGGCCGGGGCGGCACCGACCTTTCCGCGACGATGCTCGGCCGGGCGCTCGACGCCTCGCGCGTCGTGCTCTGGAAAGACGTGCCCGGCCTGCTGACCGCCGATCCGCGGATCGTCCCCTCGGCGCGGGTGCTGCCGAAGCTCGATCTGCGGGAGGCGGCCGAGTTGGCCTATTACGGGGCCAAGGTTCTCCACCCGCGGGCGTTGATCCCCCTCTCCACCCCGAAGGGAACGGCGAAGACGGCGGGTTCCGACCGCGGCGCGCCGCCGCTCACCCGGCTGATCATCAAGCCCTTCGCCGACCCGGAGGCCCCCGGCACCGAGATCGCCGCGCTCGGCCGGCCGAAGCGGTCGCAGCCGGTGCGCGCCCTCTCCGCCGTGCGCGGCCAGGCGCTGGTGACCGTTGCGGGCAGCGGCATGCTCGGCGTCCCCGGCATCGCGGCGCGGACGTTCGGAGCGCTTCATCACGAAGGGATCTCGGTGTCGCTGATCTCTCAGGCCTCCTCCGAGCATTCGATCTGCTTTTCCGTGCCGCGCGCCGATTCCGAACGCGCGCGAGTCGCCCTTTCCGAGGCGTTCCGCGACGAGATCGTCCGCCGCGAGATCGACGGCGTCGAAGTGCGCGCGGGGGTGGCCACCCTCGCCGTCGTCGGCCTCGGCATGCCGGGCACGCCGGGCACCGCGGCGCGCACCTTCCGCGCGCTCGCGGAAGCCGAGATCAACGTCGTCGCGATCGCCCAGGGGTCGTCGGAGCTGAACCTCTCGATGGTGGTCGATGACCGCGACGCCGAAGAGGCGCTGCGCCGCATCCACGCCGCGTTCCAGCTCGACAAGATCGGCGGCGGCCACGCCCACGCGCGGCCGAGCACACTCCCCGCCGACGTCGTGCTGCTCGGCTTCGGCGCGGTCGGCCGCGAGCTGGCGCTGCTGCTTTCGAAGCTCAAGGACGCCCCCGTGCGCGTCGTCGCGCTGATCGACCGCTCGGGCTACGTCTTCCGGCCGCACGGCATTCCGAGCGCCACGCTGCGCAAGCTGACCGAGGCGAAGGCCGCGGGCGGTGCGCTCGCCGCGGCTCCCGGCGGGCACGCGGCAACGCCCGAAGCGGCCCTGGCCGAGATCTGCCGCCACGCCCTGGCGCGGCCGATCCTCGCCGACTTGACCGCGGAGGAGACCGCGCCGCTGCTCGCCGCCGCGCTCGAAGCGGGGATGCGTCTGGCGCTCGCGAACAAACGGCCGCTCTCCGGTCCACGGCGCGAGGCGGCGGAGCTGCTCGCGCTCGCCCGTGCGCTCGGCCGCGATCTGCGCTTCGAAGCGACCGTCGGCGCCGGGCTGCCGGTGATGGACACCTACCGTAAGCTGCTCGAATCGGGCGACCGGATCGAGCGGATCGAAGGGTGCTTCTCGGGCACGCTCGGCTTCCTGCTCACCGAAGTTTCGCGCGGCCGGCGTTTCTCGGAAGCGCTGCGCGCCGCGATGGCCGCGGGCTTCACCGAGCCCGATCCGCGCGACGACCTTTCCGGCATGGACGTGGCGCGCAAAGCGCTGATTCTCGGCCGCCTGCTCGGCTTCGACGGCGAGATCGGCGACGTCGCGGTCGAACCGCTGGTCCCCGCGTGGGCGCGCGATTTGTCCAAGGAGGAGTTCCTGGCCCGTCTGCCGGAGCTCGACGCCGGGTGGAAAAAGCGCGGCGACGAGGCGCGGGCGAAGGGCGAGGCGCTCCGCTACGTCGCGACTGTCACCCGCAGGAAGCTCTCGGTGGCGCTCGCCGCGGTGCCGCCCACCTCGTCGTTCGCCGCGCTCCACGGCACTGCGAACCAGGTGGTGTTTACGACCGCTCGCTATAAGACGAACCCGTTGGTGATCACCGGTCCGGGCGCCGGGCTCGGCGTCACCGCAGCCGGCGTGGCGAACGACCTGTTCGAGCTGGCGAGCGAGCCGTGAGCGGCGCGGAGAGAACCCACGCCCGCGTCTTCGCCCCGGGCTCGATCGGCAACCTCGGACCGGGCTTCGACACCCTGGGGCTCGCGGTCGCGGGAGCCGGCGACACGGTCTCCGCGCGGCGCATCGAAGCGAAACCCGGCGCGGGGCCGATCACCATCCTTTCCGCCGGCCACCCCGATCTGCCGCTCGATCCCGACCTGAATTCCGCCGGCATCGCCGCGCGCGAGGCTCTCCGCCGCGCGGGCTCGAAGATCTCCGTTTCGCTCGCGATCGAAAAAGGGCTGCCGCTCTCGGCCGGTCTGGGCGGCAGCGCCGCCTCGGCGGTCGCGGCGGCCGTCGCGGTGCATCTGCTGCTCGGCGCGCCGCTCGATACGGACGCCTTGCTCGCCGCGAGCCTCGCGGGCGAGGCCGCGGTCGCCGGCTGCCATTTGGACAACGTGGCCCCTTCGCTGCTCGGCGGCGCCGTGCTGGTCCGCTCGATCGATCCGATCGACGCCATCCGCCTGCCGGTGCCCACCGACCTGCTCGTCGTGCTCGCGACGCCCGACGCCGCGATGCGCACCGCCGAAGCGCGCCGCGTCCTGCCGCGCGAGGTGTCGCGCGCGGTCGCGGTCCATCAGCTCGCGCACACCGGAGCGTTGATCGCCGGGCTCTGCATGGGCGATCTCGCCCTGATCGGCCGGGCGATTGACGACCGAATCGCCGAACCGGTGCGCGCCCCCCTGCTCGCCGGCTTCGCCGAAGCGAAAGCCGCGGCACTTCGTGCGGGAGCGCTCGGCGCTTCGATCTCGGGCTCCGGCCCGACGGCGTTCGCGCTCGCGGGCGACCGCGAAACGGCCGAGCGGATCGCCGCCGCCATGTCCGGCGCCTACGCCGCCCGCGGCATCGCTTCTACCGTGCGCATCGCCGAGGTCGACCGAGAGGGCGCCCGCGAAATCCCAGGAGACGACGCATGATCTTCGCCCCCGGTGCCGAAACGATCCAAGTCTGCGCCGCCTGCGGCACCGAGCTGCCCGCGCTCGACGCCCGCTCCCGCTGCGATTGCGGCGGCCTGCTGGAGGCACGGCAACCGGCGCCCGCCCTGCGCGGCGCGGCGTTGCGCGCGCTGTTCGCCGAGCGTCGCGCCTCCGGACGCGGAGTCTCCGGCTCGGGCGTCTGGCGCTATCGCGAGCTGGTGGCGCCCGGAGCCGCGGACGACGAGATCGTGAGCCATCCGGAGGGGAACACCCCGCTCCTCTGCCGCGGCGCAGTATGCCGCTTTGCCGGTGTCGCCGACCTCACGATGAAGCACGAGGGGCACAACCCGACCGGATCGTTCAAGGATCGCGGCATGACCGCAGGGGTCACGCAAGCCCGAAGGGTGGGCGCGAGCGCGGTCGCCTGCGCCTCGACCGGCAACACCTCCGCCGCCCTCGCCTCCTACGCCGCCCAGGCCGGCATCCCCGCGCTGGTCGTCGTGCCGGCCGGCCAGATCGCCCTAGGCAAGCTCGCGCAGTCGCTCGCCTACGGCGCGAAGACCCTGCTGGTGCGGGGAGATTTCGACGCCTGCCTGCGACTGATCGAGCAGGCCAGCCGCGAGCTGGACGTCTACCTGCTCAATTCGATCAACCCATTCCGGCTCGAAGGGCAGAAGACGATCGTGCTCGAAATCCTGGAGCAGCTCGGCTGGCAGGCGCCCGACTGGATTGCGCTCCCCGCCGGCAACCTGGGGAACACCTCGGCCTTCGGGAAAGCCCTCGTCGAAGCCCGAGAGCTGGGACTGATCGACCGCCTGCCGCGCCTCGCCGCGATCCAGGCCGCCGGAGCCTCGCCTTTCGCCCAAGGCTTCGCCGAAGGTTTCACCCAGCGCCGGACGATGAAAGCCGACACGATCGCCACCGCGATCAAAATCGGCGACCCCGCCTCCTGGGACCGAGCGGTGCGCGCGCTCCACGACACGAACGGAGTCTCGATCGCCGTCACCGACGAAGAGATCCTCGAAGCCAAAGCCGCGATCGACGCCTCAGGAGTCGGCTGCGAGCCCGCGAGCGCCGCAAGCGTGGCGGGAGTCAAGAAACTCGTCGCCGCGGGCACCATCCGCCCCGACGAACGAGTCGTCGCCGTCCTCACCGGCCACGTCCTCAAAGACCCCGGCATCCTCATCAGCTACCACCGAGACATGGACCCGCCCCCGCCGGGAGCCAACCGACCCGTAGAAATCGACGTGGATCTGGGGCAGTTGGAGCGGGCGCTCAGAGGGTAGAACCCGTCTGGAGTGCGGCTACGTGTCGCCGCTTTCCCAAACGCCGACGCGTCGGCGCGTGCCTCAGCCTTCCCCTACTCCGGAGCGAAATACACCGTAAAGATCGCCCGCCGTTCACGGTCGGGAGAGGTGTTTTCGAACGCCGCCGTGAATGCCGTTCCTGCCGGTCCTTTGCGAATCCCCGGATCGAGCGGGAAGCGGCAGGTGCCCACGGGGCAGTCGGCGCCTGCGCGGCAGTCGCGCGAGGCGCCGCCGTCTTCTACCTCGTAGCGGTAGCCGGTGAAGCGCGCCTCCGGCGGCAGGACGATGCGCAGCAGGCGGCAGCTCGGCGGGAGACCCGCTTCGGCCTTGGCCGGGTCGCGATCGCGCAGGCGGTCGTCGAGCCCTTCGCCGCAGGGCGCGGTTCCGGGCGGCACGGCGATCTCGACCGACAGCGCCTCCTCGCCCGCTTTGCACTCGATGCACGAGCGCTCGGCGTACGAACGGCGCTGAGCTTTGGGTTCCGGTAGCGCCGGTGCGGGATTGGCGGGAGCCGCAGGGACCGGAACCGCCGCGGGCGCCGGAGCCGGGGCCGGGGTTGGCGTCGGGACCGGCGGGGCGGTCACGGTCGGAGCCGGAGTGGACGGCGGAGCGCTAGGAGCCGCAGGCGGGGTCGGCTTCGGTTGCGGGGCGACCGTGGGCGCGGGAGTCGGGGCAGGCTTCGCTGGCGGAGTGGGAGCCACCTGGTTCGGCGGC
>DATMZU010000026.1:0-3072 GCA_035607435.1 Thermoanaerobaculia bacterium | reverse complement strand
CGGAAACTTCCCAATGCGCCGGTTATGACCCTCGCTCTCGGCCAACAACTTGCCGCGGCGGCCTGGCTGGTGATTCCCGCGGCGTTTGCCCTGCCGCGCGTTTCGATCACACCGGCCGCTCTCGGTGCGCTCGTGGCGCTCGCCCTGGTCTCGACGGCTCTGGCCTATCTCGTCTTCTTCTGGCTGATCGGCCAAGTCGGAGCGGTCAAAACGGCGACCGTGGCCTACGTGATCCCGGTCTTCGGCGTGCTCTGGGGCGTGCTGCTGCTCGACGAGCCGCTCTCGGGTGGAATGATCGTCGGGCTCAGCTGCATCCTGGTGAGCCTGCTGCTGGTGAACAAGAAGGCTCCGGTAGGGGAAGAGCCTGGCGCCGTGGTCGCGGCTCCGATGGCCTCTTCGACCTCGTGATGATGTTTCGCTGACCGCGACGCTCTGGAATCGCGACATGACCTTTGTCACCGTGGATTCGTGACCGGGGGCACTCGCGGGAGGCGGGGAGGGTAGGAGAGGATGTCGGCCTCATGAAGTTCCAGGAGAACCGAGCCATGTCGATCCGTCCCTTCCTCTGTTTCCGTCAGATCCCCCGATCGGCCCGCCCTTTCGCGGTCTTTTCTCTCTTCGCTCTCGCCTCGCTCGGGAACGCCGAGCCGGCGGTCGTTTCGGCGTCCGCTCCACATTTCGCGATCGTGCACGTCCGCCTGTTCGATGGCCTGAAAGTCACGCCCGACGCGACGGTGCTGATCGAAGGAGGCAAGATCGTCGCGGTCGGGCCGAAAGTGAAAGTCCCGGCGGACGCCGAAACGATCGACGGCGCGGGCAAGACCCTTCTGCCGGGCCTGATCGACTCCCATGCCCACACCTGGGGAAATGCTCTGGAGCGGGCGCTTGCCTTCGGCGTAACGACCCAGCTCGACATGTTTTCCGACCCGAAGGTTGCGCAGCAGCGCCGGGAAGAGCAGGCGAAAGACGGCGCTCCGGACCGCGCCGATCTCTATAGCGCGGGAACGTTGGCGACCGCGCCGGGAGGGCACGGCACCCAGTTCGGTTCACAGATCCCGACCCTCACGAAACCGGAAGAGGCCGACGCGTTCGTCGCCGCGCGGTTCGCCGAAGGGTCGGACTATCTGAAGATCGTGGTTGAAGACGGCAAAGCCTGGGCGATGACGTTTCCGACCCTCGACGCCGCAACGGTCGCGGCGCTCGCCAAGGCGGCCCATGCGCGCGGCAAGCTCGCGGTGGCGCACATCGGCACGGAGGACGAGGCGATGCTGGCGCTCAACGCGGGGGTCGATGGTCTCGTCCACCTGTTCGAGGATCGCGCGCCGGACCCTGAATTTGCCGCGCTGGCGAAACGGAACAAGGCATTCGTCGTCCCTACGTTGACGATCCTCGAAAGCGCCACGGCGGTCGCGAGCGGCAAGGCGTTGAACGACGATCCGCGCTTCGCCGGGTACCTGTCGGACGCGGAGCGCGCGACCCTCGGCCGGTCGTTCGTCGGCGGCGGCAAAGTAAACCTTTCCAACGCCTTCGCGGCGGTTCGAGATCTCGCGGCGGCGGGGGTGCCGATCCTCGCCGGGAGCGACGCGCCGAACCCAAGCGCCACCTATGGCGCGAGCGTCCACCGCGAGATGGAATTGTTGGTGAAAGCGGGGCTCACGCCGATCCAGGCGCTGGTCGCTGCCACCTCCGCCCCGGCCACGGCGTTCCGCTTGAAAGATCGCGGCCGGATCGCCCCGGGGCTCCGGGCGGATCTCGTGCTGGTCGAAGGGGACCCAACCACCGAGATCACCTCAACCCGCGCGATCGTCGGAATTTGGAAGCTCGGCCACCGCTTCGAGCGGCCGAAGTTCGAAACCGCTGCCGCGGCCTCGTCGCTCAAGCCCGAGCTGCCGCCGTCGGGCCGGATCGCGGATTTCGAACAAGGCAAGCTCGCCTCGGCGATCGGAGCCGGGTGGTTCGAGTCCACCGATCAGGTGATGAGAGGAAAATCGACGGTCAAGGTGGCGGTGGTCGATGGCGGCGCTTCGGGCAGCACAAAGTCGATCGAGATCGGCGGCGAAATCCAGCCCGGCGCGGCCTTCCCCTGGGCCGGCGCAGCGCTCTATGTCGGCCGTGAGCGCCTGGACCCGGCGGACCTGTCGGACGTCGCCTCGATCTCGTTCTTCGCCCGCGGCGACGGCGGAACCTACCAGCTCATGATGTTCGCAAAGAGCCTCGGCCGCATCCCCGCGATGCGCACCTTCGTCGCCGGCCCCGACTGGCAGCGCTTCACCTTCTCCCTCGCCGAGCTGACCGGAGAGAGCCGAGACATCCAAATGTTCTTCTGGGGAGCGGGCCAGGCGGTCACCGGGCCGTTCAAGTTGCAGATCGACGAGGTGAGTCTGGAGGCGAAGCAATAGGTCCGGCCGCGGGTGTGCTCTTCCTAGGACCGGGCGCCCTTTCACCCTCGCTGCTCCTCGGGTGTGCTTTTCCTGGGACCGCCGCCGTCTCGGCGGCGTTCTTGTTGGTTGATCGCCTGCGACGCGGGACCGATTGTGGCAATGGCACCCGCAGGCCGGTAGAGACGCCCCGGTACCCAACCACGAAAGGACCGGGTCCACTGTCGTCGGGGCGTCTCCGCGGAAAGGCGTGGCAACAATAACCATGAACGCCAATCGGCCGCGCCGCCCAGGGTGGTTCGGTAGAGGGTCGGGGGGCGCAAACCGCCAGCGTCGCACCTCGCCGTTCCCCCGGGTGTGCTTTTCCTGGGACCGCCGTCGTCTCGGCGGCACGGGAGGCGAGCGGCCGGGTGCGCCGCGCGAGCCCCGCGAGCGGTTGAAACCGCTTCCATGAGAAGGCCAATCTGAGTCAAGCCGCCTTGGCGGCTTTCCCTGCAAGTCTGTTTGCGGCGGGAGCGATTCCCCAGGCTTCCATTCGCACTCTGGGTCGACAGTCTTTGGGTCTCGTGCATAAAGGGGTCCGCCCCGCTGGGTCCGACAATCTCGCTACCGACCTCTTGGGTCAGCGGTTTCACCGTCGTGGCCCGGACGGGGGGATTTCGCTCTCCACCTGAACGCTTCTTTTGAGTCTTTC
>DATMZU010000015.1:0-4816 GCA_035607435.1 Thermoanaerobaculia bacterium | reverse complement strand
GATTCCCATCGCCCTCGTCGCGACCCTGGGGGTCTTCGGGGTCACCACGGCCTGGGCGATGACGGTCACGGGATTCTTTGAGCCGGCGGGTATCGACGTGGAGCACCTCGAAGCCGGAGCCGGCAATGACCTGCTCCATTTGCGTGCCCGCCTCGTGTTGCTTGCCAGCGGATTGGCCATCCTCTGGGCGTTCCGCGCCGAGAGCAGGGCGGCGCGCCTCAAGAGGCTCGCCGTCGTTCCCTCCACCGTCCTGGTTTTCTTCTTCTCCGTCGCCGGCCTGGATCGATTCGCCCCGGGATACTCCGAGGAAAAATTTCTGGAGATCCTAAAGGCGAACCAGAACGGGCAGCCGCTCACTCTGGCCGAGGTGACGGCGCGGCTTGGCCCGCCCTTGGCGACGGCTCGGAGACCCGAGGGGCAGGTGGTCTGGTCCTACACGTACACGCCGAGCGGCGGCTTCGGTTGGCCCAAGCGGCTCCTCACTTTCGATTCGCGAGGAGCCCTCGTGGACGTCTTGCATCTCGACGAGCCTTGAGCGGCGTGAGCCGCTGCTTCGCCGCCCTTTATTTCCCGCCGCGGATGAACGCCCGAATGTCCGCCGAGAGCGCCGTGAGCGACGCCTCGCGGAGGTACATCATGTGGCCGCCCTCGTAGGTCTTCAAGGTGATGCGATCCTTGGGGATGCCGCTGTGGTTGAAGGTCTGCTCGACGCCATAGAAGGTGGTGGTCAGATCGTAGTAGCCGCCCGCCACGAAGATGCGGAAGTCGCGGTTCGTGGCCGCCGCCTGAGACAGGTATCCCGTCGTGTTCAAGAAGCCCGAGAAGACGTTCTGATCGCCCGCGGGCCGCTTCCAGGCGCCGCCCGCCCGCTCCTGGAAGACCTCGTAGCTCTCCCCCATGTCCACTTTGAGATCGTCGGTCAGATAGCCGTTGATCGCCGACACGAACGGACCGGCGATGCCGAAGAGAAAGGGATCCCAGGCGACCAATTCGCCGGCCTCGTCGGGGTCCTTGCCGCGGAAGCGCGTGTCGTGAATCCCTAAGACCTCGCCGCGATCGCGCAGCAGTTCCTTCAAGAAATGATCCACCGGCACGCGCAGATGGCTGCGGCGCAGGTATGCCTCGGAGAGGCCGGTGAAGCGGTGGAGCTTCGCGGCGACCGCCGCGGTCTCCGCGTCGGAAAGGGCGTCGCCTTTGAACAGGGCGGTCAGATACTCGGTGGCGGCGAACTCGCGCGCTTCGGCGAGGAACGCCTCCCGGTTCGCCGGCTTCTCCGGGAGCTGGTTGTGGTAGTAGGCCGTCGCCGCGTAGGTCGGCAGGCCGGTCGCGTAGGCAATGTCGTTGCCCGGCGCGCCGGAGAGGAAGACGCGGACATCGACCGCCGTGGAGATCAGGATCACCCCGTTGAACGCCACGCCGTCCAGCACGTCCAGCGACAGGTCGCGCACCAGCACGCTCGCGCGGATCGTGCCGTAGCTCTCGCCGGCCAGGTATTTCGGCGAGGTCCAGCGGCGCTGATGCGTCAGGTACGAGCGGATGAAGGAGGCCATCGAGGCCGCGTCCTCGTCCACGCCCCAGTACTCGCTGTCTTTGCCCTCACCCAACGCGTGGCTGTAGCCCGTGCCGATGGGATCGACGAACACCAGGTCGGAGACATCGAGAAGGCTGTGGACGTTGGGACGCAGCGGGTACGGCGGACTTCCGGCATCCAGAGGATCGTCCCCCAGATTGAGCCGCACGGGGCCGAAGGCGCCAATGTGAAGCCAGGTCGCGGTCGATCCCGGGCCGCCGTTGAAGAGGAAGGTGATGGGCCGCGCCGACGGAGCGTCCACCCCGTCGAGCAGGTAGGAGACGCTGAAGATGCTCGCCTTCGGCGTTCCCTTGGCGTCCTTGAGGAACGTCTCGCCCGCGACGGCCCGGTAGCGCAGGGTCTTGCCGCCGATCTCCACGGTGTGATGGGTGACGAACTCCTTCGGGGAAGAGGCGGGCGCCGCCGGCTTCTCCGGCGGATTGGCTTCGCCCCCGGCGCCCTCGGCAGCCAGGAGGCAGGGTAGGAAGAGAAGGACGAACGCAAAAAGACCGGCGATACGCGATCGGGTGGGCATGGACGACTCCTTTCAGGTACCTTGAGTACGCAGGCGGGAGGGGCCGGTTGCATAGGGAGTCGGTGGCCGCGCAGGCCAGGCGACCGGCTGGGGGGCGCTTTTGCGTTGCGTGAGGCCCGTTGGGCGTGGCTTGGACCTCGAACCTAGGGGGCTTCGAGATCGCCCCGGCTTTTCGCGCCTCTGCGTCGCTTCGAGGACATCACCCCCACGCAACAGACCAGCAGGACCAGCGCGGCCAAGCCGGCGCCGTCGAGGGTCGGAATTCCCATGGCGACGCGAATGCAGCAAGGGTCCGCATCGCCGGGCAGGTTCGGATCGTCGGTCACGCCGCTCGACTCGTTCGTGCCGTTGCCGTCCGCGTCGAAATGGAAAGTCCCCTGGTTGCAGATCGTCGTTCCGTCCGTCCCCCCGTTGATTTTCGCCGTGACCCGAATGATGACGTTCTCCCCCACGCCGAGCGCCCCGTCCCAGGTCGCCGTATTGCCGGGCGGCCCCGTCGTGGAGCCACGGGTCGCGCTGACGTTAACGAGCGTCAGGCCCGGCGGCAGCACGTCCTCGAACTCGGGACCGGGGTTGTCGTTCTGAATCAACGGCCCGCCGTTCCACAACACGAAGGTGTAGGTGATCGTCTGGCCTTCGAGGAAGACGCCGTCGATTCCCGCGCAACAAGCGGTCAAGCCGGGGTCCGGCACGATCAGGGTCTCGTCCGTGGCGCTCGCCTGGATCGCCGGCAGCCCAAGCGTCGAAACCGTGGCGGTGTTCGCGAGGGCGCCGGAGAACAGGCAGGAGACGCGTCCCTGGGCGCGATAGACGAGGGAGCCGCCGGCCGGCAGGTTCGCCTGATCCGTCAGGTCGCCGTGGAGGAAGGGGAGGCAGTCCGACCCTCGGCACCAGGTCACCGGCTGAATCTCCGCGGGGAAGGCGTCCGTCACGCGGACGGGCAGGCTCTCGGCGGCGTCCGGATTCGTGACGGTGATCGTGTAGACGAGGGGCGCTCCCGGCGGCGCCGTCTCCCGGCCGTCGGTCTTGGTGATCTCCAGAGGGCATACGACGCGGGTGGTGACGCTCTTCGAATCGTTGTTGCTGATGGGATCGTGGAGACTTTTAACGCGCGCGCTGGCGAGAACCGTCCCGCAGGGGGCGTCCTCCGCCACGTCGAAGCTCGCCGCCACGGCAACGTCCGCTCCCGTGAGGATCGTGCCGATCGGGCAGGGGAAGTGGTTTCCACAAGGATCGAGGAGACTGGAATGGAGGTTACCGGAACCAAAACCGCCGGGCCGCGGAAATTCGAGCTGAACATCGGTCGCGGAACAGGGGCCGGCGTTGTGGATCGTCACCTGATAGTTCGCCACGTCACCGCGGCTCACCACGTCTGGGCCGGTCAAAGCGACCGAGAGGTCCGCCTCGATCGGTTCGACGCGATCGACGTCGGTGGCGCAGACCATCGGCCGGCCGGACGCCTCGACGCACGCCCGGTTCTCGATCCGAGAGAGGCAGGGCACCGTGCCGGTCGCCCGGTACGTGACCGAACCCTGCGCGGGAACGGCGATCGTGTCGATCAAGTTGGCCCTGGGCGACGGCACACACGACTCGCCGCGGCACCATCGGACCGCGTCCAGCCCGCTCGCCAGCAGATCGTCGGTCACCGTGACGGTGAGCGGTGTAGGGCAATCGTTGCTGACGACGATTCGATAGACCGGCGTGGCGCCCGGCGCCACGACCTCCAGGGCGTCGCTCTTGATGATTCGCGGCGGTGCGGAACAGACGATCGAGTTTCGATCGACCGATCGGTTGTTCGACAGGTCCGGATCGACGATGCCGGAAGGCGGAGCGACGGTCGCCGTGTTTTCGATCGAGACCGAGTCCCCCTCGCGGATCCTTCCGTTCAGGGCGTAGCGCACCTTGCCCCCGACGGGAAGATCCACGAGGTCGTCGATCGAGCCCGACCCTGAGGACGTGCACCGAGCCCCGGGCGTCCCGGGCACGGGAACGCAGCTCCAGGTCGCCGAGGGATCGAGCTGGGATGGCAAGGGGTCCCGGACGGCGGCGCCGGCCACCGCTTTCGGTCCGCGGTTGGTGACTTCGATCCTGTACTCGACCGAATCGCCGACCTCCACCTCGGTCACTCCGTCGCTGAGGACGATCGCCAGATCCGCCTTCGACATCGAGGATTGGGGAATCGGCGTGTAGCTCTGGTGCGTGGCGAGCGCCTGGCAATGGCAGTCCACCGAGCCGCCGAGGACGTGGACCTGGGCCTCCATCACGACCGCCGGAGCCTGGTCTCGCGCCAAGGGCATCACCGCCCGGGGGGTCCACGCGTTGCCGGCCGGGTCGTACTCGAACGTGGCGCCTTGAACGCCCACGCCCGGGATGAAACCGCCGAACGTGAAGACCCTGCCTTCAACGCCCGCGGCGGCCGACACCTGCTGCGCGATCGGCAGCGGGGCGCCCGAGGTCCAGCGGTCGGTGGCCGGATCGTAGATCTCCACGGCCGACGTGACCGACGTGCCGCAGCAGTCGGGCGCGCCGCCCACCGCGTAGATCTTGCCGTCGAGCGCCGCCGCGGCGAGGAATACCCTCGCCGTGGGCATCGGCGCTTTCGTTTGCCAGGCGTTCGCGAGCGGATCGTAGACTTCGAGCGCGCGGCTCGGGTGGGTCCCGTCGCTCCCGCCCAGAACGTAAATCTTGCCGTCGAGCGCCACGGCGGCGAG
>DATMZU010000595.1:0-3174 GCA_035607435.1 Thermoanaerobaculia bacterium | reverse complement strand
CCCGCCGAGGTCTCCTCCGACGACAAGAACGACGACCTGCCCGACCTGCCGGCCCACCCGCCCTTCCTCTCCGCCGCGGAGAGCGCCGCCGCGGCGCGCGAGGTGAAAGCGCTCGAAGCCCTCGGCGAGGGGTACGACGTGGTGGCCGGCAAGGTGCTCGCCTGGGCGCGCGAAAAGCCGTCCGACCCGAACGTCCCGGAGGCTCTCTACCTCGTCTCCCAAAGAGCAAAGGTCGCAGCCTGCCGCCAGGAGAAGCCGAACCTCTCGAAGGCGGCGTTCGATCTGCTCAAGAAGAACTACCCGAAGAGCGAGTGGGCGGAGAAGGCGAAGTACTGGTTCTGATTCAAGTCTGACGCCCGGGAGCCCCGCCGTGGGGCTCCTCGGCTTCGAGAATCCGCCGTTCGTCCCATGCCGCCCGAACCGGACGGGAAAACCGTTCTACCCTCTTTCCATGAACGGAACCCGCCTTTCCCTCCTGGCCGCGCTGGGCCTCGGCCTTTTCGCCCCCACCCTCTCCGCCGCCCCCTGGCAGCCGGTCCCCCTGTACGGCGGACCGATCCTCTCCCTCGCCGCGGCGCCCAGCGCGCCGGGCGTCGTGTACGCGGGGATCGCGCCCTACGGGGTCCTCAAGAGCACCGACGGCGGCCGGAGCTGGCGTTCGCCCGGACCGGGCGCCGCCGATGTCACCGCGTACCGGCTGGAGGTCTCCCCCACGGATGCGCGCCTTCTGTTCGCGGAATTCGGTTCCTTCTCCCAATTCTTCGCCCGCAGCCGCGACGGCGGTGCCACCTGGAGCGACCTGCAGGTCGGCGCGGGGATCACGCTGGCGGCAAACTCGTTGACCCTCGATCCGCGCCATCCGCGGGCGCTGTGGGCCGCGACCGATCACGGCATCTACCGAAGCGCCGACCTGGGCGACCATTGGGCGCCGTTCGCGCTGCCCGATCTCAGCGCCGAAGCCGTAGGCGTCCATCCCCGGAAGGCCAACTTCCTGGTGGCGATCGGACGCGACGAGCGGACCGTGGGCGTGGTCTTTCGGAGCCTCGACGGCGGAGCCACTTGGACGGAGTCTCTCGACTTTCCCGGCGTCGTCTCTCAGCCGCGCTTCGCCTTCGGGCCGGGCGCCGACGGCCCGGTGTTTCTTCTCACATCCAACAACCTCTTTCGCTCGGACGACGAAGGCGCCACCTGGATCGCGCTGGACCGCAATCTTTCGACCTACGTCCGGGATTTCGCGCTCACCCCGGCGGGCGGCCTGCTGATCGCGACGACCTACGGCGTCCTCCGCTCCGGCGACGAGGGCGAGACCTGGCTGCCGGAAGCGAATGCCCAGGGCATTCGCCAGGCGGGACCGGACGACTCGGTCGGCGCCCTCGCGCCGCTGGCCGGCGGGACGATCCTGTCGGGCTCCGATCGCGGGGTCTGGCGCTCCGGGAGCGGCGGCGCCGGCTGGCGCGCTTCGAGCCAAGGGATCACCGCGCATCACCTCCGCGACGTCGCGGCTTCGAGCGGCGCGGTGCCGCGCGTCCTCGCGCTCACCCGGGAGGTTTTCGCGAGCGCCGATTCCGGCGCGAGCTGGAAAAAGACCGCCGCTCCGAGCCCGGACCGATTGGTCTTCGATCCGCGCGACGGCGACCGGGCTTACGGTCACGGCCCGCTCGGCCTGTTCACCAGCCGCGACGGCGGAGTGACCTGGCGCCTGCTGCTGCCTCTCTATTCCGGGTATCTGCCCTTCCTCGAAGGATTCAGCTCCGCCCTGGCGATCGATCCAAGCAACCCCAAGAAGCTGTACGTTTCGGCCGCCTCCGAACAGCGCTTCGATCCCGACCGCTCGGTGCTCTTCGCCTTCTCGACCGACGGCGGCCGGACCTGGCGCCAACGCCGGAATCCGCTCGACGCTACCGCTCTCGCGGTCGATCCCCACCGGGGCAACTCGCTCTACGCGGCGACGCGGCAGGACCTCAAGAAGAGCTTGGATGCCGGCACCACTTGGCGCAGCGTGGGCGGTATTCGACATCCCTCGGCGCTCGCGCTCGATCCGAACCGCGCCGACGCGCTGTGGATCGGAACGCCCGACGGCACGGTCTCCTGGAGCACGGACGGCGGCTCGACCTTCCAACCGCTCGACGCGCCGCTCGGCGGCGGGATCGTCACGCTGATCCCCGATCCGAAGCGCCCGGACGGCGTCTACGCCGGGGTCGCGAGGAAAGGGATCTACCGTTGGGACGCCGGTACCGCCACCTGGCTGCCGCAGGGCGATGGCCTGCCGGTCGATCGTTTCCTCGGCGCGTTCGCCCTCGACGCCCGGCGGGAGATTCTCTGGGCCGGCACCGAGGGCCAGGGGCTCCTACGGCTGGAGATCGAGTAGCGGCTCGAAATGCGAGGGGGCTGCGGCCGACGGCCCTCCGGCATATCTTGCAGTTCCTGCCAGCCGCTGCCGCGAACCGGCAACGACTGCCTCTTGCCGGCCCCTCCTCCAGGGAGAGATACCCCTGGCACCGCTCTTGCCTTTTTGGAGGGCATGCCGGGCAAAGGCCGCCACCCTCTAGTTTCGCGTTCGTTCCCAGGTGCCGGTTCATCGCCCACTTCGAAGAAGGAGGCCCCCGTGAAGCGCATATCCAACCTCTTCCTCTGCCTCGTGCTCGCCGTCGGAGCCGCCGCCTACGCCCAGGAGACGATGAACAAGACGGTCTCGGGGCGCGTGATCTCGTCCTCCGCATTTGATCTGGCGATCCAGACGGACGCCGGAACCCGCCTCAATCTGGTTCTCGATTCAGCCACCACGAAGCCCGCGGTCCTTGCCGTCGGCGATCAGGTCACCGTCGTCTATCATGCCCTGGATACCGGGGGATTCCAGGCGGTTCAGGTCATTGAAGGGACTCAAGGGACCGAGCCCGCGAAACCGGCCGGCACGACCACCCGCACTCTCACCAATACCGGAACCCCGGGCACCAATGGCCAGACCGGCGAATCGCGCACGACCGTCGTGGGCACCACGGGCGGCTACCAGGCCCCCGCTCGCCCGGCGCAGCCGAACGATCCGGACCACTCCATGGATTCCACGAATTCGATGGGCACCACCGCTGCCGCCGAGCCGGCTGAGCCGGCTGAGCCGATGAACGATACGATGGATCACTCGGCCGCGATGGGTTCTACGGAACCGATGGGCACCGA
>DATMZU010000590.1:0-11425 GCA_035607435.1 Thermoanaerobaculia bacterium | reverse complement strand
TAGCGTATCGGCGCGGTCGGCGTCGACGATCACCGTGCCGAGGCGGCGGAGCGGCGCGAGCGTCTTGTAGCTGGCAAAGCCGTCGTCGCTACGCAGGAGGAAGTCGCCGAACCCGACGAAATGGAAAAAGTAGTTGCCGGCGACCAGGATGGCGTCGGGATCGTGCGGATCGAGACCGGCCACGGACATTCCGACGTCGCAGAGCGAGTCGCCCGAATCGCAATTGAACGGCACGGGGAGTTTCGACCAGTCGCGGCCGCCGTTCGTGCTTCGGGCCAGATAGGTTGCGACACCGTCGAACCCCGTGGCGTAAAGCGTCGTCGGAACCTCCGGGTGGAAGGCCTCGATCGACAGGGGGGAGAAATCGAACAGATCGGTGTACCGAAGTTCCCAGTTGCGCCCTTCGTCGAGGCTGCGGAACACGCCGATCCCTGCCGTGGCATACGTCGCGGAGGGACCCGTCGGAGCGACCGCCACCGACTCGGCCCCTTGCGCGAAGATGCCCCGATTCGAAGAGGTCCAAGCCGCTCCGGCGTTGGACGAGAACCAGAACCCGGTGGCGCCGACCGCGAGCACTTTCTCGGGCACCGCCGACGGGGCCAGGCGCGCGAGCGAGTCGCGCGGCTGCGTGGGCGTGGTGACTTGAATCGGCAGTGCGGGTTGCCAACTGGCACCGCCGTCGCGGCTGCGCGAAGTGCCGACGAAGGTCGAACCGACCAGTTTGCCGTTCGTCGTTGCGACGAGGTCGATCAGGCCGAGCCCCGACGCAAAGGGAGCCCAGGTGGCTCCGCCGTCCGCCGTACGAAAGATCGGATCGAGCCGGGCGCTGCTGCCGGTGAAGGCGACGTACAGCGTGCCCGCATGCTCGGGGTCGAAGACGAAGCGAGGTCGGACGAAATCGATCGCCGGACGGGTCGCCGAGATTCCGAGCTGCACCCAAGTCCGGCCGTCGTCGGTGCTTTTCCAGACGAACAGGAATTCGGTGGCGGGGGTCCGGTCGGTGACCGCGAACAGCGTCGAAGGGGTGTGCGGATCGATCGCCACGCTGACGACCGATACCCCGGTGAACGCCCACGGTTCCCAGCTGTCGCCATGGTCGGTCGAGCGGAGGAGTCCCTGCTCGGTGGCGCCGAACAACACGCCGAAATGGTCGGGGTCGAACGCGAGGACCGTCGAGGGTCCGAGATCCTTCCAGGTGTGGCCCGCATTCTTGGAGCGGTACAGGCGCGAAGCGGTGCGGGCGAAAACCGTCTGGAAGTTCTGCGGTTCGACCTGCAGCTCTTCGATTCCGGCGGGAAGGAGGGCGCGGCGTTCCCAGGTGGCGCCGTTGGTGCGGCTCCTAAAGATCCGGCCGTTTTTCCCGGCGGCGTAGAGAGTGTGGGTCGCGGAAGGGGCTTCGGCCACGGCGCTTAGAGGGCCGCCGAACGGCGTCGCCCGCTGCCAGACCGGGCCGGCCGCCGACGCGGCGGCGGCAAAGGCAAGGAGGACGGCGGCAAGCGCCGACGCCCGGCGGGGACGTTCAAGATTCGGCAGAGGCATGGCTGAAGTCTCCTCGGTGCTGCGACAGGTGCTCCCCTCGGTTCTTACTTACTCGATTTCCTATCCCCGGCCCCGGGATACCAGATGGTTGTACAGGCTTACGTAGCCGGTGCCGACCTCGTCCCACGAGAAGTTCCGGGACATGCCGTTCTGCATCAGGTGGTCCCAGAGGGGTCGATTGGGGAAAAGGTCGAGCGCTTGCCCCAGCGCCCAGGCGAAGCCTTCGGGGGTGAAATGCTCGAAGACGAAACCGGTGCCGCGGCCGGAGGAGGAGTCGAACGGCGCCACCGTGTCGGCCAGGCCGCCCGTCTTGTGGACGATCGGCGGCGTGCCGTAACGCAGGCTGTACATCTGATTCAGGCCGCAGGGCTCGAACTTCGACGGCATCAGGAACAGGTCCGCCGCCGCCTCGATCCGGTGGGCGAGCGGGTTGTTGAAGCCTTTATAGAACCAGACCTTGGTGGGGAACAAGCCCTGGAGCGAGGCGAAAAACTCCTCGTAGCGCGGCTCGCCGCTGCCCAGGGCGACCAGCCGCACGTCGCGGTGGGCGAGGAACAACGGCAGGGTAGAGAACAGGAGGTCGAAACCCTTCTGCGGCGTCAAGCGCGAGACGATGCCGAGCAGCGGGATGTCGAGCCGCTCTTCGCCCTCGCGGTCGAGACCCGCGTCGCGCAGCAGCGCGCGCTTGTTCTCCGCCTTGCCCGCCAGGTCGTCAATCGAGAAATGCGCGGGCAGGTGGGGGTCGGTCGCCGGGTCCCATTCGCCGTAATCGACGCCGTTGATCAGGCCGATCACGCCGCGGGCGCGGAGCCAGGGCTCCAGGCCGTAGCCCAGGTTGTCCTGGATCTCCCGCGCGTAGGTGGGGGAGACGGCGGTCACCACGTCGGCGTGGAGGATGCCGTTTTTCAGATGGTTGACGTGGCCGGAGCGGTAATCCTCCTGATGGAACAGGTACGCCCACTGGGCCAATCCGAGGTCTTCCACCAGTTCGCGATCGACCACCCCCTGGTAGCCGGCGTTGTGGATCGTCAACACCGTCTTCGTCTTCTCGAACAGGCGGTCCCAGGCGAAATGGCTCTTCAAGAAGATCGGCGCGAGCGAGGTGTGCCAATCGTGAACGTGGACGATGTCCGGTCCCCAGCCCATCCGCTGGCAGGCCTCGAACGCCGCGAGGGTCAAGACCGCGAAGCGGCGCGCGTCCGCCCAGTCCCCTTGGTAGATCCCTTCCGCGCCGTACAGATCCGGGCAATCGACGAAATAGACGTCCACCTCGCTGCCCGGAAGCTTCGTGGTGCGCAGGCCGTAGGTGAATTTCAAGGCGCCGAGCTGGAGCGGCACGCCTTGGATGAAATCGACCGCCGGGAACTTCTCGGGAGTGCGCGCGAGGTTCGTGTAGTAGGGGACGAAGATCCGCACGTCCCCCCCCTGCCGGGCGAGGAAGCTCGAAAGGCCCGAGGCGACGTCGCCCAGGCCCCCGGTCTTCGCGAACGGCGAGAGCTCGGCCGCGATCTGGCAGATCTTCATGCTCAAAGGATCGTTCCCGGCGGAATGACCGCGTTTTTCGGCACGACGATGATGCCGTCGCGGATCGAGTAGTTCTCGGTGTCGATGTTCTGGATGCCGGCCGCGTTGATCAGCTTGCTCCCCTCGCCGATCCGGGCGTTGAAGTCGATGATCGCGTTTTTGATGTGGCAATCGCGGCCGATGCCGAGCGGCAGATGGCCCGCTTCCGGCGTGGCTTCCCAGTAGTTCGCCCCCATGATCACCGCGCGCTCGATCACCGAGCCGGCGCGGATCACCGAGCGGATGCCGACGATCGAGTCGCTGACCTGGCTCCCTTCGAGGATGCTCCCTTCGCACAGCACCGAGCACTGGACGAAGCACTGGTTGATCTTCGTTCCCGCGAGATAGCGCGGGTGGGTGTAGATCCGCAGGTGCGGGTCATAGAGGTTGAGCGGCGGCAGCGGCAGCGTGAGGTCGAGGTTCGCCTGATGGAAGCTCGGGATGGTGCCGATGTCGGTCCAATAGCCGTCGTACGGGTAGGCGCAGACCTTGTAGTTGGCGAGCGCCTGGGGGATCACCTCGCGGCCGAAATCGATCGTGTCGGTGCCGACCAGCAGCTCCTCCATGACCCCGCGCCGGAACATGTAGATGCCCATGCTCGCAAGGTAGGAGCCCTCCGGCACGGGGAATCCGAGCGCTCCTTTCGTTTCGGCATCGACCGCCAGCTCGTCGAGTTGGGCTTCGTCGGTCGGCTTCTCGTGGAACGCGCGGATGCGGCCGGCCGAATCGAGCTGGAGGATGCCGAAACCGGGCGCCTCGGCGCGGGTGACCGGCTTCACCGCAATGGTCAGATCCGCCTCACGCGCCCGGTGGGTCGCCACGAACTCGCGGATGTTCATCAGATACAGCTGATCGCCCGAGAGGATCAGGATCTCCGACGGGTTGCCCCCGAGCAGGTGGCCGAGCGTCTGGCGAATCGCGTCGGCCGTCCCTTGGAACCACTCGCGCCGGTCGAGCGTCTGCTCCGCCGCGAGGATGTTGACGAAGCCTTGGGAGAACGAGGAGAACCGGTAGGTCTGGTTGATGTGGCGATGCAGGCTCGCGCTGTTGAACTGGGTGAGGACGTAGATCCGGTCGATGCCGGCGTGGAGGCTGTTGCTGATCGGAATGTCGATCAGCCGGAATTTGCCGCCCACGGGCACCGCCGGTTTCGCCCGATCGCGCGTGAGCGGCCAGAGGCGAGCGCCTTGCCCGCCGCCCAAGATGGCCGAAACGATTCTGTCTTCCACAGCTGCCCCCTCGCTTCGCTGGTGTCCGAAATCCCGGTTGTGGTTTCGTTTGTCCCGCAGCGACTGGCCGCTGCCGAAGGCGCCCGAAGGAGCGAGGAGGCAAACGAAACCACGACCGATTCGTCGGTATCCTAGCGCAGGGTCGATTTAGAATGGCCTCATGGCGAATTCTCCGCGACAGGTCCGCACTTCGTTCCTCGGCCGGGTGGCGTACGCCCAGGCGGTCGCCCTCCAGGTCGATGCGCGCGAGGGAATCCGCCGCCGCGGCGAGGGGGAACGGCTCTTCCTGCTCGAACATCCGCACGTCTATACCCTCGGCCGGAACGCCTCGATCGCCGACCTGCTGGTCGATCCCGACTGGCTCGCCGCCCACGAAGTGGAGGTGGCCGAGTGCGACCGGGGCGGCCAGATGACCTACCACGGCCCCGGGCAGCTGGTCGGCTACCCGATCCTGAACCTCTCCCCGGACCGGCGCGACATCCGCCGCTACGTCCGCGACCTGCAAGAGACGCTGATCCGCACGCTCGCCGCTTTCGGCCTCGCCGCCGAGCCGAGAGACGGACAGGCGTTCGTCGGCGTCTGGGTGGGGGAGGAGAAAATCGCCTCGATCGGCGTTCACCTCTCGCGCTGGATCACCACCCACGGCTTCGCGTTGAACGTCACGACCGACCTGTCGATGTTCGGCGGCATCATCCCCTGCGGTCTTCACAGCGTGCGGATGACCTCGATCGAGCGCCTGACGGGGGAGCGCCCCGCGGTCGCGGAGGTCGCCCGGATCTACGCCGGGGTGTTCGCCGAGGTGTTCGACCGCGAGCTGGTGGAAGGGAGCGAGGGGATCGCCGAAGCGGCACCGCCCTCGCCGGACGTCGCCGCCGGGACCGAACCGCCATGCCCCACCACATCGATCTCGGCCTGAACGCGGTGATCGTCGCGGTCACCGACGAGGTGCCGCGCATCCTCGTCGTCCGCCGGCCGCTGCCCCGGCCGGCGAGCGAGGAGCCTTCGATCGAAGACGCCCTGCCGTTCGGCCCGCTCGAACCGGAGACCGATCCGACCCTCGAACGAGGCCTGCGCCGCTGGGTTCAAGAGCAGACCGGCCTGGAGCTCGGCTACGTCGAGCAGCTCTACACCTTCGGCGACCGCCTGCGCGATCCGGTCGAAGCGAAGACGGGAGGGCGTTCGGTTTCGGTCGCCTATCTCGCCCTGGTCCGCGAGCGGCCGGGACGCGGCAGCGGCGAAGCGCGCTGGGGCGACATCTACGGCTTCCTCCCCTGGGAAGACTGGCGCGAAGGACGCCCCGAGATCATCGATCGGGTGATCGAACCGGGGATCGAACGCTGGATCTCTGGCGCCGCCGACAACCCAACGGACGCCGCGCATCGTCGCGAACGGCGCGAGCGCGCCGACATCGCCTTCGGCCTCTCCGGCGTCGCCTGGGACGGCGAACGGGTCCTCGAACGCTACGAGCTGCTCTACGAAGCGCACCTGATCGAAGAATCCCGAAGGGACGGCGGCGCGGCGGAAGAAGCGGAAGCCCCCGATCCCGCCTGGTCCGGCCAAATCGCCGCCCTCGACCACCGCCGCATCCTCGCAAGCGCCCTAGGCCGCCTCCGCGGCAAGCTCAAATACCGGCCCGTCGTCTTTGAGCTGCTGCCGCCCCGCTTCACCCTCTTCCAGCTCCAGCGCGTCGTCGAAGCCCTCGCCGGGGTCCGCCTCCACAAACAGAACTTCCGCCGTCTGGTGGAATCCGGAGGGCTGGTGGAAGGAACCGGGCGGCAAACCGAGAAGACGGGGGGGCGGCCGGCGGAGCTGTTCGTCTTCCGGCGAGAGGTGCTGCGCGAGCGCCCGGCGCCGGGGGTGGGGTTGCCGGGGGTTCGGCGGTAGGGGGAGGCGATCAGGTTGAGATGTGGCTAATTCTGTGCCGGAACCAGTGCCTCGAAGACGGCCCTCGAGCCTTGAGGATGACCTCAGTGATCTCGAAGTGAACACTTGTAAATAGCGCGTGCTCGACGCCGAGATCGACCAGTTCGCCGGCGAACGGGTGCGGCGTTTAGTGCGGCGAGGAGACCCAGCATTCCACTTTGCTCCCTTCACCTGCGTAGATGTCGCTTAGTTTAGTGGCGGTTGCAGGTGACGCTGAATAAGCAGGGCGCACGATCTTATGTTTCATTTTTATAAATAAGCGCGGTCTCGGCGTCGCGAATAGAGGCTGCGATTCTCTGCCGCTCACTCTCGGCTTCGCGTATGATCCTTCTCGCAGTATTGTCATCCTTCGCACTTGCATTGCGTGATCGCCAGTCAGCAACCATTCCAGCTATCAGTATTCTGATGTCGTGGTAAGCTCTGAGGTGCGTATTTCGGAGCATTCCTCTCGGATGGATACCATCGACAATGACACACAGGCTCGCTACTGCGCCCGCTAGGACGCTCGCAGTCACAAGATCAAAATTGGCCCATACCCCGGCGCTTGCCGAAGCCAGAATGGCGGGAATTTTCAAGGCCCAGAACCCAATAGAATCGCGAACTGCATCTCTCTTATTGGCTTGCGCCCACTCCTCTAGTTCCAGGAGTTGGTCTCGAAAATCAGTAGGCATGGAATTTCCCTCATGAAGCTCTGCAGAAAACTGTGCATCTAAAACCTTTGTGTGAAACGCAGAAGTGGGCGCGGATCTGGGGCCCGCAATGCGGGAAATAACTACCGGCGCGGGATGGAAAAAAGCGGGGAGGGGCGCTGCCAAAGGAGCTATGAAAGCAGGGGGGGGCGCTGCCAAAGAAGGAGGTCTCAAAGTAGGGAGTGGCGCTGCCGCGTGTGCCTGAGGTGCAACAGGAGGCAGCGGAGGAATTGTCCGAGCGGCCATGGTCGTTACCTTTCAAATGATTAGATCGATTAAATTGACCTGCTTCCTTTAAGGCCGTAGAAATTCTCGCGAAGCCCGGAGTTAGGCTTCAGATTTTTAATCAGTTGACAGCCCCTTCGCTGGTTCGCCTTTTCCCGACATTACGACGAGTTCACCAACCTATTTAATTAGAGCCTGGAGAATATGCAATCCGTAGTAGAGGTACGGGTATATGCCCTTGGAATGCTCTGCTCAAGTTGCTCAGTGAGTTACTTTATTATATCTACCGGAGTTTGAGGTGTCAATATAGCGGCGGACCCGGCAATCCCGCACCGCCGACGGAGTTCTGACTACGCCCCCGATCCCGTCTGGTCCGTGTCGGCCAGATCGCGGCCCTCGACCACCTCCTGCATCCTCGCGAGCCCCCTGGGCCGCCTCCGCGGAAAGCTCAAATACCGCCCCGTCGCCTTCGAGCTGCTGCCGCCGCGCTTCCCCCTCTTTCAACTCCAGCGCTTCGTCGAATCCCTCGCCGGGTCCGCCTCCACAAATAGAACTTCCGCCGCCTGGTCGAATCTGGAGGCTTGGTCGAAGGGACCGGAAGGCAAACGGAAAAGACGGGGGAAGGCCGGCGGAGCTGTTCGTTTTCCGGCGGGAAGTGCTGAGGGAACGCCCGGCCCCTGGGGTGGGGTTGCCGGGCGTTCGACGTTAGGGGGAGTCCACGCTCTTAATCGAGCGGTTTGGCGGTGTTCTGTGCCTCGCGGTTGTCGCAGACGCAACTCGAATCCAATGTGGGGCCACCCAATGCCCACCTATGCGGCGGTTTGTGGGCCGGCCACTTCGGGCTGAGGATGAATCCTTCTCGCCAGGTACCCGATTCACAAAATGGCTCGCTGCCGTGGATGCGACATCCGGAGGGTCCCGACTCTTGAAGCATCAGCCCACCGATCCCGGCCACGACGGCCTGTATCTCGTCGTGCGTCGGAAATCGAGCCCAAGTAATGCCAAACAGATCTGACAGCTTTTTGCACCCCTCCCGGAGATTCTCAACGCTTCGATCTCTGCCTGGTAGAGGAGTACAGCCGAGGGACCGCCAAGCGTGGGTGGGAAACGATTCCACGGCCGAACGGTCCGGCGGCGATTGATGAGAGAAACGAGGCCACCCTTCCTTATCGAGACGATCGAACAGGGCGACCGAGAACCGGACCATTCGAGTCCAGGAAGCCGGCTTGACGATCTCGGGAACGTCGGTCTTGCCAGGGGTTCGAGTACAACGCTCGCAAAGCCTCATGTAGTCGATAGGAGACCTCGAGGCGCGCCATCCTTGGGGCCCATCGATGAGGATGAGGTTCGCCCCCGCCTCCTCTGCGAGTTCGGTACAAAAATCTAGGAGCTTTTCGACCTCAGGCGTGCCCCTCAGGCCATGCTTCTCCGGCAAAACGAGCTGTACGTCGGCCGATTTGACCGAGCCTTTCAAAATGGCGATACCGATATCACGGTAGCGTCGCGAAGCGAGGTCGATTGAAACGACGGCCATCGTTCAGCCCCCTCACGCCATCTCATACCAAACACCCCGCCCCTTGCCGCGCTGGCGGAGATGGCCTTGTTCGGAAAGCATCCGGAAGTGATTCTTCAAAGTGTTGCGACTCGCTCCCGTCAATCGGATCGCTTCGGCCATGGTGATCCGGCCGTGCTCGCGGGCGAATTCGACGATCTGCAGCGAGGCTTCCGGCATCGGTGCGAGCACCAGTTTTTCCCGCTCGACTTTCTGGTTGAGACGCCTCACCTGCTCGGCGAGGGAGCGGAGGAAGAACACGATCCACGGTTGCCAGTCCGGCGCGTCGGTGCGGATCGTCCCTTGGGTTTGCCGTAGCGCGAGGTAATAGGCCTCTTTGTTCTGCTCGATCACGCTCTCCAGCGAGCTGTACGGCACGTAGGCGTAGCCGGCCTGCAGCAGAAGCAGCGTGGTCAGGATGCGGCTGAGCCTGCCGTTGCCGTCTTGAAACGGATGGATCTCCAGGAGCACGACCACCCAGAAGCCGATCAGCAGCAGCGGGTGAAGGCGCTGCAGATCGCGCTCGTCCCGCATCCAGGTCACCAGCTCGGTCATTCGGCCCGGCGTGTCGAAAGGCGTTGCGGTCTCAAACACGACTCCGATCTGGACCCCTTCCTCGTCGAACGCGGTGACGTGGTTGGGGGAGGTCTTGTAGTTGCCGCGATGCCAGGCATCCTTCTCGCCGTAGACCAGAAGATCGCGGTGCAACTGGCGGATGTGGTTTTCGGTGAGCGAGATGTCCGGCCATGACGAGAAAACCAGATCCATCACCGCGGCATACCCCGCCACCTCCTGCTCGTCGCGGGTGGTGAAGCTCTTGATCTCCAGGTTCGACAGCAGGCGCTCGACCTCCCGATCGGACAGCTTGCTCCCTTCGATGCGGGTCGAGGAGCCGATGCTCTCGATCGTCGCCACCCGCCGCAGCGCCGACAGCCGATCCGGCGCGAGCGTGCCCAAAGCGCGCCACGCGCCTTTGAATTCGTCGATCTTGGCGATCAACCCGAGGATCTCCGGCGTGATCCGGAGGGTGTCGGCGCGAATCATGAAACCAATTCTACGCCCAATTCGGCCCATTCCTGGGCGAACTTGATCCCCAGCGAGCCCGCCTACCGCTCCTCGAACAAGTACTCGTGCTGCGAGTCGCGCATCGTCAGCGTCCGCTTCGCGCCGGTGCCGACGACGAATTCGAAGCCGGCGACTCCCGGCGCGGTGGTGAGGAAGGAGACCGTGCCGTCGGGGTTGTGGCGCGAGGCGACTTCGCTTTTCCATTCTCCGAAGTTGAACGTGGTGGCGGCTCCGGCGTGGGAGACGGCGATCTCGCCGAGGGCGGCGTTGGCGTAGCGCGGCGCGAGCTTGCCGGCATCCGCAGGAGCGGCGGGGATCACGAGCACTTTGCGATCGGCGGCCAATTGCTCGAAGATGGCTTTGCTCGTGGCGGCGACGTTGGCATCCGCTTCGGGATGGCCGTCGAACAGCACCTCCAGCAGCTTCCTCTGGAAGGCGCCGCGGATCAGCGAGCCCAGGTCCGCGTTCGTGAGGATCACCGCGCCGACGTTCTGCTCCGGCAGCCAGATCATGTCGCTGTGGTAGCCGATCATGTCGCCGCCGTGGTGGACGACCGGCACGCCGTAGGTTCGATCGACCATCAGGCCCATGCCGTAGATCGCGCTCTCGCCGATCGGCACTTTCTTTTCGCGGCGCGCGAGCAGCGGCTCTCGGCCGATGTAGCGCGTGCCGTCGGGGAGAGTGCCGTCGGCCAGCTCCATCGCGACGTACTTCAACATGTCGTTGACGCTGCTCCACCCCGCGCCCGCCGGGCGGAGGGGGAGGACCGAATAGTCGATGTCGAACACCGCGTGGGCGGGATGCCCATCGATGTCGGGGGCGTGGGCCGAAGCGTGGTTGCCGGAGAGCGCCTGGGCGAAGTCGAACGTGGTCGATTTCATGCCGAGCGGATCGAAGACCTTCGTCTGCATCGCCTTATCGTAGGCCGCCCCCAGCTCCAGGTCCGGATAGGCCACGTGCCCCGCGACGAAACCGGCCGCGCCGGCGAGCAGGTTCGAGTACTGGAACATCTCGCCGAATTGGCTCGTCGGTTGGACGGTCGCGAGCGTCGCCATCGCCCCTTCCGGCGTCAGCCCTTGGTATTGGAACAGCCACTCCATGTCCTGCCGGGGGAGCCCGGTGCAGGCGCAGATCAGGTGCTCGACCAGCACCTGGCGCGTCGTCTCGGCGTCGCCGAGCTTGAAGCCGGGGAGAAGGCTCGTCACGGGAGTCTTCCAGGTGAGCTTGCCCTCCTCGACCAGCTTGGCGAGCAGGAGCGTCGTCAGTCCCTTGGTGTTGGAGGCGATCATGTAGAGGGTGTCGCCATCGACTTTCGCCTTGCTGCCCAGCTCGCGCACGCCGAATCCGCCGGAGAACACGACCTTGCCGTCCTGGAGTATGCCGACCGACACTCCCGGCACGCCGGTCGCCTTCTGGCCGTCCTCCACGAACTTGGCCAAGGCCGCAATCCGCGCCGCGTCGAGCCGGTTCGCCTTCTTGCCCGCGAACGTCTCGCGCGAGTAGCCCTTCGGCAGCAGCTTGTCGAAAATCAGCACGACCTGTGCGAGGCGCTTCTCGCCGACCGCCTGCGCCATGTCGTAGATCGAGACGGTCCAGACGTCATTCGCGAACGCCGCGCTCGCGGACACGTCGCGTCGCTC
>DATMZU010000582.1:0-6662 GCA_035607435.1 Thermoanaerobaculia bacterium | reverse complement strand
GCGCGATCCTGATGGGTGGCGCGGCGGGCGGTTTCCTCGGACCGGCGGATCTCGACACCCCCCTCACGTTCGAAGGCCTGCGCGCGGCGGGGGCGGCGCTCGGCTCGGGCGTGGTTCTGGTGTTCGACGAGACGGTCGATCTGGCGGATATCCTGGTGCGCATCGCCGCGTTCTTCCGCGACGAATCGTGCGGCCAGTGCGTCCCCTGCCGGGTGGGCACGGAGCGGCAGGAAGAAGTTTTGGAGCGCCTGATGCGCAAACGGCCGATCGGCTCGGTGGATCGAGAGATCGCCCTGCTCAAGGAAATGGGCCAGGCGATGCGCGACGCGTCGATCTGCGGCCTCGGCCACACGGCATCCTCGGCGATCGAATCGGCGCTCTCTCGGTGGAGGATCTTTTCGTGATCGAACAGCCGTGGCAAACGAAACCGGTCGATGCGCCCGATCTACGTATCCCGGTCCCGCGCGGACCGCTGCCGATCCTGCCCGACCGGCCGCCGAAGCGCACGGTCGAGATCACGATCGACGGCCAAGCCGTTGCGGTCGAAGAGGGGAAGACCATCCTTCAAGCCGGCCGCGAGATCGGCATCGACACGCCGACGCTTTGCTACCTGGAGACGCTCGAACCGGTGAACGTCTGCCGCATCTGCGTGGTGGAGCTCGAAGGGTCGCGCACGCTGGTGCCGGCCTGCTCGCGCAAGGTCGAACCGGGGATGGTGATCAAGACCGATTCCGAGCGCGTCCGCCTGTCGCGCCGGATGGTGCTCGAATTCCTCGCCTCCTCGGTCGATGTGTCGACCGCGCCCTCGATCCAGGAATATATGGTCCGGTACGAGGCCAAGCCCGAACGCTTCGGCCCGCCCGCGCCGAGAGCGGCGGAAGGGGAGCGGGACGCGGCGCGCGCCGGGGCGCATGAGACGGGGGATGGATCGAACGCCGGGACGGTGCATCAGCCGACGAAGGTGGACAACGACCTCTACGTCCGCGACTACAGCAAGTGCATCCTCTGCTACAAATGCGTCGAGGCCTGCGGCGAGGACGCCCAGAACACCTTCGCGATCGCGGTCGCCGGCCGCGGCTTCGACGCGCGGATCTCGACCGAATACGCGGTGCCGCTGCCCGACTCCGCCTGCGTCTACTGCGGCAACTGCATCGCGGTCTGCCCGACCGGAGCCCTGATGGGCAAAGCCGAGCACGACCACCGCGAAGCGGGCACCTGGGATGAATCCAAGCAGACCGCGACCGACACCATCTGCCCCTACTGCGGCGTCGGCTGCACCCTCACCCTCCACGCCCAGGACGACCAGATCGTCAAGGTCACCTCGCCGCTCGATCAGTTCGTGACGTCAGGGAATTTGTGCGTCAAAGGTCGGTTCGGGTGGAGCTTCGTGCGGGGGGAGCGGCGGTAGGGCGAAGCAGCTGGCTCCAACGAAAAAAGGGCGAGCCCGCGAAGGCTCGCCCCTTCTCACTTCAACCCAAAGCTGCGCTTATCGCGCTTCGGCGAAGTACTCGTGCGTATCGGCGTTGTCGATTGCTCGGGTCGGATTCGAGGTGGCGAGGCTGCGGCAGGCGGTCTGGCCGTAGGCCCAGTCATCGGTTCCCGCGACGGCGGTGAAGTGGCTGGTCTCGTGGACCAGGGTGCCGCCTTTGGAGTCGGTGCCGGTGAGCGGCGCCGCCCAGAAGGCGTTGCACAGGTGGATCTTGTAGGGCTGGCTCGGGAAGACGTAGGCGTACGAGCTGTCCGTGCAGTCGCAGTAGAAAGTCACGGTCTTGGTGGAGAAAACGTTGTAGATGCTGTTGTAGTGGCTGTTGACCGTGCTGTAGCGCGACGAGGTATAGGCGCCGAACCAGGTGGTCCAGGCGGTGCCGACCGTTCCGGCGTTGGTGAACGCCTTGGCCCGCTGCGCCATGGTCTCGGCGGCGCCGAGCGCGCTGCGGAGGGTGGTCTGGCGCGAGCTGGAGCAGGAGACGAAGCTCGGGGTGAGGTAACGGCTCGCGGCGTCGGCTTCCGCTTCGGATTGGGCGAGGAAATCGACGAAATCGGAGGCATCGCGATCGATCGCGATCGAGACGGCGTTCGAAGCGCGCTTGGCCGTCCCTTCGTCGCCGCGCAGGCGGAAGGTGTACTCGCCGGTGCGCGAGATGTCATAAGCGGCCGACAGCTCGACCTTCGCCCTGACGACGCCGCCCGCCGGGATCGTCACCATGTCTTCCGGCCGGGGAGTGGCCCACTTGGTCAGCCTGCCGATGTAGGCGACCGCCTGGCCGTCGCGCTGAACGTCGAACAGGTTGGAGAACACGCCGCGCACGGGGGTCTGCCAGTAGGGGAGCGAGATCGCCTGCGCCGAGGTGTTGCGGAGCGTCACCCGCAGGGTGACGTCCTGGTTCGCGCCGATCGAGGCGCGATCCGCGTGAATCCGGCTGGAAAGGCCGTTCTCCGCCGCCGCCGCCGCGAGGGTGCCGGCCGCGAAAACGGCCGTCGCTACAATGAGACACTTGGCTCCACGAATCATTCCGACCTCCTTCCTCCCATGGGGGAGGCAAACATGACGCCGCACCATGCGGCGCTGTCGGTGATGTTGGGGGACCTGCCGGGACAAGAGGAAAAGCGGCGGGAGTCTACGGACGGCCTTCGGGCCTGTCAATCGAAACGATTGCGGAGCCCCTTCTATACTATCTCGCGCAAGCCATGCGCCACGAGACGGCCGTGTAGAGGGATGTCGATTTCTAGATGCTCGTTCGTCGTCTCCATGAGACGGCAAGAGAGCCGGCTCAAACAAGGAGACAGCCAATGCGGGTAATGGTGTTCGCAAAAGCCAGTGAAGACAGCAAAATGGATGGCCCTCCCACGCCCGAGCAGCTCGAGGCGTTCGCGGCGATGGACAAGTTCACCGAGGAGATGGTCCAGGCGGGAGTCTTCATTGCCGCCGCCGGCCTGCAGAACGGCGCCCAGGCCAAACGCATCATTTGCGAAGGTCCCGGCCGCACGGTCATCGACGGGCCGTTCGCCGAGACCCGCGAGTTGGTCGTCGGCTTCATGATCTGGGAGGTCAAAGACATGGACGAGGCGGTGGCTTGGGCAAAACGCGCCCCCAATACCATGCCGGGCAAGAGCGAGATGGAAATCCGGCCGTTCTACGAAGCGGCGGATCTGGCCGAATTTATGACGCCCGAGGAGCTCGCGGCGCCCCGTGAAGGGGAGCGCGGGAAGCTCGGCGTCGCCTGAATCCCCGGCCCAGCACCGTCAGCTACCGCCGGCTTGTCTCCCCTACGGCCTTGGCCGAGAATGAGGTGTGACCGCAGGCGAGACGCACCAGGCGATCGAAGCGACCTTTCGCATCGAACGGGCCAGGCTCATCGCGGGTCTGGCCCGCATGGTTCGGAATGTCGACCTCGCCGAGGAGCTGGCGCAGGACGCGCTGGTCGTCGCCCTGTCCGAATGGCCGAGGACGGGCGTTCCGGCCAATCCGGGCGCGTGGCTGATGACCACCGCCAAGCGGCGCGCCATCGACGCCCTCCGGCGCGACAAGATGCGCGAGCGCAAGCACGAGGAGATCGCGCGGACGCAGGACGAGGCGTTCGACGGCGCGGCCGAGACGATCGGCGCGATCGAAGCGACAGTGGACGACGATCTCGGCGACGAGCTGCTGGGCCTCATCTTCACGGCCTGCCACCCCATCCTGTCGCCCGACGCCCGCGCGGCGCTCACCCTGCGGGTGGTCGGTGGCCTCTCGACCGACGAGATCGCCCGCGCCTTCCTGTCGAGCGAGGCCGCGATCGCACAGCGCATCGTCCGCGCGAAGAAGGCGATCGCGAAGGCCGGATTGGCCTTCGAAGTGCCGCGGGGCGCCGAACGGGCGGCGCGGCTCCCCTCGGTGCTGGAGGTCATCTACCTCATTTTCAACGAAGGCTATGCGGCCTCGGCAGGCGACGACCTGGTCCGGCCGGGCCTGTGCCTGGAGGCCCAACGGCTCGGCCGCATGCTGGCCGGGCTGATGCCCGAAGATGCGGAAGTGCTCGGCCTCCTGGCCCTGATGGAGATTCAGGCGTCGCGCTTGAGGGCGCGCACCGGGCCGGACGGCGCCTCCATACCGCTCACCGAGCAGGATCGCGCGCGCTGGGACCATTTGCTGATCGGCCGGGGCCTCGATGCGCTGGCCCGCGCCGAAGCGCTGGGCTCCAAAGCGGAAAATGCGGGTCCCTATGTCCTGCAAGCCGCGCTCGCCGCCTGCCACGCCCGCGCGCGCCGGGCCGCCGAGACCGACTGGCCGCGCATCGCCGCGCTCTATGACCGGCTGCGCGTCGTGGCGCCCTCGCCCGTGGTCGATCTCAATCGTGCGATCGCCCACAGCATGGCCTTCGGACCCGAAGAGGGCCTCCGACGGTTGGATGAGATCGCCGACGCCGCGGCCCTGCGCGGCTATGCCCCCTTGCCGGCGGCGAGGGGCGATTTTCTCTTCCGGGCCGGCCGACGGGCCGAGGCGCGTTCGGAGTTCCAGGCCGCGGCTACGCTCACCCGCAACGCTGCGGAAAGGGCCTTTCTCCTCGCGCGGGCGGACGCCTGCGACGGTGGGCGCTGAATCCTGTTTCTGGGAATGTCGTCGTCCCGCCGACCCGCGAAGTTCTTTGCCGTCAGTCACTCGGCGGCGGGTCGCCTCTCCGCCGGTTCCCGGCACCGCCGCGCAGACAGCGAACATGACTCCACCGGCTCGGGGAGGCGGTTCGCACAGCTCAAGCACCGATACACCGGTTCCATAGAGCGGTGTTCCGATTCAAACCACAGCTCCGCTGAGCTGGAGGAATGCTCCTTTGGAGCTGAGGAACGCTCCTCTAAAGCTCAGGAACATTCCGCTACTCCTCAGGAACATTCCTCTAGATCTCAGGAGTACTCTGCTGGTTCTCAGGAACATTCCGCTGGACCTCAGGAGCATTCCTTCAAACCTCCGGAGTATTCCGCTGGATATCAGGAACATTCCGCTGGACTTCGGGAGCATTCCGCTAGACCTCAGGAGTATTCCTCTGCATTCCCGGATCACTCCGTGAAATCAGCGGAATGATCCTCTAGGTTCGCGGAACACTCCGCGAAACTTCCGGACTGTTCCCCGGAACCGGCGGAGTGGTGTCCTGGGTCGTAACCCCACTTCATCCAACCGAACAAGGAGTGTTTCGATCCGTGGGATCGCCGCGTCCGGCCCGCGGAGAGGTGAGCGGCAGCCGCGAGCCGATGTTCTCGGCTGTTCCACGGGCTACCGGAAGCGGAAACACCCCTTTGGCGTTTTGGCGCGGTGCGACCTCGCGGCGCGGCGGGAGATCGACGCTGAGGAGTATGTGTGCTTGCGGCGGCGCGGTCCACGTCCCGGTAGGGACGTCGTAAAGCGGGGCCGGGAGGCAGAGGCCGCCCCGATAGCGAGGGAATGAATTCCCTCGCTACGCTACGTCGTTCCTACGGGACGAGCCGCCTATTCCACCAGCTTCGCGTCGAGCGAAATCTGCACCCCGGCGAGAGCCGCCGAGACCGGGCAGCCTTCTTTGGCGCCCTTCGCCTGCTCCTGGAACGCCGCGTCGTCGATGCCCGGGATCTCGGCTTCCGTCGTGAGATCGATGCGGGTGATCCGGAAGGCGTCGCCCACCTTTTCCAGGTGGACCTTGGCCGACGTGGCGATCCGCTTCGGCGAGAATCCGGCGCGGCCGAGGGCGGCGGAGAGGGCCATCGAAAAGCAGCCGGCGTGGGCGGCGCCGATCAGCTCTTCGGGGTTGGTTCCTCCCGCCTCTTCAAAGCGGGAACCGAACGAATAGCGCCCTTCAAAGGCTCCGCTGCCGAGCGCGAGATGTCCCTGGCCGTCCTTCAGTCCACCTTCCCAAACCGCGTTTGCGCTGCGTACGGGCATGACGTATCTCCTGGGTCGTGAGTTTTTTGAGGTTCGCTCGCGCCGCCGTGGGCTCTAAGGGCGCGCTTCGCGGAACGTGAGCTTGGTGCCGGCCGGCAGTTTTTCGATCGCGGCGATTTTGACCGGCGACCTCTGCTGCCAATCGACTTCCAACGTGCAGCGGACGACGTCGCCGGTCTGGAACCCCGCGAGCGACAGCCCTTCCGCGACCGGAAACGGCATCGACATGGGATCCATTCCCACCTTCTTGCCGTCGCGGTCGGCGAAGCCGTCGATCGCCTCGTGGCGGATCAGCAGGTCGCCGTTGGGTCGCTCGGGCAACTGCATCACCTCCGCCCGCACCTGATAGTGCTGGACCGGGCCGGCCGGTTTCGAGCAGGCCGTGGGGAGGATCGAAGCGAGCAGGCCGAGCGAAAGGAGGAGAGGGCGAGCGAAAAACGGATGCATGGCAAAGCGAAATGCTAACACGCGCCCTCGCGGGCCGTTCCGGGAGTCGGATAGAGTCCTCGCGAGGCCGACGAGGAGATTCTCCGATGAGCACGACGGAAGTGAGCTTCAATCTGGGCGCGGGGGCCGGGCCGGTGACGGCGCGGTTGGAGCAATGGCAACGAGAAGATCTCGGGCGGCGTTTCTGGGCGAAAGATCCGACGATCTGGGGGGATCGCGATACGCCGGAATTGGCCGATCGTTTGGGCTGGCTCACGTTGCCGGTCGAGATGCGAGCCCGCCTGGCCGAGCTGGAATCGTTCGGCGCGACGCTCGCGGCCGATGAATT
>DATMZU010000576.1:0-25262 GCA_035607435.1 Thermoanaerobaculia bacterium | reverse complement strand
GCTGGGTCTGGTGCTGGCGGCGGTCGGGGCGCTCGGCGTGGGCTTGCTGTCCTATACCTGGATTCATCTCGAAGTGCTCTCGACAGGCTACAAGATCGACAAGCTCGAAACCCAGCTGCGGGAGATGACCCGCACCGAGCGGCAGCTCTCGCTCGAAGCGGCGTATCTCGCGAGCCCGCAGATGATCGAGGAGCGCGCCCGGCGCGATCTCGGCCTCGAACCGCCGACGCTCAGTCGCGTGATCTTCTGGGAGGAGCTGCCGTGAAGACGCGGCTCCGGGTGGTCGCCGGCCTCGGCCTCGCTTGGGTGGCGCTGATCGCCGGACGGCTCTACTACCTCCAGGTCGTGCGCCACGCGCACTACGCCCAGCGCGCCGGCAATCAACAGCAGCGGGTGGTCGAGCTCGATCCGCCGCGCGGCACGATCTACGACGCGCGGGGCAGAGAGCTGGCGGTGTCGATCGAGGTCGATTCGGTCTACGCCATTCCGTCCGAGATCGACGATCCGAAAACGGTCGCGCTCGAGCTCGCCAAACTGGTCGACAAGGAGCCGGGCAAGCTCGCCAAGCAGCTCGGCGACAAGAGCCGCGACTTCGTCTGGATCAAGCGGAAGCTCGATCCGCAGTTCGCCGATCAGATCCGCGCGCTCAAGGTCAAAGGGCTCCGCTTCGTCACCGAGAGCAAGCGCTACTACCCGATGCGCGAGCTGGCGGCCCAGGTGCTGGGTTTCGTCGGCACCGAAAACCACGGCCTCGAAGGCTTGGAGCAGCTCTACGACTCGACCGTCGCGGGCAAGCCCGGCCGCCGGACCGTCCTGCGCGACGCGCGCCGCGGGACCGTGATGGACCCCGAGCTGTCGTTCACCGATCCGGAGCCGGGGCGCGATCTGCACCTGTCGCTCGACGCGACGATCCAGCACATCGTCGAGCGCGAGCTGGCCCAGTCGGTGGACGAGCGCGGCGCGAGGAAAGGCATGGCGGTGTTTCTCGACGCGCGCACCGGCGGCGTGCTCGCTCTCGCGAGCTATCCGAGCTTCGATCCGAACCGCTACGGCGAGACGTCGAAAGACCTCTGGCGCAACCGGGCGGTGACCGATTTCTACGAGCCGGGCTCGACGTTCAAGATCGTCACCGCGGCGGCGGCGTTCGAAAGCGGCCTGGTGAAGGCGAGCGACACGTTCGATTGCGGCATGGGCCAGATCACGCTCGCGGGCATTCGGATTCGCGACCACAAGCCGTTCGGCACCTTGACCTTCGCCGAGGCGATCGCCAAGTCGAGCAACGTCGGAATGATCAAGACCGCCCTGCTGCTCGGCGACGAGCGGCTGTACGGCATGGCGAGCGCGCTCGGCTTCGGCCGGAAGACCGGCATCGACCTGCCCGGCGAGGCCTCGGGCATTCTGCATCCGCTCTCCGAATGGCGCCGTTTTCCGCTCAGCAAGGCGTACATCTCGTTCGGCCAGGGGGTGTCGGTGACTCCCCTCCAGCTCGCGGTGGCGGCGGCGACCGTCGCCAACGGCGGCGTCCGCTTGCAGCCGTACATCGTCGCCGCGACCGGCGGCGCGGGGCGGATCGAGCCGCTCCACGCCGCAATGCTGCCGGTCGGGCGGGCGATGTCCTCCGCCACCGCCGCCGAGCTGACGCGGCTGCTCGAAGGGGTCGTGACCGACGGGACGGCCAAATCGGCCGCGGTCGAGGGCTATCACGTCGCGGGCAAGACCGGCACCGCACAGATTCCGCTCGCCGGAAGCTACGACCGGAATCACTACGTGCCGAGCTTCGTCGGTTTCGCGCCGGGCGACCGGCCGCAGATCGTCGGCGTCGTCGCGATCGACGCGCCGCAGGGGTTCGAATACCACGGCGGGCAGGTGGCGGCACCGGTGTTCGGCGCGATCGCCCGCCAGGTGCTGCTCTACCTCGGCGTCCGCCCGGAACGGACGCGTCCCGATTGGCCGGACGGCCAGGCGATGCCGAAAATGGTGACCGCGGGATTGAATCCCGAATCGGCTCCCGGACCGACTCCCGGCTCCCCAGTTCCCGCGACCGCCCCCGCGGCTTCCGCCACCCCCGCCACGCCGGCCTCCCAACCGGCCGGCCGGCCCGCGGTTCGACCGGCCCCGGCCAGCACGATCAGCATCACCCCCACGGCGACGCCCGTCACCCCCGGAGGCGAGGGATGAGCGCGCTCCTCCTCTCGGAGCTGATCGACGGGCTCGGCCTGGCGGAGCCGGCGGAGAACGCCGGCGGCGGCCTGCCGCACGACCCGGCGATCTCCGGCGTGAACCACGATTCGCGCGCGGTCTCGCCCGGCGACCTGTTCGTCGCCTGGTCCGGCGGGCGGTTCGACGGCCGGGCGTTCGCGCCCCAGGCGGTCGAGCGCGGTGCGGCCGCGGTGGTCGCTCCGGGGGCGCGGCCGGCGGGCATCGCGGCGGAGGTCCCCTGGCTTTCGGCGGAGAACCCGCGCGCGCTGCTCGGAACTCTGTCCGCCCGGGCCTACGGTCATCCGGATCGCGAGCTGATCCTCGCCGGGGTGACCGGCACGAACGGCAAATCGACCGTCGCCACCCTGCTCGCCGCGATCCTGGAACAGGCCGGACAGCCGGCGGGGTTCATCGGCACGCTCGGCTACCGGCTGCGCGGCAAGAGCTTTCCCGGCGAACGGACGACGCCCGAGGCGAGCGATCTCTTCCGCACCCTCCGCGCGATGCGCGACGCGGGCGCCGCGGCCGTGGCGATGGAGGTTTCGTCCCACGCGCTCGAACAGGGCCGGGCCGACGGCGCGGAATTCGATCTCGCGTTGTTCACCAACCTGTCGCGCGATCATCTCGATCTGCACGGCGACATGGAGAGCTATTTCGCCGCCAAGCGCCGGCTGTTTACCCGCCTCAAGCCGGACGGCCGGGCGGTGATCAACGTCGATGACGAATACGGCCGGCGGCTCGCGGCCGATCTGCCCGGGGCCTGGACCTACAGCGTCGAGAACGGCAATCCGAGCGGTGCCACGGTCTCGGCGCGCGACGCGAAGCTCGATCGTCACGGCCTGGCCGCCACGGTCGTCGTGGCCGACCCCGAGGGCGGCTCGTCGGACGAATTCGAGATCGCCTCGCCGCTGCTCGGCCGCTACAACCTGTCGAACCTGGTCGGAGCCATCGCGGGCGCCCTGGCGCTCCGGACGGTCGAGATCCCGAAATCGGCGATCCTCGCCGCGGCGGCGGCGCAACGCCCGGTTCCCGGCCGGATGGAACCGATCGATTGCGGCCAGCCGTTCGCCGCGATCGTCGATTACGCCCATACCGACGCGGCGCTCTCCGCCGCGATCTCTTCGGTGCGCGAGATCGCGCCGGGCCGGACGATCGTCGTCTTCGGCTGCGGCGGGGACCGCGATCCGGGCAAGCGCCCGGTGATGGGCCGGGTCGCGGGCGAGCTGGCCGATTTGGCGATCGCCACCTCCGACAACCCGCGCAGCGAAGATCCGCACGCGATCCTCGCCGCGGTGGAAGAGGGACTGCGCGCCTCCGGGCGCAACAACTATCTATTGATCCCCGACCGGCGCGACGCGATCCGCACCGCGATCGCCGCCGCGGAAGAAGGCTCCGCGGTGCTGATCGCAGGCAAGGGGCACGAGCGCGACCAGACGATCGGCGACCGCCGTTTGCCGTTCTCCGATCACGAAGAGATCGAGCGGGCACTTTTGGAGAGATTCGGTGCACGCCTCGGCGGCTGAAGCGGCGCTCGCGATGGCCGGCAGCCTCGTCGCGGGCGACCCCGCCGCGCGTTTCGGCGGCGCGGCGATCGACTCGCGGAACGTCCGCCCCGGCGAGCTGTTTTTCGCCTTCCGCGGCGAGCGGGTCGATGGCCGGGCGTTCGTGGCCGACGCGCTCGCCCGGGGCGCCGCGGGGGCTGTGGTCGAAGGTGTTGAGAACAGGGAAGGCGAGCCGGCGGTACGCCTGCCCGGCGGCTCGCACGGGTTTCTGATCGAGGTCGGCAACGTCGGCGACGCGCTGGTCGAGCTGGCCCGTTCGCTCCGCGAGCGCGCGCCGGAGCAGCTCGCGGGGATCACCGGCTCGGCGGGCAAGACGACGACCAAAGAGCTGCTCGCCGCGATGCTCGCGCGGCAGTTCCGGGTCGGGCGCACCGCGGGCAACTTCAACAACCGGATCGGCCTGCCGGTCTCGTTGCTCAACGTCCCCGACGACACCGAATGGATGGTCGCCGAGCTGGGCATGTCGTCGGCCGGCGAGCTGCGCGAGCTCTCCCTCCTCGCGCGGCCGGACCTCGCGGTGTTCACCGTCGTCCGCCCGGTGCATCTCGAATTCTTCGATTCGGTGCGCGCGATCGCCGAGGCGAAAGCCGAGATTCTCGCCGGGCTCGCGAACGACGGCTGGGTGGTCGCCAACGCGGACGACCCGGAGGTCGCCCGGATCGCCCGGCGGCATCGGGAGGAGCGGGGCGGCCGCATCGTCTGGTACGGCCAGAGCGAGCCCGGTCCGCTCGATCTTCGCGCGCTCGACGTCGTGGCTCAGCCGGACGGCGCGGGCACCCGCTTCACGCTCGAAGTCGAGGGGGAGCGCAGGCCGGTCCGCCTCGCGCTTCACGGCGCCTACAACGTCGAGAACTTTCTCGCCGCCGCGGCGGCGGCCTGGGGGATCGGCGTGCCGCTCGACGAGATCGTCGAGGTCGCCGCCGAGATGCCGAGCGCCAAAGGCCGCGGCGAGGTCCATCGCCTGGAGCTGCCCGGCGGTCTCGCGTTCCTGATCGACGACTCCTACAACTCGAATCCGGACGCGGTCGGAAAAGCGCTCGCCGGGGCGGCGGAGCTCGCTCCGGGCGACCGGCGAAACGGCGGCCCGGCCGACCCCGCCGGCCGCCGCGTGGCGATCCTCGGCGACATGCTGGAGCTGGGGCCGGACGGCCCCGCGTTCCATCGCGAGGCGGGAGCCCGGGCCGCGTTGCTCGGCTTCTCCCCCGTGGTGGGGGTGGGCGAGCAGGCACGCGAGCTGGTGGCGGGAGCGGCGGCGGGCGGCGCCGCGACGATCCATCTGTCCGATGCCGCGGCGGCGGCGGATTGGGCCGCGGAGCATGTAAGGCCGGGGGACGTCGTGCTGGTCAAGGGCTCGCACGGCGTTCGTCTCGATCGGGTGGTCGATCGGATGGTGGGGCGGTGGATCGCACCCGTGCGTGAGGAGGGAAGAGCCTGATGCTCTACGAGCTGCTCTACCCGCTCCACGAGCGGTTCGCGATCTTCAACGTCTTCCGCTACATCACGTTCCGGGCGGCGGCGGCGATCGTCACCGCGCTGCTGCTGTCGTGGCTGCTCGGCCCCTGGTTCATCCGCACGCTGCGGCGCCTGTCGGTCGGCCAGAACATCCGCGAGCTGGGGCCGCAGGCGCATCAGGTCAAGGCCGGCACCCCCACCATGGGGGGGCTGCTGATCCTGTTCGCGCTGATCGTGCCGACTCTCCTCTGGGGCAACCTGCGCAACCGGTACCTCTGGCTCGCGATGGGCGTGACCGTCGCGTTCGGCGTCGTCGGGTTCCTCGACGACTATCTGAAGGTGAGGAAGCGGCGGAACTTGGGGCTCACCGCGCGCGCCAAGTTCCTCCTGCAGATCGTGGCGGCGCTCGGGTTGGGCCTCGCGCTGTGGGCGATCCCGGAATTCGATTCGACGCTCGCGTTTCCGTTCTTCAAGCGCCTGGTGCTCCCGCTCGGCATCTTCTATGCGCCGTTCGTGGTCCTGGTGCTGGTCGGCGCCTCGAACGCCGTCAACCTGACCGACGGGCTCGACGGCCTCGCGATCGGCGCCACCACGGTCGCGGCGGGAACCTACGCGCTGTTCACCTACGTCGGCGGCAACAAGGTGATCGCCAACTATCTCCAGATCTCCTACGTGCCGGGGGTGGGCGAAGTGTCCGTGTTCTGCGCCGCCCTGGTGGGCGCGGGGCTCGGCTTCCTCTGGTTCAACTCCCATCCGGCGGAAGTGTTCATGGGCGACGTCGGCTCGCTGTCGCTCGGGGCGGCGATCGGCAGCGTCGCCGTGCTCGCCAAGCAGGAGATCCTGCTCGTGGTGGTCGGCGGCGTGTTCGTGCTGGAAGCGCTGTCGGTGATCATCCAGGTCGCCTCGTTCAAGCTGCGCGGCAAGCGCGTGTTCCGCATGGCACCGCTCCACCACCATTTCGAGCTGTCGGGCTGGGCCGAACCCAAGGTGATCGTGCGCTTCTGGATTCTCTCGATCCTGTTCGCGCTGCTCTCCATTTCGACGTTGAAACTGCGATGAGCGCGAATCCGACTTTGCTCGCCCCTTGGGGCACCGGCCGCTTCGAGCGGGTGCTGGTCTTCGGGCTCAAGCTCTCGGGTGTGTCGGCCGCGCGCTTCTTGAGGAAGCGCGGCGTCGCCGTGGTCGGGGTCGATCGGAAGAACGTCGACGAGTTGGATCTCGGCGAGCTGGCCCGCGATCCCGGCGTCGAGCTGCGCCTGGGCGCCGAATCGGCCGCGCGGTTGGGCCTGCTCGATCGGCTCGACGCGGTCGTCGTCTCCCCCGGCGTGCCGATGGACCAGCCGCTGATCCATGAAGCGCGGGCCGAGGGGCTGCCGGTGATCGCCGAGGTCGAGCTGGGATTTCCGGCGCTCGAAGCGGAGGGCGCCCACCTCGCCGCGATCACCGGCAGCAACGGCAAGAGCACGGTGACCGAAATGCTCGGCGCGATCCTGCGTAGAGCGGGCCGGCGGGTGGAAGTCTGCGGCAACATCGGCACTCCCCTCACGGAGCGGGCCGATGCGGAACCGGGAGCCACGCCGGGCCGGGCGTTCGTGGTCGAGCTGTCGAGCTTCCAGATCGAGGGGCTCGACCGGTTTCGGCCCGACGCCGCGGCGCTGCTCAACATCTCGGAAGACCACCTCGACCGCTACCCGAGCCTTGCGGCGTACGCCAACGCGAAGAAACGGCTGTTCGCCCGCATGCGGCCGGAGGGCATCGCGGTGCTGAACGCCGACGACCCGTGGACGCTCGAACTTTCGACCGCGGCGCGCCGCCGGACGTTCTCCCGTCTCGCGCCGGTCGCCGACGGCTGCCAGCTCGAAGACGGCTGGGTGGTCGAGGTGGAGCCGGACGGCCGGAAGACTCCCCTGTTCGAGGCCGCCGACGTGCCGCTCGCCGGGGTGCAGAACGTCGAGAACGCGATGGCCGCCGCCCTGCTCGCCCGGGCGCTCGGCGCCGGGCCGGGTGCGATCCGCGAGGCGATCCGCTCGTTCCGCGGCCTGCCCCATCGGCTGGAACGGGTGGGCGAACGGGACGGGGTCGCCTGGTACGACGACTCGAAAGGCACCAACCCGGCGGCGACGATGAAATCGATCGAAGGATTCGCCGACGGCAGCGTCCACCTGATCCTCGGCGGCCGCAACAAGGGCGCCGCCCTTTCGGTGCTCGCGCCGCTGGTCGCGATCAAGGCGCGCCGGGTCTACCTGATCGGCGAATCGGCCGACGACTTCGCCCAGGCGCTCGGGCCTGCGGTGCCGCTCGAAATCGTCGGAACGCTCGACCGCGCGGTCGAATCGGCGGCACGGCAGTCCCAGGCGGGCGAGGTCGTGGTGCTGTCGCCCGCCTGCGCGAGCTTCGACCAGTTCAAGAACTTCGAGCACCGGGGCCAGGTGTTCCAGGAGCTGGTGCGCGGCCAAGTGCTCGGCGAGTCCGGAGGAGCGGCCTGATGGCGAAAAAGCTCGCGTTCGACAAGCTGCTGTTCGGCGCGGTCGCCCTGCTCGCGGGCTTCGGCTTGGTGATGGTCTATTCGGCGAGCGCGGCGCTCGCCCGCGACCGCGCCGCGGGGATCAATCCGTTCCTGCTCAAGCAGTCGATCGCCGGCATCCTCGGCCTGACCTCGATGGCGGTCGTGATGCACATCGATTACCGGGTGCTGCGCCGGGTGGAGGTGGTCTACGGCCTGCTCGCGAGCATCACCCTGCTGCTGGTCGCGGTCCTCTTCTCCGGCCATTTGAACGGCACCCAGCGCTGGTTCCTGCTCGGACCGATCTCGATCCAGCCGTCGGAAATCGCCAAGCTCGCGCTGATCCCGTTCGCGGCGTACCAGATCTCTCGGAAGCTCGATAGGGTGAACCAGCGCGATCTGCTGCTGCCGATCGCGCTCGGCTGCGGCCTGGTCTGCGGCTTGATCCTGATCCAGCCCGACTTCGGCACGGCGGTGCTGCTCGGCAGCACGGTGTTCTTCCTGCTGTTTCTCGCCGGGCTCTCCTGGCGCTACGTGGTCGGCGGCTTCACGCTCGCGGTGCCTCTCCTCTATGCGCTGGTGATCGCGGTGCCCTATCGCCGGGAGCGCTTCTTCGCGTTCCTCGATCCGGAGCGCGATCCCCTCGGCTCGGGCTTCCAGGCGCTCCAATCGCTGATCGCGATCGGCTCGGGCGGCGCATTCGGGCTCGGGGCCGGGCAGAGCCTGCAGAAATTGTGGTTTCTGCCTCATCCGGAATCGGATTTCGTCTACGCGATCGTCTGCGAAGAGCTGGGGATGGCCGGCGCGCTGTTCGTGATCGGCCTGTTCGGCGTCGTCGCCTGGCGCGGCTACGTCGCGGGGGCGAAGGCGCCGGACGATTTCGGCCGCTACCTCGCCTGGGGCTTCACCCTGGTCGTGGTGCTCCAAGCTCTGTTGAACATCAGCGTCGCGCTCGCGCTCTTGCCGACCAAGGGCATTCCCCTGCCGTTCATCTCCTACGGCGGCTCGTCTCTGGTGGTCACGATGACCGCCTGCGGCGTGCTGCTCAACCTGTCGCAACACGGATGAGCGATTTGACCCCTCCCTCGGCCCCGCGCCAACGCCACGCCCTGCTCGCAGGCGGCGGCACGGGGGGCCATGTCTTCCCGGCGATCGCGATCGGCCGGGAGCTGGCGGCGCGCGGCTGGACGATCAGCTACGCCGGTTCCGCCGCGGGGCTCGAAGCGCGTCTGGTGCCGCAGGAGGGGTGGCCGTTCCATCCGCTGCCCGCCAAGGCGTTCCTCGGCCGGGGCGTCGGCGCGAAGATCGGCGCGCTCGCCACGCTGGTCCGTTCGAGCGTCGCGGCGCGAGCGTTGGTGAAGCGTCTGGACATCGATGCCGTGCTCGGGACCGGCGGCTACGCCTCGGCGCCCGCGGTGGTCGGCGCGCGCCTCGCCGGCCGGCCGATCCTGCTGCTGGAACTCAACGCCCGCGCAGGGGTGGCGAACAAGATGCTCGCCCGTTGTGCCACCGCCGCGGCGGTGGCGTTCGAAGACACCCGGCGCGATCTGGCCTGCCGCTCGACGGTCACCGGCGTGCCGGTCCGCGCGGCGTTTTTCGCCGGTTCCACCGAGCTGCCGGGCGGACCGCCGCGCCTGCTCGTGCTCGGCGGCAGCCAAGGGGCGCGCCAGATCAACCGGGCGATGCCGGAAGCGGCGCGCCGGCTGCTGGCGGAGATCCCCGACTTGACGATCCGGCATCAGGCGGGCGGCAAGAACGTCGAGGAGACGCTCGCCGCCTACCGCGCGGCGGGGCTCGATGAGGGACAGCTCGCGCGGGTCGCCGTCGTGCCGTTCATCGAGGACGTCGCGGCGGCGCTTTCCGAGAGCCATCTGATCGTCTCGCGCGCCGGGGCGGTGACGGTCGCCGAAATCTGCGCCGCCGGCCGGCCGGCGCTGTTTCTGCCGCTCACGATCGCCAAGGGGCACCAGATCGAAAATGCCCGCCTGCTCGAACGGGCGGGGGCGGCGGAGGTGCTGGTCGAAGGGGCTCCCCAAGGATCGAGCGAGCCGTTCGCCGCGCGTTTGGCCGCAAAACTGATCGGCCTGCTGGCGGACCGGGAAGGTTTGGCCCGTCGCGCCGCAGCGGCCCGGACGCTGGCCCGGCCGGGCGCCGTGGCGGCGATCGCCGACGCGTTGGAAGCGGTGGCGCGGGGTGCCCACTCGGGCGGAGCGGGAGGGACGCGATGAGCTTCGCCCAATTCGCCGACCTCTCGCGCATCCATTTCGTCGGCATCGGCGGCGCCGGGATGAGCGGCATCGCCGAGATCCTGCTCGAATACGACCTCGAAGTCTCGGGAAGCGATCAGGCCGGCAGCGAAGCGACCGAGCGGCTCGCCTCGCTCGGCGCCACGATCCGGACCGGCCACGCGGCCGAGAACGTCGAGCGCGCCGACGTGGTCGTCGTCTCCTCCGCCGTGCCCGAAGCGAATCCGGAGATTCGCGAGGCGCGCCGCCGCGGCATTCCGGTGGTCCGCCGCGCCGAGATGCTCGCCGAGCTGATGCGATTGAAATACGGCATCGCGATCGCCGGCACCCATGGCAAGACGACGACCACCTCGCTGGTCGGCCACGTGCTCACCGAGGCGGGGCTCGACCCGACGGTCATCGTCGGCGGCCGGGTCCGCGTGCTCGGCACCGGGGCGCGCCTGGGCCACAGCCAATATCTGGTGGCGGAAGCCGACGAGTTCGATCGCAGCTTTCTGACGCTCGCGCCGATCATCGCCGTGCTCACCAACATCGACCGCGATCACTTGGACACCTACGGCACGATGGAGGCGATCCTCGACGCGTTCGTGGCGTTCGCCAACCGGGTGCCGTTCTTCGGCCGGGTGCTGGTTTGTTTGGATGACGCGAACGTTCAGACCATCCTGCCGCGGATCGCCGAGCGCCGGATCGTCACCTACGGCCTCGCGCCGCAGGCCGATCTGGCGGCGGTCGATCTGGAGCCGACCGCGGGGGGGGTCCGCTTCGGCGTGCGCAGCCGGGAACGCGGCCCGCTGGGCTCGATCGAGCTGCCGATGCCGGGGAGCCACAACGTCCGGAACGCGCTCGCGGCGATCGGCGTGGGTCTCGTGCTGCGCCTCGAATTCGCCGCCATCGCCTCGGCGCTCGCGTCGTTCAAAGGGGTCCACCGCCGGTTCGAAACGATCGGCACCTGGCGCGGCGCCACGGTGGTGGACGACTACGCCCACCATCCGACGGAGGTGACGGCCACCCTCGAAGCGGCGCGCCAGAGCTTCCCGCGCGGCAAGGTCCACGCCGTGTTCCAGCCGCACCTCTATTCGCGCACCCAGGATCAGGCCGAGGCGTTCGGCCGCGCCCTCCTGGGCGCCGACCGGGCGGTGGTGACCGACATCTACGCCTCGCGCGAGCAGCCGATCCCGGGGCTCACGGGCGAGCGGGTGGTCGAAGAGGCGGCGAAAAGCGGCCACCGGAACGTCGTCTACTGCCCCTCCTGGCACGACGCCCACGGCGTGCTGGCCGCGGAGGTGGCGCCGGGCGATCTGGTGATCACGCTCGGCGCGGGCGACATCTACAAACTGGGCCGCGAGCTGGTCGCGGACACCGCGCCGACCGAAGAGGTTGTGTCATGAGGCCCGACGGCATGGGACACGTCGAACCGGGCTCGGGATCCGGGGACGGCGCCGGAATGGGCGCCAACGTGATCCCGTTCCGCCGCTCCCAGGGTCCCCCGCGAAGGAAGCGCCGGAGCCTTTGGCGCAAGCTGATGCGCCCCTTGGGGTCAGCGCTCGCGATCCTCGGCCTGCCGCTCGCCGCGGGGTTCTGGGTGGCGAGCGCGCCGCAGTTCGCGCTCTCCGAGATCAAGATCCAAGGGGCCGGCCGGGTGAGCGAAGCTTGGATTCGCGCCCGGCTCGGGCCGCTGCTCGGCCGCAACCTGCCGCTGCTGCCGCTTTCCGCGGCGGCCGAACGGCTGGCGGTCCACCCCTGGGTCGATTCGCTGGAAATCGCCAAGGAGCTGCCGGACCGCCTGGTGGTGCGCGTGGCCGAGAAGAAACCGGCGGTCTTCCTGCGGAGCGGCGGGCGCCTGTTCTGGGCCGACGCGACCGGCAAGCCGATCGCGCCGCTCTCCGCCGCGGAAAGCGCCCAAGAGATCGCCCGCGAGCGCGCCCTCGCCGAATCGAACGTAGGGCCGGGGGGGCCGGGGGCGCCGAGCGGTTTTCTCGTGGTCAGCTTCGCGATCCCGGTCAAAAACGGCGTCGCCCGCGCGCTGGGCGTCGCCGCCGAGCTGGGCCAGGCGAATCCCGACTGGGCCGCGCGCCTGGCCGAGATCGAGGTGTTGGGCGAGGAAGATTTCCGTCTGCGGATCGGCGTGCTGCCGTTTCCCGTGCTGGTCCGCGACGGCGACGTGATCGACAAAGTCCACCGGTTGGAGGCGTTGCTGCCCCGGCTGGCCGAGCGTTATCCGACGCTCGCCGCCGTGGATCTGCGTTTCTCCCACCGGATCGTGGTGCAACCTGCGGCTGAAGGCGCGTCGGCCGGCGCGCGCTTGGAAGATGCCGCTTCGAGATTGGCAAGCTGAGGGTCGGGCCTATGGCGAAACCGGAACCGTATTTCGTAGCGATCGACATCGGGTCGTCCAAAGTGGGCGTGCTCATCGGCCAAAGGGACGCCAAGGGCGGCCTGGAGGTCGTGGGGAAAGGCCTCGCGCCCAATCGCGGCACGCGCAAGGGCAACATCGTCAACGTCGAGGCGACCGTCGAGGCGCTCAAAGCGGCGAGCGAGGAGGCCGAAGTGATGGCCGGCCAGGAGATCTCGCGCGCCTATGTCGGCATCTCCGGCGCCGACATCCGGAGCGTCAACGCCCGCGGCATGGTTTCCGTGGCGCGCAAGGATCGCGAGATCGCGCGCCCGGACATCCAACGCGTGCTCGACGCGGCGAAATCCGCGGCGCTCCCCTCCGACCGCGAGATCCTGCACGCCATTCCGCAGGAATTCCTGGTCGATGAGCAGGGGGGCATCGGCGATCCGCTCGGCATGCTGGGCAGCCGCCTGGAGGTGATGGTCCACCTGGTGACCGGCAACATCACCCGCTCGAAAACCTTGCTCACCTGCGTCAACCGCGCGGGCATCGAGGTGATCGAGATGGTCTTCGAGCCGCTCGCGACGGCGGAAGCCGTGCTCACACCCGACGAGCGCGAGCTCGGCTCGCTGCTGATCGACGTGGGCGCCGGGACCACCGAGTACGCCCTTTTCGCCGACGGCGAGATCCAATACAGCGCGGTGGCGCCGATCGGCGCGGGGCACTTCACGAACGACATCGCGATGGTGCTGCGCACGCCGTTTGCCGAAGCCGAAAAGATCAAGACCAAGCACGGCTGCTGCATGGCGAGCATGGTGACCGACGACGAGGGAATCTCGGTGCCCACGGTCGCCGGAGGCTCCTCGCGCGTGGTGCCGCGCCGCGAGCTGTGCGAGATCCTTCAGCCGCGCGCCGAGGAGCTGTTCGGCCTGCTGCGCGAGGACCTGATGCGCCACGCCTCGGAAGATTCCTTGCGCGGTGGCGTGGTCTTGACCGGAGGCGGCGCCCAGCTCGACGGCCTGCTGGAGCTGACCGAGCAGATGTTCGACGCGGGGGTCCGCTACGGCCTGCCGCGCGGGCTCGGCGGCCTGGTGGACGTGATCAGCAACCCGAGCTGGTCTACGGCTTCCGGACTGCTGCTCTACGGCCTCGCGGCCGAGGAATCGCGGCAGGGCAAAGCTCAGAAGAAGAAGGCGGGCTTCAGCGTGCGCGGCGTGATGGGCAGCCTGCGCGGCATGTTCTCGGACCTGCTCTAGGAATTCGACCTCGAAAACGAAGCATGAAACGCAGCGGAAAAACGAACCAAGGGGGTAGCGCAATGATTCTCTTCGACGAACAGGATGCAGCGAACGAGGAGCTGGAGCACACGATCGTGCTGCCGAGCCTCGACGTCCTTCCCGCTCGGATCAAGGTCATCGGCGTGGGCGGCGGCGGCGGCAACGCGGTCAACCGAATGATCGATGCCAATTTGCGCGGCATCGACTTCGTGGCGGCGAACACCGACCTCCAAGCCCTCGCCAAATGCCGGGCGCGGACCAAGATCCAACTCGGCACCCTGTTGACCAAAGGGCTCGGCGCGGGCGCCGATCCGGAGGTCGGCCGGAAATCGGCCCTGGAAGACACCGAACGGATTTTGGAAGTGCTCGACGGCGCCGACATGGTCTTCCTGACCGCGGGGCTCGGCGGCGGAACGGGCACCGGCGCGGTGCCGATTCTCGCCTCGCTCGCGGCGGAGATCGGCGCGCTCACGGTGGCGATCGTCACCAAGCCGTTCGGTTTCGAGGGTCGCCGCCGGATGCAGCTCGCCGAGCGCGGCGTGGAAGAGCTGCGCGCCTCGGTCGATACGCTGATCACGATTCCGAACGAGCGCCTGCTCAACTTCGTCGAACGCGGCACTCCGCTCACCGAGGCGTTCCGGATCGCCGACGACGTGCTGCGCCAGGCGGTTCAGGGGATCAGCGATCTGATCACCGTGCCGGGCGAGATCAACGTCGATTTCGCCGACGTCCGGACGATCATGACCGGCATGGGCATGGCGCTGATGGGCACGGGCGTCGCCCGCGGCGAGAGCCGGGCGATCGAGTCGGCGCAGCGCGCGGTCTCCTCGCCGCTGCTCGAAGAGACCTCGATCCAGGGCGCCAAGGGCGTGCTGATCAACATCACCGGCGGCCACGACCTGACGCTCCACGAGGTGAACGAAGCCGCGCGGATCATTCAGGAAGCGGTCGATCCGGACGCCAACATCATCACCGGAATGGTGATCGACCCGACGCTCGATGACGCGATGAAGGTGACGGTGATCGCGACCGGCTTCGACCGGGTGGAAGGGCTGCGCTCCCGGGCGAACCAGCCCGTGCTCGGCATCCACCGGCCGATGGCGGTGCCGCCGCCGCAGAACCTCTCGCCGATCTCGCCGGTCCCGAGCCTCGCCGCGGCGCCGGTCTTCGACCGGCCGGAGCCCGAGCCGGAGCTGGACGTGCCGTTCTACCGCAAGGTGATCGCCCAGGGCCGCGGCGAAGATCCGGGCGGCTTCGGCCCGAACTGGTCGAACGTCGACGACTACGACATCCCGACCGTCCTGCGCAAGCAGATGGATTGACCGTTGGAATCGTAGAAGCAGTTGTGCGGCACCCGTCCGCTCCCCGGCCTTAACCCCCTTGGGGCCGGAAGCGGGCGGGTGTCGGTTGTTCGGCCGGCGACCATCGTTCCCAATTTGGGAAGGATCGTTCCCAATCTGGGAATACCCCGCCCCCCACATCCGATATAGTTCGGCTATGAAACTTCTCTACTCCTACCTCCGTCGCTACTGGGGTCTGGTGGCGCTCGCCTTGGTGTTGGCGGCGATCAATCAGGTCTTCTCGCTGCTCGATCCCCTGATCTTCCGTCACGTCATCGACGAATACGCCACCCGCTACAGCGAATATACGACCGAGCAGTTCTTCCGCGGTGTGTCGCTGCTGCTCGCGGCGGCGGTCGGGGTGGCGTTCGTCTCTCGGGTGGCGAAAAACTTTCAGGACTATTTCGTCAACGTCGTTACGCAGCGGGTGGGCGCCGATCTCTATTCGGACGGCGTACGGCATTCGCTGGAGCTGCCCTACTCGCTGTTTGAAGACCAGCGGAGCGGCGAAACGCTGGGGCGGCTCCAGAAGGTGCGCTCCGACGTCGAAAAGCTGATCGCGATCGCGGTGAACCTGCTGTTTACCACGCTGGTCGGCGTGGTCTTCGTGATGATCTACGCCTTCAGCGTGCATTGGGTGATTGCGCCGGTCTACTTGCTCACCGTGCCGCTGATCGGGATCTTGAGCTCCGTGCTCTCCAAACGGATCAAGAAGATCCAGAAGGTGATCGTCGCCGAAACGACCGCGCTGGCGGGTTCGACCACCGAATCGCTGCGCAACATCGAGCTGGTCAAGAGTCTCGGTCTCGCGAAGCAGGAGATCGGCCGGCTGAACGCCACCACCGCGAAGATCCTCCAACTGGAGCTTCGGAAGATCAAGTCGCTCCGGCTGCTGAGCTTCATTCAGGGGACGCTGGTCAATGCCCTGCGGACCTCGATCCTGTTCCTGATGCTCTATCTGATCTTCACCCGGCAGATCACGGTCGGCCAGTTCTTCTCGCTGTTCATCTACTCGTTCTTCATTTTCGGGCCGCTCCAAGAGCTGGGCACGGTGATCAACACCTACCGCGAGACGGAAGCGTCGCTCGAAATGTTCCAGGGCGTGCTCGCCACTCCGATCGAAGCGAGGCCGGCGAATCCGCTCCCCTTGGGCGACCTCTCCGCACTCAAGTTCGATCACGTCGGCTTCACCCACCAGACGGCCTCGGCCCCTGCTCTTTCGGACGTATCGTTCTCGATCGAACGGGGCGAAACCGTGGCGTTCGTCGGCCCCTCCGGCTCAGGGAAAACGACCCTCGTAAAGCTCCTGGTCGGCCTCTACTCCCCGGGCCTCGGCCGCGTCCTCTACAACGGTAAAGCGGGATCGGAGATCGACCTCGACGAGCTGCGCACCCAGATCGGCTTCGTCACCCAGGACACGCAGCTGTTCTCCGGCTCGATCCGCGAGAATCTGGTGTTCGTGAACCCGGACGCGACCGACGCCGAGTGCCTGGAAGTCCTCCACAAGGCGGCCTGCGAAAGCCTGCTCGCGCGCGCCGACCGCGGGCTCGATACGGTGATCGGCGAAGGGGGCGTCAAGGTCTCGGGAGGCGAAAAACAGCGCCTGTCGATCGCCCGCGCGCTCCTGCGCCGGCCGCGCCTGCTGGTCTTCGACGAAGCGACCTCATCGCTCGATTCGCTGACCGAAGAGGAGATCACCGACACGATCCGCGAAGTGGCCTCGAACCAGGTGATCACGATCCTGATCGCCCACCGGCTCTCGACCATCATGCACGCCGACCGCATCCACGTTCTGGAGCACGGCCGCATCGTCGAATCCGGCCGCCACGACGAGCTGCTCGCTCTCAAGGGCCTCTACTTTGCGATGTGGCGCCAGCAGATCGGCGAACGGCGGCCGACGCTGGTGCCGTCACCTCCCCGGCAGGAGCTGGCGGTGGCGAGTTAGGAACAAAATCGCCGCTTCGGAGATCGAAGTCTCGTGAGCGAAGAGACGATCACCCAGTTGCTCGTGCGGTGGAGCTCGGGAGACGCGGAAGCGGCGGAACAGGTTCTCCCCCTGGTCTACGAGAAGCTGCGCGGGATCGCCTCCCGCCAGCTCCGGAGGGAACGGGAGGAGCATACGCTCCAGCCCACCGCGATCGTTCACGAGGCCTACCTTCGCCTGGTCGAACAGGAGGGCCTCGATTGGCCGAGCCGGTCCCATTTCTTCGCGTTCGCGGCACGCTTGATCCGACGCATCCTCGTGGACCATGCCCGTCACCGCAACCGGGCCAAGCGGGGAGGCCTGAGCCAGAAGGTGGTGCTTTACGAGCTGGCCGAGCTGACGCCGGAGAAAAGCACCGACTTGGTGGCTCTCGACGAAGCGCTCTCGGCCCTTGAACGAGTCGATGGGCGCAAGGCGGCCGTCGTGGAGCTGAAATTCTTTGGCGGGCTCACGCTCGACGAGATCGCCGGAGAGCTCAAAGTTTCGCCCGAGACCGTGAGCCGCGAATGGCGACGCGCCCGGGCCTGGCTTTATCGAGAACTGCGGACGAGCGCGCCAGCCCAAGCCTGAACCCTCCAGGAAGGAGGAGCGATGGAACCCGGATGGAGCCAGGTGGACCGGCTTTTCGCGGAGGCCCTGGACCGCCCGACCGCGGAGCGGCCGGTTTTTCTTGAAGCCGCATGCGCCGGGGACACAGCGCTTCGCGGCGAGGTCGAGCAGTTGCTTGCCGCCGATGCCGAAGGGCGCGGATTCCTGGAGCGCCCGCCGGACGAGCTTCTGCGGCTGACCCTCGACGACCCGGAGGAGAGCGGCCACCTCGGCCCGTACCGGTTGCTGCGGAAGATCGGCAGCGGCGGCATGGGGACCGTCTATCTCGCCCGGCGAGAGGACGAGCACTTCCGGCGCGACGTCGCGATCAAATTTCTCCGCTTCGGCTTGGCCGGCACCCAGGCCTTCCACCGCTTCGTCGCCGAACGGCAGATCCTCGCCCGTCTGGAGCATCCCAACATCGCCAGGCTCTACGACGGCGGCAGCACGGACGACGGCCGGCCTTATCTCGTCATGGAGCGGGTCGAGGGCCTGCCGCTCGACCTGTACTGCGACCGCCACCGGCTGACGATCGACCAGCGCCTCGTCCTGTTCCAGAAAATCTGCGCCGCGGTTCAATACGCCCACCAGAACCTGCTGGTCCACCGCGATCTCAAGCCGGCCAACATTCTGATCACGCCGGAAGGGGAGCCGAAGCTGCTCGATTTCGGGATCGCCAAGCAGCTCGCGCCGGAAGAGGACGACGTCCTCCTCCGGACGCGGATCGGACTGCGGCTTCTCACCCCTCGCTATGCCAGCCCCGAGCAGATTCGCGGCGAGGCGATCACCACGGCGAGCGACGTCTACTCCCTCGGCGTCCTCCTCTACGAGTTGCTGTCTGGCAGGAGCCCCTACCCGGCCTCAGCCCTGCCACAGTACGAGATCGAGCGGGCCATCTGCGAAGAGGAGCCGGAGCGCCCCAGCCTGGCCGTCTCGCGTCCGGAACCGCCGAGCCTGGCGGAAATCGCGGCGGCCCGCAGGTTGCGGCCCCAGGCGCTCGTCCATCGCCTGAGCGGCGATCTCGACAACATCGTCCTGATGGCGCTGCGCAAACAGCCCAGGCGGCGGTACGGCTCGGCCTCTCAGCTCTCCCTCGACCTGGAGAGGCACCTGGGGAACCTGCCGGTCACCGCCCGCTCCGACACTCTCCGGTACCGGACGCGAAAATTCGCGCGACGCCACCGCGCGGCGGTCGCGGCGACCGCGGCCGTGATTCTCGTCGCGGCCGGTTTCGTCGCCAGTCTGATCGCCCAGAGACGGCGGCTGGGGGAAGAGCGCGACAAGGCCCGGTATGCCCTCTCCTTCCTGGTGGACACGTTTAAACAGGCCGATCCGTACCAGACCAAGGGCGAGAAGCTCACGGCCCGCGACATCCTGGACCAGGGGGCAGACCGCGTCTCGCGGGAAGTGGCGGGGCAGCCGGACGTGCAGGCGGCCGTGATGGACGCGATCGGCGAGGTCAACCTCGGCCTCGGGCGCTACGCTGAGGCGGAGCCGCTCCTCGTCCGCTCCCTGGCGCTGCGTCGGCAGGCGCCTGGTCCCGACTCTCTGGACGTGGCGGACAGCCTGGAGCACCTCGCCGAGCTGCGGAACGAGCGCTCCGACCGAACCGGCGCGGAAAAGCTCCTGCGGGAGGCGCTCGCCATCCGGCGGCTCTACCCGGGCGACAACGACCTCGCCGTGGCTAGGACCCTCAACCGGCTTGGAGCGAATCTCGTCGACCGAGGCGTCTCTCCCGAGGCCGCTCCGGCGATCGAGGCGATCCATCGGGAGGCGCTCACCATCGCCCGCCGCGTCGAACGGCCCGAGGGCCTCACCGTGGTCGAGACCTTTTTCGCTCTCGCACATCTGCAACAAGCCAAGGGGAGTTACGCCGAAGCGGAGAGCCTCTTCCGCGAGGGGCTGGCGGTCGAACGCAAAGCCCTGGGAGACCGGGACCCGCGGCTCTACCGCGACCAGGCCGAGCTCGGCGGGATCCTGCTCGATGCGGGCAAGCTCAAAGAGGCGGAGGTCGTCCTGCGGCCCTGCCTTGCACGACAACGGACGATCCTCAGCGGTGCGCACCCGGACCTGGTGACCACGCTGGATAGCCTGGCGGTCGTGCTCGACCAGCAGGGCCGGCATGTCGAGGCGGAGCCGCTGCACCGCGAGTTGCTGCCTCTGGTGAGCGCGCAGTATGGCCCTGCCCACTGGCGGGTGGCCGCCGCCCAGGTCAACCTGGCATCGAACCTCGAAGGGCAGGGTAAAGGCCAAGGTGAGGCGATCCATCTGTATGAACAGGCCTTGGAGATCCGGCGCAGGACTCTCGGCGAGAAGGATTGGCAGGTGGGACAGGTCCTGCTGCTCCTCGCCCAGCTCTACCGGTACGACAAGAAATTCCCCAAAGCGCTCGGGCTCGCGCTCGAGGCCCATGCGATTCTCGAAACCGGGGAGGGGCCGGATCACCCCTACGTGGCGCATGCGCTGCGAGAGATCGGAAGGATCTATCTGGCGCAGGGCCGCCTTGCGGACGCCGAGCCTTACCTGCGCCGATGTCTGGAGATTCGGAGCAAGAAACTCGAAGCCCGCCACCCTGACCTCGCCAAGGCACAGATCTCGCTGGCGAGATGTCTGATCGGCCTGGGCCGCTACGACGAGGCGGCTCCCCTGCTGCGCGAGGCGCGTACCACGCTCATCACCGTGTATGGAGCCGACCACGAAGTCGTCCGGGCGCCCGAGGAGTTGCTGGCCGAGATCGAGCGCGCCCGCGCCAAGCGATAACCGGGTGACGGACTGCGCCGCACGATGGCGCATCTCTCAGCAGCACGCCCCCGAGACCCTTTCCTTCCCCCGCGCAAAGATTATCGCGTCGCAGTGACGGACTCTCCCCGACGATGTCGCATCTCCCTTTGAAGCCGCGTTCAGCGGAGCAACGGCGGCCGAGTTGGTGTCCGAGCACGGCGCCCGGCACCAAGGTTGGGGAACAACACTGCGATAGCGGCCTAACTGAGGGTCGTAACGTTTTCAGAACGGAGGTTTTATGAAGAAATTGGTTTTCGTCGCCACCTTGGTCTTCGGCTTGCTCGCCGTCGGCCCGCGGGTCTCCCAGGCGCAGGCCCCCACGTGGACGATCTTCACCACCCAGAGTCCAACCGAGACGCTCGATGCCACGCCGGGGTGGGAGGTGGGGACCCGCTTCACCACTTCCAAGGCGGGCAAGGTCATCGGTTTCCGCTTCTGGCGGGCGGCCGGCGAGACAGGCTCGAACTACGGCAAGCTGTGGACCGACTCCGGCACGCGGCTCAAGCAGTCGAAGGCCTTTCCGTCCGGCACCGGCTGGGTCCAGGTCATCCTCGACACGCCCGTCAACATCAGCGTCAACACCACCTACCGCGTGTCGGTCAACACCAACACGAAGCAAGTGAAGAAGGGTGGTGCCTACGTGTTCGACGGCCCGATCAGCGAGGGGCCGCTCTACTCCGACGGCGGCTACTACGGTCAGCCGATCGGCGCCATGCCGAGCTCCAACAGCGCCAGCATGTTCTTCGTCGATGTGATCTTCGAAGAGTTCGTGGTGCCGCCACCGAAACCCGACCTTTACATCAGCTACATCAATCCCTTCGACGGAACCAACGTCAACGTCACGGTCTGCAATCAGGGCACCGCGAATGCGGCCGCTTCGACCACGCGTTTGTTCCACTCGCGGTCTCCGCTCCCCTCGGGCCCGATCGATTGGCAGTACACCTGCTTCATCTCGATGCCTGCCATCGCGGTCAACCAATGCGCCACCAACGGGTGCAATTCGCCCTCCCCGGCCGGCACCCACAACGACTACATCGGGGACGCCGACATCTTCAACGTCGTCGTCGAGAGCAACGAAGGGAACAACCGCTGGCAAATCTTTTGGGATCACTACTAGTCTGAAAGGACGGTTAGACAGGTGCGGCGGGGAAGCTCGCCGCACCCGTCCTCAGAGAAGGAGAGCACCATGGAAAAGATGCGAGCGCAAAAGATGGCCACCCTCAAACTGCGGACAGCAACTCTCTACCGGCCAAGGAAGAGGGAGCACCCCTTGAAGAATTGCGTTGGGCTGCTCGTCGTCATGATGGCGGCGATGGCGTTGCCGCTCAAGGCCGAATCGGCGAGCCGCGAGGTTTCCGGCCAGTGGTTCCTCAATCCGCAAACACAGAACTGGACGTGCGCGACCGAACCGAACCGTAACCAAGAGTGACGGACTGCGCCGCGCGACACCACCAGCGATTGAAACCCGCCGCGATGTGCCTCGGGATCGCCCTGCCGACCGGCAGGGTGCTTCCGAGGCGCACGTTCGGCCGCTATTGCGACTGTCCCCCTTTCACTCGACCGCCGGCACCTCGCTGCCGAAAACGTACTTCTCGAACCAGGGACGCCAGGGCTTGGCCGTAAGCTCGTCGAGGATGGCGACGATGTCCCTCGTGCGGGTGATCTGGAAACGTCGATCGGCCAGGATGCGGCGAAGCCAGGTGAAGAACAGCCGGTCGCCGTCGGGAACGTTTCCGGCTTGTCGCTCGAGCTCTTGGCGTAGCGCGTGGAGGACCAGGGGCCCCTTGCCGTAGAGCAGGGAACGGCGCGTCGCGAAATCGTCTCCGGAGGAGACCGGCATGCGGTTCGCGAGGAAGACGCTCGCCGCGGCGTCCGAGCTCAAGGAACGGGTGAGGTTTTTCCACTCCCCCAGTTGAGATCGCCAAGCGGCCTCCCGTTCGCTCGGCCCGGTGGCGAGCAAACTGCTGCAAACCGAGGAGACGTACTCGGCGAAGCTTTCCGACAACCATTCCTCTTCGGATTCGCTGATCTGCGCGACGTGGGGAAACCACCCGTGCGCCACCTCGTGGGTGAGGCGACCGTCGACGTCGGCGAGCATCGCCCGCGCCAGGTCTTGCCGGCTCGGCATCGCCCGTACGCGCGCCTTGCTCAAGAACGCCTCCTTGGTGATGAAGATCATCCCCGGAGGCGCCTGACCCCAGCCCCATTCGTTCACTTCGAGCAGGTGCAGCTCGGAGAACGGATAGGCGGAAGCCAACAGGTCGGTGAGGCACTTCTTCGCCCCGAGAACGACTTGGCCCGCATGCTCCAGCTCTCCCGGCAGGCGGGAACCGTAGGTCGAGATCCCGATTCGAAAGTCGCCTTCGTTCGCCGTGGCCGTGGCGTATTTGCCGGCCCCGATGTAGGCGACCGACATCGGCCCGGCCAACTCCGTCACGACGCGGTTCGTCTGCGCCGTTTCCGTTCGTTCGAGCGTCCTGCCCGGCGCGAAAGGCAGGAACGGCTTTTTCACCTCCAGCGTGATGTGAAAACTCGAAGCCAAAGCGGACCCCGCCCCGGTGGGCCAGGGGTACCAGGGGATTCCGCCGACCCGCCAATAGTTGTCGCCGCCCGGTCGGGCCAGCAGCTCGCCGGTCCAGACCGTCTCTATCTCGACCGTTTGCCCCTGGGCCGCCGCTGCGGGCAGGGCGATCAACAGGTGGTTGCGATCCGCGACGTAGTTCGCCTTCTGCCCTCCCACGCTCACCCGTTCGAGAGTCGCCGGGCGAAGCGTGCCGGCGCCGTTCGCCGTATCGGTGAGGAGGGCAAGCGCGAGAACCTTGAGCCCCGGCGCCCTCGCTTCCAACCGGACCCGGCTCACCACCCGCGCCCGCTCCCCCGGCTCTTCGCGCACGTCGAGATCGGTCGCGACGCTCACCCATTCGAGCGCCGCGGATGCATCCCACCAGGTGCGGCCGATGGGCTGGGTGGCGATCTCGACGTCGCTCCAACGCCCACGGTACGAGCTGGCGATCCCTTCCGTCTCCGCCCGCGACAAGGATTCGGCCCTCACATTCGCCCGAGCGTCCCAATCGAGCACGTAGTCGGCGCGCTCGCCATGGAGCAGCGTCCAGGCATATTTCGGATCGCCGTTGGCGTCGCTCATCAAGAGATCGCGAGAAGGATTCGCCGACAGGCGATGCACCAACCGGTCGACCGCCCACTCGGGGAGGTCCCGAAGCCCGACCGGCTCCCAGGCCTTTGCCTCGGGGTCCAACTCCGCCGCCAGCGACCAACTCCAGATCGCCAACCCCCGCAGATTCCCGCCGAGGACCAGAGCACCACCCTCGTCCTTCGCCTCCAACCGAAGCCGCCGCGAATTCTTCCGCGCGATCGACTGCGAGAAGCGATCCTCCACCCGGTACGACCAAGACGCCGGGCCATCGAGCACCACCCCGCAAGGGCGCCCGTTGGCGACCATCCGCCAAATCTTGGAACCCTCCGCGGGGCGGATCTCCGCACGGCCGATCATGATGCGCGCTGGGGCTGGCATCGACGCATCGAGCCGCGGCGACTCGATCGCGTGGTAAAGGGCGGCGATCTCGGAAGGGGCGGGGGGGGAGGATTCGGACTGCGGCGGCTGGGCCTCAACGGAAGCTGAGGTGAGCAGGGTCACCACAAAAGTGGCGACCACGGCGCCACAGCTCAAAAACGGTCTCATCAATGAATCTTCCTTTCTCGTGCGCGCTCTCTCGAGGAAGATTCTATCTCTCGCTAGAGGAAGAGCACCGCGCTGAAGGAATTAGGCGAAGGGGCGCGGCGGATGCTCCGCCGCGCTCGATAGGGCAGGAGAAGGTCATCATCTCCGGCGCCCGCAAGCCCTGGAGTCTCGCCGACCTCCTGATGGCGGCGATGCAGGCGGGGCAGTTGGCGACGTGAGGCGTGCTCTAGTCTACCGCTCCCTTTCTACGTCTCCGGACAGCAAGAGCTTTGTTCTGTAAGCTGGCAAATGCCAATCGAGAGGGCACCGCCGACGACTTGCTTTAACTCACCCTGACGTTCGAAATCCCTGATTGCAAGCTTCCGCACCGTATCCTTCGACAGCTCCAGCTTCTTTGCCCGCTTCTGCTTCATGGCTGTCTCCTTATTTAAGTTCCGGGTAGCCGCCGTCCCGCTGCGAGGCATTATAGCTGAGCTTCAAGTTCTGCATGGGCCCATGATCGGCGGGGAACAACCCCGTGCGACCCCACTACCCCACTCGGCGCGAGCCCCCCAGATCACCTACGCCGCTGGTGCTCTTCCACGATCGCCGCCACCACGCTCGGATCGGCGAGCGTCGAGATATCCCCCAGCTCGTCGTATTCGCCCGCTGCCACCTTGCGCAGGATGCGGCGCATGATCTTTCCGGAGCGGGTCTTGGGGAGACCCGGGACGACCTGGATGCGGTCGGGGGTGGCGAAGGGACCGATGATCTCGCGGACTTTTTCCTTGAGCATGCCGGAGATCTCCTCCGGGTCCCAGGATTCGAAATCCGGCTTGACGTGGACGTAGGCGTAGATTCCGGTTCCCTTGAGGTCGTGCGGAAAGCCGACCACCGCCGCTTCGGCGCAAGCTTCGTGGGCGACCAGGGCGCTTTCGATTTCGGCGGTTCCTAGACGGTGGCCGGAGACGTTCAGGACGTCGTCCACCCGGCCGGTGATCCAGTAGTAGCCGTCCAGATCCCGACGACAGCCGTCCCCGGTGAAATAGAGGCCGGGGAACTGGCTGAAATAGGTCTTGGCGAACCGTTCGTGGTCGCCGTAGACCGTGCGCGCCTGGCCGGGCCAGGAGCGGGCGAGGCAGAGGTTTCCGGAGATGCCGTTTTCTTCCATGACCTTGCCTGTCTCATCGACCAGCACAGGCTCGACGCCGAAAAAGGGCAGAGTCGCCGAGCCCGGTTTGGTCGGCGTGGCGCCGGGGAGCGGCGTGATCAGGATGCCGCCGGTCTCGGTCTGCCACCACGTGTCGACGACGGCG
>DATMZU010000557.1:0-4975 GCA_035607435.1 Thermoanaerobaculia bacterium | reverse complement strand
GCGTGGCGGTGCGGAGATCGCCAAGAGGAATCAGGACCAGGGCGGCGGCGAATACCGCCGCGCGCTGCTGTTCTACCGGAATTACGACCGTGGGCTGGTTCACGAGGTCGAGGTCGATTTGAACTCCGGAACGGTCGGAATCCGCGATCTCTACGACTCGGTGCAGCCGACGAATGAAGAGGTCGCCGCGGCGATCGAGATCATCCGGAAGGATCCCGTGCTCGGGGTTCTGATCGGCGATCCGGCGATCCACGTCGATGGCGGGTTCTACGAGCGGGCGATGATCGAGCGCGATCCTTGCCACAAGGACATCTGCCTGATCGTCGAGCTGATGAACGCCGGGGTCGGCAACGGCTGGGCGAATCGCGTCATCGTCAATCTGAGCAAGGGAAAGGTCGCCAACCGCGACTTCCACGGTCCGACCGTGGAAGGTCAGATCGTCCCCTTGTCCGACCTGGGAGCCCACTAGATCATGCGCCGTCAACTCGCCCTCCTTCCTCTCGCCGCCCTGGCGCTCGCGTTCTTCGGTGCCGCGGCGCTTTCCGCGCAGCCGACCTGCACGGGCGTCAACCGGGTCACCTGGCCGACCGTCAATCCGATTTGGGATTTCTGTTGGACCCGTCCCTCCCAGACCATGCAGCCGGACGGCGAGGGCATCCGGATCACCGAGGTGTTCTACCGCGGCCGCAAGGTGTGGAAAGACGGAGGCATTCCGGTCCTGAACGTCAAGTACGCCCCGGGCGGCTGCGGCGGCGGCGGCCTCTGCTTCCGCGATTGGTTCGACTCGGAGCGGTCGTTCACCTGCGCGCCGAGCCCGAGCACCGGCTATTGCACGGGCACGACCACTCCGGTGTCCACCGTCTGCAACCATCCGGGAACGGATGCCGGATCGTTTTCCGGCGTCGCCGTGGTCGATAAGGGGACCAGCATCAAGCTCACCTCGCAGGCGCAGGCTGGCTGGTATCGCTACATCGCGACCTGGGAGTTCTTCGCCGACGGCCGGATTCACCCGGGAATGGACATCACCGCGGTGAACAACTCGTGCGTCGCGTTCACCCATCGCCACCATGCCTATTGGCGGTTCGATTTCGACCTCGACGGCAACACCAACAATTTCGCCGAGTCGATCGGGCCGGCCGTCAGCACGCGCGTCATGACCGAGAAGACCTGGACCGACAAGACGAACGAGCGCTCGCAGTGGCGGTTCGGCCGCGTCGGCTCTTCGACCCGCGCCTACGTCGCCCGCGACAGCAAGGACGGCTTCGCCGACGGCGACACGTTCGGCAAGATCGACGGCGCCGTGCTCGCCTACAAATCGACCGAGCTGCACGACAGCTCTTCCGGCTGCGACATCAACATCGCCCCCTTCGTGACGACCGAGAGCGTCAACAACACCGACCTGGTGCTCTGGGTCCACTCCGAAACCGACCACATCGGCGAGCCGGGAGGCATTGCCGCCGACTGCTCGATGTTCGGGCCGACGATCAAGCTCCGGACCGCCGCGATTCCGGCCGATTTCAACGGCGACGCGACCTCCGAAGTCAAGCTGTACCAGAACGGCACATGGGTCTCTTTTCAGGTGCCCTGAGGGCGAGAGAATTCATCATGCGAACGATGACGACAAGCACGGGAGACCCGAGAATGGCGCGTGAGCAAGGCAACCTCTTTCGATTCTTCGCGGTCGGGTGCGCTCTGGCGCTCACCGCCGCTCTACCCTCCGCCGCGCAGGTGGTGACCGGCAATCCGGGCGGCAACTGCATTCCAGCCGCCGCCGACTACGACGGCGACGGCGACACCGATTACGCCCAGCTGTGCGATGGCGCCTGGCACTTCTACAACCCCGACGGCAGCTATCTGAAGGGGATCTGGGTGGGCAACGTCGCCGGGAACCAACCGGTTCCCGCCGACTACGACGGCGACGGCGCGGACGAGCCGGTGGTGTTCAACAACGGCGCCTGGTTCACGTTCAACTATCAGACCGGGGCTCTCGCCTCGTCGCTGTGGACCGGCCCTGCGGGTTCGCTCGGCCTGGCGCTCGATACGACGGCGACGGCAAGGCCGATCGTTCGACGTACCTCGCGGGGGCCTGGCACTTCTACAACACCGACGGCTCGTACAACAAGGGCATCTGGGTCGGCAACATCGCCGGGCTCGTGCCGGTACCGGGCGACTACGTCGGCAACGGCATCGAAGCGCCGGTGGTCTTCTACACGGGGGCCTGGGTGCGCTACGACTTCACGACCGGTGCGATCGCCGCGTCGGTCTATACCGGCCCGCCGACCGGATCGCCCGCGCCGCTCGACTACGACGGCGACGGCACGCTCGACTTCTCCGTCTACGACAACGGTCCGTGGCATTTCTACAACGACAACGGCACCTATCGCGGCGGCGTTTTCACCGGGGGCGGCTCCAACGACAAGCCGATCTCGCGGCGGTCGTTGCAGTAGGCGACGGGTGCAAAGAGGCTTCTTCATGCGCCGAATCAGTTACCTCTGGGCCGTCGCCCTGCTTCTCTCCGGGCCGACGTTCGGCCAGCCCACCGCCCGGCGCGCGTCGCTTGCGCCGTTGGTCCGCGTGCCGACCGCCGTCATGCCGTTCGTCGATGTCGCGGCGTTGCGCGTCGAGGATTTGGCGCGCGAGGCGCAGGATCTGCCCGACCGGTTCGCCCAGTCGATTCCGGTCGATTTCACCCCGGCCGGCTCGGGGCTCTGGGAGACCGTCGGCGGCGAGGCGATCTGGCGCCTGCGCGTCTCGTCGCCGGGCGCCCTGTCGCTGAACTTCGGATTCACCCGCTATCGCATGCCGGCGGGCGGGCGCCTGTGGATCTATTCGCCCGACTTCGCCCGCGCGCTCGGGCCGTTCACCGAAGCGGACAATGAAGAGCACGGCCAGCTCTGGACCCCGGTGGTCTGGGGCGACGACCTGGTGATCGAGGTCACGGTGCCGGCCGCGAAGAAGGGCCAGTTGGACCTTGCGCTCACGGCGGTCAACCATGACTACAAAGGGTTCGGGCGGCCGGAGCTCAAATCGCGGATCGCCTCGGGCTCGTGCAACGTCGATGTGGTCTGTTCGACCGGCGATCCGTGGCGCCGCGAGATTCGCGCGGTCGGCAACTACACGTTGAACGGGTCGTTCGATTGCACCGGCTCGCTGGTCAACGACGCGGCCCGCGATTTCAAGGCCTACTTCGCGACGGCCCGCCACTGCGGGGCCAACAGCACCGCGACCGCCGCCACGGTGGTCGTCTATTGGAACTTCCAGAACTCGACCTGCCGCGGCATTCCCGGCGGCGGGGGCACCGGCAACGGCCAGCTCACCCAGTTCAATTCCGGAGCGTTCTTCCGCGCGTCGAGCACGACCTCGGATTTCACCCTCTTGGAGCTGGACGACCCGGTCCTGCCGCGGGCGAAGGCGTTCTGGGCCGGCTGGAGCAACTTCAGCGGCGAGGCGACCTCGGGCGCGGCGATCCACCATCCGAACAACGACGAGAAGCGGATCACCCTCTACTCGACGCCGACGACCACGACCAGCTACAACAATCCGGCTTCACCGGGTAACGGCACCCACGTCCACGCCGTCTGGAGCCTCGGAGTCACCGAGCCGGGCTCTTCGGGCTCGCCGCTCTACGACCAGAACCGGCGCTACATCGGCCAGCTCCACGGCGGCCCCTCCGCCTGCGGCGCGGGCGATCTCTCCGACTACTACGGCCGGTTTTCGGTCTCGTGGGAAGGCGGAGGCACGGTGGCCACGCGCGCCAAGGATTGGCTCGATCCGGCGGCCACCGGCGCCGTCACCCTGAACGGCGGTCAAAGGGCTTTCACGCCCTCCGACTGGGACGGCAACGGAATCTCGGAAGCGAGGCTCTACAAAAACGGGACCTGGGTGAGCTACACGATCCCGTAGCGGATTTCGAACGGATCAAAGGGCGGCGAGGACGTGCTCCGCGCCGCTCTTCTCGAATTTTCCCGGCTCATCCACGAACAGGGCGTCGAGCACGCCGTCGGTAAAGATCGCGGCGTAGCGCCGGGAGCGGTGCCCCATGCCGAAGCGGGTGCTGTCGTTTTCGAGACCCATCGCCCGGGTGAAATCGCCGTTGCCGTCGGCGAGCATGACGATCTTGTTGCCGACGCCGCGGCTCGCTCCCCAGGCGTCCATCACGTAGTGGTCGTTGACCGACACGCAGGCGATCACCTCGACCCCCTTGGCGCGCAGCTCGTCCGCGTGGTCGATGAAGCTCGGCAGGTGGTAGTCGGAACAGGTGGGGGTGAACGCTCCCGGAACCGCGAACAGCACGACTTTGCGTCCGCGGCAAAGCTCATCGGTCGAGATCTGCCGCACCTCGCCGCGCTCCGTCGTCAACAGCTTCACATCCGGAATCTTTTGTCCGACTTCAATCATGCTGGGCGCTCCTGGTAGATTACCGCTCGGGCCTGCGATCGTAATCCGTCCGAAGCTTTAGAACAACCGCCGAGCCCTAGCTCACTGGTGATCTGGCCGGGAACAGTGGTGATCTGGGCCAGAACAGTGGTGATCTGGGCCAGCTCAAAGAGCGCCACCACGGCCCCGCCTTCTGGCGTCTGGTCGCCACCCTCCTGCCCGGGTTCGAAGTCCGCAAAGCCTGGCTCGAACGCCATGGGGGCGGTGTGGAGTAGGAGAGCCACCCCCTCCACCCGCCGCCTCTCCGGTGCTGTTAAACTCCGACGCTCGAAATCGCCCAGCCTGGTCGGTTGAAGAGTCATTGACGTTCACTTCAGGAGATTTGCGCATGACGGATATCCGAATCGGCGTGGTCGGCGGCAGCGGCCTCTATCAGATGGAGGGGCTGGAAGTGCTGGAGGAGCGGAAGATCGACACCCCCTTCGGCGCCCCGTCCGACCCCTTCGTGATCGGCCGGCTGGAAGGCAAGAAGGTGGCGTTTCTGCCGCGCCACGGCAAGGGGCATCGCCTGCTGCCCACCGAGCTGAACTACCGGGCG
>DATMZU010000552.1:0-2863 GCA_035607435.1 Thermoanaerobaculia bacterium | reverse complement strand
CAGACCGTCCTCCGCTTCGAGACCGCCCTCGCCGAGGCCCAGCTCTCGCGCGTCGAGCGCCGCGACCCCTACAAGACCTGGCACCGGACGCAAAAAGCCGACCTTCTGAAGCTCACGCCTTCCTTTTCCTGGGACGCTTATTGGACCGGGATCGGCGCGCCGAAGATCGCCGACCTGAACGTCAGCGAGCCGAAGTACTTCGAACGGGTCGAGCGCCAGCTCAAAGAGGCAAGCCTCGCCGACTGGCAGACCTATCTCTCCTGGCAGGTGCTGAACGTCCGGTCGCAATACCTGACCGACGCGTTCCGCACCGCGAGCTTCGAGTTTTACAGCAAGACGCTGCGCGGAGTGCAGGCGATGCCGCCGCGCTGGAAGACCTGCGTAGGCAACGTCGATCGCGACCTCGGCGAAGCGCTCGGCCAGGTGTTCGTCGCCAAGTCGTTCTCGCCCGAGACCAAGGCGAGCACGCTCGACATGACGCTGCGGATCGAAAAGGCGATGGCGGCGCGGATCGCGGCGCTCCCTTGGATGGGCGCGGAAACCAAAAAACAAGCGCAGGCGAAGCTCAACGGCATGCGCAACAAAATCGGCTACCCGGACGTCTGGCGCGACTACTCCAGCTTGACCATCGAGCGCGGCGACTACCTCGGCAACGTCGCCCGGGCCTACCGCTTCGAGGAGCGGCGCGACCTGGCGAAGATCGGCAAGCCGGTCGATCGCGGCGAGTGGAGCATGAGCGCGCCGACGGTCAACGCCTATTACGACGCCCAGCTGAACGACATGAACTTCCCCGCGGGCGTGCTTCTGCCGCCGCTCTACGACGCCAAATCCGACGACGCGCCGAACTACGGCGACACCGGCGGCACGATCGGCCACGAGCTGACCCATGGCTTCGACGACGAAGGACGGCAATTCGACGCCAACGGCAACCTGCGCGACTGGTGGACCGCCGACGACGCGAAGGAATTCGAAAAGCGCGCCCAGTGCGTGGTCGATCAGTACGCCCAGTACCCGATCGTCGATGACCTGAAGATCAACAGCAAGCTCACCCTCGGAGAGGACGTCGCGGATCTCGGCGGCGAGATCATCGCCTACGCCGCCTGGAAGGACGCGACGAAGGACAAAAAGCTGGAACCGATCGAGGGCCTCACCCCCGACCAGCGCTTCTTCGTCGGCTTCGCCCAATGGGTCTGCAACAACGACCGACCCGAAAACCTCCGCCTCCGGGCCAAGACCGACCCCCACTCCCCCGGCCGCTACCGGATCAACGGCGTGGTCGTGAACATGCCCGAATTCGCCCAGGCCTTCGCCTGCAAACCCGGCCAGCCGATGGTGAAGAAGCCCGAAGACCTATGCCGCATCTGGTAAGACCGCTCCCGCGGCCGGGCCGAGTCCTGGCCGCGGGTCTCGTCTGCGGGCTCGTCCTGTCGCTCGCCGCGGCACATGCCGCACCTCCCGGGGGTGCGGCTCCGCCCGCGGCTCCCGCGGTCCCGCACGATCGCGCGTTCTGGCGCGCCATCAAGGCCGCCGACTTCGCGGTGCCCAAAGGCTCCTCCGCCGTGGCGCTGGTGGACGAGCTGTCGGCCTATTTTTCCTCCCCCGATCCGGACCTTCGCGACGACCTCGCCTATTCGATCCCCGCGGCCTGGATCGAGCGCGGCCTGTTCGACGCCGAGGCCGAGCGCCGGCTGGTCGCCCTCTGGACCGGGCAGCTCTCGGCGGGATTGAGCGAACCGGGGGACGACCGGGTGCTCCTACGGTCGTATTCCGCGCTCGGCCTGTCGAACTTGGCCGAGCGCGACCTCGCCGCGCCGTTCCTCGGGGCCGAGGGTCATCGCGCGCTGCTCGACGCCGCCCTCGCCTACCTGGCCGGCGAGCGCGACCTGCGCGGCTACGACCGCGAGAAAGGCTGGTACCACGCGACCGCCCACACCGCCGATCTCCTCAAGTTCCTCTCCCGGAGCCCGCATTTGCGACGAGAGGACGCGGCGCGCGTGCTCGCCGCGATCGAGGCGAGGCTGGACACGGCGGGCGAGATCCTCGGCCAGGCCTTCGCCTGGGGCGAATCCGAACGGCTCGCCGACGCGGCGACCGCGCTGGTCCTCGGCGGAAAGCTCGATCCCAAGGCGCTCGACGAATGCCTGGCGCACAGCGTCGCCGCCGTGAGCGGCCTATGGAGCGGCCCGTTCGATCCCGCCCGCTACGCCGCGGTCCGCAACCGCCAGGCGTTTCTCACCCGCCTGCACCTGCGGCTGATCCTCAACCCGACCCCCACCCCCGCCACCGAAGCCGCCCGTGCCCGCGTGCTGGATACCCTCGCGCAGATGTGACGATCAGCGGCCGGCTCGCCATCGAGCCCGAGCGTCCGTCCCGGCACGAGCCCTGAAACACACCTCTGTCGTAAACTGAATCAGCAATCCGGGGTCTTTCTGGCAAGACGGGAGGCCTACCGCCTATCCGTTCACGAAGGAGAGAACCATGGAGAAGAAGCAACTGAATCAGAAGCCGAGCCCGCTCACACTTCGCAAAGAGACCCTTCGACGGCTTGCGGATTCCGTTTTGCTGGTAGCCGCCGGGGCGAGGGGTCGAATACCTGTCGGCTTCGCTGACGACACGACACCTATCTACAGCGATGTAGAAGGGCCGTAACGCGACAAGATCGATCGGGTGAGCATCCTCCCCTCAGGAGAGAGGACGCAATTCACAGAATGGACCGGCTGATTTCTCCCCTGACGATCGCGGCGGCACTCGGCTGCGGCCTGATCGCCGGGGCTTTTTTCGCGTTTTCGTCCTTCCTCATGAGAGCCCTGGCCCATCTCCCGCCCGCGCAGGGAATCGCCGCAATGCAATCGATCAACGTTAA
>DATMZU010000549.1:0-5576 GCA_035607435.1 Thermoanaerobaculia bacterium | reverse complement strand
GATTCCGCGGCGGCGAGATCGCCGCGCCCGGCGGCCTCGGTCGCGGCGGCGAGATCAACCCGCGCCGCCTGGGCCGCGGCGCGCAGCTCGCGGTCGCCCGCGACGGTGGACTCGGCGGCGGCCAGCCGCTCCACCGCCTCGCGCAGGCGCGGGGCGAGCCGATCCTCCAAGCGTTCCCGTTCGGCCGCGATCGCCGAGCGGGCCGAGCGCGCCAGGCTTTCGGTCTCGGCCGCGAGACCGGCGATCTCGTCGCTCCGCTTCGGCCGCCAGCGCACGGCGGCCTCTTCGGCCCAACGCGATTCGAGGCGCTTGGCCGAATCTTCGGCCCGGGCCAGCTCCGGCGAGGCACGCCCGCCCGAGGCGACGCGCGCCGCCTGAAGCGCCGCCCGGGCGCGTTGCACCGCCGGCAGCGGCAAGGGGGCGCGCGGCACGAGCGCGCTGCCGAACGCGACCCCGATCGCGAGCAGGGCGAGGGCGAACGCCCGTTCCCCCCAGGAGAGCAGGGCGCGGGCGGCAGGCGGCGGAGAGGGTTCTGACATGCGGAAGGGGCGTCCCGCACCAGGGGACGCCCCGTCTTTACCAGGAAGGGCCGGGAGAGCGCAAGCGGGTCAGTTCAGCGAGAACTGCACCGTCAGGTTGAAGAACACTTTCACCGCACGGCCGTTCATCGTCGCGGGCTGGAAGCGCCACTTGGAGACCGCCTCGATCGCCGCCTGCTGCAATCCGAACCCGAGCCCCTTGACCACTTCGACGTTGATCACCCGGCCGCTTTCGTCGATCACGGTCTGGAGGATCACCGTGCCCCCCTGGTGCGCCCGGCGCGCCACCTCGGGATAGAGCGGCTCGATCCGGGAGAGCAGCACCGGCCGCGCGATCGCGCCGGTGAGCTTGTAGGGCTGGTCGCTCACCACGGCCGGTCCCGGAATCTCGGACCCGTTGCCGGGGCCGTCGAAACCGCTGTCCGGCCCGTCGCCGAGACCGGGGCCGTCCGAGGTGCCGGTATCACCGTGGGTCAAAGGGGTGACGACCTCCGTGCTCGAGCCCCGCGAGGTCGGCTCGGGGGCCTTCGGGATGTCCTCGGCCACGTCCTCGGCCTTCGGCTGGACGATCTCCTTCGGGGGCGCCGCCGGCTTCGGCGGGGTCTGAGTGTGTGCCCGAGGGCCGCTGCTCGGAAGCGTAACGGGCGTAGGCAGGCGCAAAGGGGACATCCTTACGACCGGTTCGGCTACCTGGCCGATGTGCCAGTAGGCGGCGCTGGCCACGGTGGCGAAGATCGCGAAGTGAATGCCGGCCGAGGCGGCCAAAATACGCGGAGTGCGACGGGGGCTACGGGATTTCTGAATGTCGATCAACGAGGTCTCGAACATGGGGAACCTCCTTCCGAAACGTTGGACACCGTCCAAGGCGCAAACGAAACCGGCGCGCGCCGCGTGGTGTCAAACGGATTGGATCTCGGAAGGTGCCGAACGGTTCCCGGCGGGGGCCGCCCTCGCGTTGAGGGTACCGCCCGATCTGCGATCAAGGGCGGCCACGGGGGGCCGCCCCTACTTGCGGGCGAACTTCTCGCGGGCGCGGGCGATGTCGGTTTCGATCGCCTTGGCCTGTTCGAGGATTTGATCGGCTTTCTGCTTGGCCGCCGCGTAGTCGCCTCCGGCAAACGCGGTGTCGGCGTCGGCGAGCGCCGTCTGGAGCCCTTCGAGATCGCCTTTCATCGCTTCCAGATCGGCGCGGCTGTCTTTGCCCACCGGCGCGGTCGCGAGCGAGGTTTTCGCGGTCTCGATCGCCAGGCGCGCCTGGTCGAGGGCGGTCTGCGCCTGGCCCTTGAACTCCTCTTTGCCGGAGGCCGCCTGGAGCTTGGCTTTGTCGGCGTCGGTGCGCGCCTGGGAGAGCAGGGCGCGCGCCTTGCCGTAGCTGCGCAGCAGGGCGAATCGGCCGTCCTGCGCCGCGACTTCGGCTTTCGCCTGATCGAAGGTTTGCTGCGCCTTGCTGAACGCCTCGGGCGCGTAGCTCTCCGCGCCCGAGCTTTTCGCTTCGCCGAGGCTGTTCTGAGCGAGCTGCAGATCGCCGGTCGGCGGCTTGGCGCAGCCGGCCGCGAGCAGCAGGGGAACGGCGAGGAGGACCGCAGAGCGGAACGCGTAACGGAACGGGTGCATAGGTGACCTCCGGAACGAGTGGGTAGCTTCCGGAGAAGCTTATCAGCAGCCGGCTATACGCACGAACGGCCCGGCATGGGACGCCGGGCCGTTCGCACTTCTTTGAGGTTCGCCTCTACGAGAAAAGCAGCGGCGGGTCTTATGAAGTGGCGCCGACCGCCGTCGCCGCGGCGCCCGGACCGTCGAGATCGTCGAACACGATCCCCAGGTTCTCGGCACCGTCGTCACGGCACACGTCCATGAAATCCGCGACCCGGCCGTATTCGAGATCGCCGTCCGCCGCGAAGAAGATCACCTTCGAGGACCGGCCGGTCAAAGCTTCCTTGAGCTTGCCCGGAAACTCAGCAAACGGCACCGCCACCTTGTTGATGAAGGTGGTGCCCTTGTCGTCCATGCGCACGATCAGCTGGTCGGAGGACGGTGGCGGCTGCGCCGATTCAACCTTCGGCGGCACCTGCACCGGGTAGCCCATCTGGATCAGCGGCGTGATCACCATGAAGATGATCAGCAGCACCAGGACTACGTCGACCAACGGGGTGATGTTGATGTCGCTCCGGGGTCCACTACCGGAGGAGGGGCCCATAGCCATCGCAAGTACCTCGTCTCTTCGGGTCCGGTGAGGGACCGATTCTATTTTTCTTTAGGCGCCCGCGAGCGCCTTGCGTTCGGTGATCAACCCGACACGGGTGAACCCGGCTTCGTTGATCGTCTGCATCAGCTTCCGCACGTCCTTGTACTTCAAGCGCCGGTCCGCCTTGACCACCACTTCGCGATCGTTGTTGCGGCCGTAGATGTCCGCGAACATGTTCACGAGCTGGGCCTCGGGAATCCACTTCTCCTGAATGAAGACATTGCCGTCGAGCTTGAGAGCAACGTTCAGCTGCTTCTCGTTCTCCGGCATCTTCGCGGGAGAGGCGGTCTCCGGCAGCTGGACGTCGACGCCTTTCTGGAGCAGCGGCGTGACCACCATGAAGATGATCAACAGCACCAGGCAGACATCAACCAGCGGGGTGACGTTGATGTCACCCCGGACGCCCACGTCGGCGATCGGATGCTGTCGGCTAGCGAACTTGTGCATTTCGAGTCCTCTGTCGCTTCATGAAGAAGTCGACCAGCTCCGAGGAGGAGTTCGACATCTCCACCTGCAGGCGCTCGATGCGGCCGGTGAAGTAGTTGAACATCCAGGCGGCCGGAATCGCGACGAACAGGCCGAACGCGGTGGTGACCAGCGCTTCGGAGATACCGGCCGATACCGCGCCGATGCCGCCCGAACCGGTGGCGGCCATGCCCTGGAACGCGTTGATGATGCCGATGACGGTGCCGAACAGGCCGATGAACGGCGCGGTCGTCGCGATCGTCGCGAGGGTGCCGATGCCGCGCTTGAAATCCGCCGTGGTGAGCAGAGCCGAGCGATCGACGGCGCGGGCGGCGGCTTCGACGACTTCCGGGTCGGAAAGCGGACTGGTTTCGCTTTCGAACTGGTAGGACTGGAGACCGGCGGAGACGACTCGCGCGAGGTGGCTCTGCGGGAACTTCGACGCCGCGTCGATCGCCGCCTGGGCGCGATCATGCTTCATGTGATCGGTCGCGAGCCGCGCAAACGCCAGGGACTGCTTGCGGGCCTTGTTGTAGAGGAGCAGGCGCTCGACCGAGATGTACAGCGACCAGATCGACATGATGAGCAGGATGACGGCGACGGCCCGGGCGATGAAGCCCATCGATTGCCAAAGACCAGCTGGGGAAAGATCCATTCTTTGTTCTCCTTTTCTCGGATTCGACTTTAGCTAATGAACCTTACTGGACTTGGAAGTTGACCGTCAGTACGTAGTAGACCTTGACCGGGCGGCCCTGGAACATCGCCGGCCGGAATTTCCATTTTTCGACCGCGTCGACCGCGGCCCGGTCGAGCCCCATCGGCAGGCCTTTGAGCACCCGCACGTTGGTGACGTTGCCCCGCTCGTCGATGATCGCTTCGACGATCACCGTGCCTTGCAAACGGGCGCGGCGCGCGATCTCGGTATAGACCGGGTTGACCCGGGTCACGAACTCGGGGCGCGAAACGCCGCCGCCGACCCGCAGCGGAGCGTCATCGACCACCGGCGCCACGCCGGTGCTGCCCAACACGCCGCCCGGAACACCGCCCTCGACACCCCCGGCGACACCGCCCGGAATGCCGCCTTCGACGCCGCCTTCCACACCCGGCGCGGTCGATGGCTCTTCGGTGGGTTTCGGGATGTCCTCCGGAACCTCGACCGGCTGCACCGGCTCGGTCGGCGTCACCACCGGCTCGACTTTCGTCACCACCGGTTTCGGCGCGGACGGCGGAGGGGGAGGGGGCGGAGGTGGCGGAGGTGGCGGCGGCGCGGACGCCGACAGGAACACCACGTTGATCGGCGGTTCGGGCACCGGATCAATGTTCCAATAGTGGGCGAACAGATACCCCCCCGCCGCGACGACATGGAGGCCGATCGCTATCGGTACGAACAGGTAGCGGTACTTACTGAAGATTCTCGTCTTGTCCAGATCGATGAGCGAGGCTTCGAACATCGGCTTACCCTTCCGCCGGACTCTTCGGCTCGTTGGCGGCTGCTTTCTTGCGCAGCTCGATCGCCTTCAGCTTCCATTCCTCCGCCTTGTCCAGCCATGCCTGGCGCGCGGCCGGGTCGGAGGTCATCTTGGCCTTCTCACGGTAGAGAAGGTTGTAGTACGCCATCGCCTCGAAGTAGTCCGGCTTGAGCTTGAGCGCCTTGTCCGTCGCGCCGAGGCCTAAATCGACGATGTGCTCGCGATCCGCCAGGCTGTACTTCGGGTCGTTGTACGACTTGTCCCACGCCGACACGCCCAAGGTGTAGAGGATCTCCGGGGCATCGGGTCCTTCAAACGCCATCCCCAGCTTGACCGCCTCTTCATACCGGTCGGCCTGGTTGAGGATGTTGATCTTCGAGCGCATGAAGTCGCCGGCCTTGGCCGGATCCTTCTGCGCCTCCTGATCGACGTACGCGAGCGCCTTGTCGTACTGCTTCCCGTTCAGGTACATCGACAGCAGGTAGTCCTTGACCTTCTGGTCTTCGCCGTTTTCCGGATCGGCCAAGTACTTTTCGAAAGCCTCGGTCGCCACGCGCGCCAGCTCTTGATTGCCCGGGCTCTCATCGCCGGGCTTGTACTGGGCGAGCGCCGACAGGCCGACCGAGCGCCAGGCAAACGTCGCCTCCGGGTCGCTCTCCAAGCCCTTCTGGAACTCCGTGAGCGCCCGCTTGTAATCCTCGTTCGCGTAGTACTCGTTGCCCTGCTTCATTTGAATCCGGGCCCTGACCTTGTTGCAGCCGACGGCCGGGAGCATCAAGAGGGTCACTGCGATGGCGATCGAACACTTGTGCATGAGAGCCGCTTCCCCGACGTGTTAGAAGGGTGAGACTGCCGTTT
>DATMZU010000548.1:0-16962 GCA_035607435.1 Thermoanaerobaculia bacterium | reverse complement strand
GCCGCCCTGCACGTCGAACCAGGCGGAGGGACCGAGCACGTCGCCGATCCTCGACGTGCCGGAGCGTTTCGCCTGGACCATCAGCCGCTCGTAGGCGACCGCGTTCGAGATCCCGAACATCGGCTCCGCGCAGCGACGGTGAACGAGCAGGGGCACCCCCACCTCGCGGCTGCCGAAGCGTCCCTCGAAGCTCGCCATGTAGGGCGTCGCCGCATCGGCGAGAGTCTGGGCCGACGCGCCAGGGGCGTTCCAACGATCGGGGTCCACCTGGAAGTGCTCGCAGATGGCATGCGTCAGTGGATCGGGCAAGACGACGATCGGTTCGATCTGAACCGGATCGCCCACCACCACGGCCCGGCGGGTCCGCAGCAGGGCACCGACCGCGGCCTGGGGCAGAGCCTGGCCGGCTTCGTCGATGAACAGCCAGCCGAAGGTCTCTGGGGGTAATTCGCCGAGCATCCGCTCGACGGAAGCGAATGTCGTCGAAACCAGCGGCACGACGAGGAAAAGCGACGCCCAGAGATCCACCAGGAGGGCCTGCTTTTCCGGCGTCGGCAGCCCGCGGCCTCCGAACACGTTCATCAGCGCGCCGAGGTTGTGGCGAAGAGGCTTGGCCGCCGCGTCGAGGAAGGCGCGATGAAGCTGCACCGCGGCGAGAAACACGTCGTCTCGCAGGCGCTGCTGCCCGTCGTCGAGCCAGGGCACGGTCATCTGCCGGGCTTCGTGACCTCGTTGGAAGAAATCGGTGTCGAGGAAGCGGTCGCCAAGGCGCTCGCGGGCGGCTTCCACCGCTCGCCGTCCCGGCGTCCGCAGCCAGCGCACGGCGGCGGAGTCGCGCTTCGCGGCTTTGGCCCGCACTTCTTCCAACTCCTCCAGGCCTCCGGAGCTTCGCCGAAGCGCGGCTTGGAAGGCGGCGCGCGCCTTCTTCCAGCGATCCAGGGCCTCGTGCCGAGATCTCGGAGGGTTCTCCTCGGTCACGATGCGCGGCGGTCGGGTCGTCGTCTCCCCGGTCGCGACGTCCACGACGTCGATCCACTGCGGAGTGCCGGCCGCCTCGGCCAGGTAGGTCGAGAGCCCGACGTCCCGATCCCACCAGAAGGTGTTCCGGAATCGCGAGCGGTTCGTGGCGTTGCCCAGCACGGCGGCGCCGAGCCCCCAGGTTTCGCATCCGAAGAGCGCGTCCGAAAGGGTCTTCAAATAGCGCAGACCGTGGGCATCCTCGGCGACGGCGTCGAGAGCGGGCAGGGCCGCGCTGACGTTTTCGACCGCTTTGTTATTGGAGGACGCCACGACGATCTCGAAGCCTTTGAGCCTCTTGTCGAGCCGGTAAAGATGGAGCGAGGCGGCACCCGAGACGAGCTTTTCCCCCGAAGGCGAGAAGGCATCCGCCGGGTCGTCGAATCGGGCCATCGCCTCGGCCCGCCAAGTGACGATCGCCGCCACCAGATCTCGCAGTAGGGTGGTCTTGCCCGTACCGGGAGGACCGTTCACGGCGAGGATTCCACCCTGTTGCAGGTCGGTGAGGGCGAGGTTCACCGCCGCTTGTTGCAGGAGAACCAGGGAGTGACGGCCGGGACCCGGCCATCGCGCGACAGGAATCCGTTTCGGGGCGACGGACGCTTCGATCGCGGCCTCGTCATGGAGCAGATCCGCGCGCCGCTCCGGAAGCTCGACCCCCAAGTAGCGCCGCAGGTTGCGGGTCGGGCTTCCCTTCTTGAACAGCGCCCTGGCTTTCCGCAGATCGTGCAGGTAGAAGCTGTTCAGCAGCAGAGGCTCGGGCGAGTCCGCGCTGGTGTAGGAGCGAACGGCGAACCGCGGTCGCTTGACCCACTGGGGCTGCAAGCCCAGGCGATTCATCAGCCACTCGAACCCGCCTTCGAGAGTCTGCCGATCGAGCGGCGGATCTTTCTCGTCGGGCCGGGCACGGCGCAGGAGCTCGTCCAGATCGTCGATCAGCTTGCCTTCCGCCTTCGACCAGCCCGAAAGGGCCGCCAGGTTCTGCTTCAAGGCCAGAGGGAGGCCCCAGGCGAAGCTCGAGACCGAAACGGCCGGCGGCTCCACCAGCCGCCCTTCCCGGTCCAGCGTGACCAGGCCGAGGATCGCCTCTCCCCAAGCCGCGGGACGTTCGGGCCGCCGGTCGGGGAAGGAAGCGAGAAGCTCCTTATAGGCCGGATCCAGGTCGATGCTTCCGAGCACGACTTGGAAGTACAGCTTCGTCTTGGGCCGCGGCTTCTCCCCGGCGCCTTCCCAGGGGAGGAGGCGGTCCTCCAGCGTGGCGATCCGCGTCCGGTCTCCGACGGCCAGGTCTTCCGGACGCCGGAAGGTTTGCGGCGACAGCACCTCCAGAGCGGTCCAAGCATCGAGAATGTGTTCGGGGCTCGCCCCCGCGGTCACGGTTTCGCCTCCGCCTTGCCGAGCAGAACGTACCCCGCCTTCTCGTCCGGATCGCGGGCGAATTCGACCAGCGGCAGCGGCTGGGCGAGCTTGGCCAAAGCGTCGCGTTGGGCGAGCAGCCAGACCTTGCCGGGGCGGCGGGCGAAAGCTTGAAGCTCGGGCTCGGTGACGGGCAGCTCGGCGAAACGCTCGGTGTAGAAGAGGAAGGTCGAATCGATCCGCGGGTAGATGGCGTAGGGCTCGTCGGGCCGGCTGAGGGCGAGCAGGCGGTTCGACAGGCCGCGGGCGGATTTGACGGTGTCGAAGGCGGGGATCACGGTGTAGGAGGCGATCAGGATCAGCGCGGCCATCCCCGCGGCGACTCCCGCGGCGGCGTGGACGACTCTTCCCGCTCGCGCCTGCCACCAGGCCCAGAGGGTGCCGAGGGCGAGCGGCAGGAGAGCGAGTACGAGGGTGAGCACGAACCTTTCGCCGCCGAGCGGCAGGGCCTCGGGCCGGTTGCGCCCGCCGAACCAGAGGGCGAGCGGCAAGGCGAGCGAGAACAGCGCCAGCAGCAGGAGCGGCGCGGTGAGCGCTTTTTCCCCTCGGGCCGGCACCGCGGCTTCCGGCTTGGCCGCGGCGAGGCGATCGAGCGCGGCTCCGAGGACCAGCGCGAGCCCCGGGTACATCGTCAGCATGTAGACCGACCGCTTGGCCGGGGAGACGCTGAAGAAGACGAGGGTCGCCACCACCCAGGAGAGCCCGAACAGGAACCCGTCGCGCTCCCGCCCGGCCAGACGCCGCCAACCGAGCACGAGCGCGGTGGGGATCAGGAACGTCCAGGGGAAGAAATCGGCCGGGATGGTGGTCAGGTAATACCAGGGAGGCTGGAAGTGGTGCCACGGCTCGGCGTACCGGGTCACGGTCTGCTTGAACGCGATCTGCTGGAGATAGCTCGTGCCGCCGCGGAGAGCGGCGGGGACCAGCCAAGCGAGCACCACCGCGGCGTAGAGCGCGAGGCCGCGGCCGATCCGGAGCTTCGGGATCTGACGCGCGCGCTTCGTCGCGATCAGAAAGAGCAGGATGCCGAACAGCGGCGGCAGCAGGCCGACCGGCCCTTTGGCGATCGTGGCCAGGCCCGCGCTCGCGAAGAAGCCGAGCATCAGAGCCGGGCGTTCTTCCGTCCAGGCGCGCACCCAGAACCAGACCGCCAGCGCCACCAGGCTCCCAAGCAGCATGTCGATCTGGCCGAAACGCCCTTGCCAGAGGATGGTGCTCGACGTGCCGAACGCGAGCGCGGCGAGCCAGCCGGCGCGGCGCGAGACCAACCGCTCGGCGATCCGGAACGTGAGCAGCAGGGCGGCGATCGCCGCGAGAGCCGAAGGAAGGCGCGCCGCCGTCTCGGTCACCCGGCCGAACGGCACGGAGGCGAGGGCCATCGACCAGAACAGCAGCGGCGGCTTCTGGGTGTAGAGCTGGCCGTTCAGATGGGGCAAAAGGTATTCGCCGGTCGCCCGCATTTCGCGCGCCACCTCGGCGTAGCGCGCCTCGTCCGGGTTCCAGAGGTCGCGCCGGCCGAGCGCGGGCAGGAACAGCAGGCAGCCCAGCGCCAACAGAACCACGAGATCGCGCCCGTGGGCCTTTTGGGGGGGAGGGGCGGCATCGGACCGATCGGTCAGATCCGTCGGATCGGTCCGATCAGCGCTCAACATGAACCTCCTCCGCCAAGCGCCGGTCGATCCACCGTTTCTGCATCCAGCGCACTGCGAACAAATCGGCGAGCGCGCGCCAGAGGCGGTTGCCGATGCCGTATTTGGCGACGCCGTGGAGCCTTGGCCGGTGGTTGACGGGGATTTCGACCACGCGGCCCCCCTGCATCTTGAGCAGGGTGGGCAGGAAGCGATGGAGCCCCGTGAACATCGGCAGGTCGTGGAGCAGCTCGCGGCGGCAGACCCTCAAGGTGCAGCCGACGTCGGTCACGTGCTCGTGGGTCAGGCGGTTGCGCACGCCGTTTGCGACCTTGGAGGAAACCCGGCGCACCCAGGTGTCGCGCCGGTTCGCTCGGATGCCGCAGACCACGTCGGCGCGGGACAGCTCGGCGAGCATGCGCGGAATGTCGGCCGGGTCGTTTTGCAGATCGGCGTCGAGGGTGACCACGATCCGGCCGCGGGCGAAGCGGAAACCGGCGTCGAGCGCCGCGGATTGGCCGCTGTTCTTCTTCAAGCGGATCACCCGGATTCGGGGGTCGGCCTCGCCCAACGCCGCCATCGCGGCCGGGCCGCCGTCGGTCGAACCGTCATCGACCAGCAACAACTCGTAGGTTTGCCCGGCGGGTTCGAGGACCGCGGCGATCTCGCGCACCAGCGGCGCCAGGTTTTCTTCCTCGTTGTAGACCGGAACGACGAGCGACAGCTCGGGACCCGATCCCGCCGAGAGCGGGGCGGGCGGCGGAACCGCGGCGGGGCTCGAAGGCATAGAACGGGTATCTTACGGTGAGGTACGCCCGATCCCCCGGGGAGATTCTTGATTCGCCCTTCCGGATTCGCTCGGGCTGGCGGAAGATTCAACTCGCGAACATGGGAATTCACCGCTCGCTCTTTCCGCTGCCGCTCCGCGCGACCCCCGAAGGGGTAGTCGCGGTGGGCGGCCGGCCCGCCCCGGAGATCCTCGAAGAGGCCTACCGGCGCGGCATCTTCCCCTGGCCGCACGAGGGGGTGCCGCTGCTCTGGTTCTGCCCCGATCCGCGGTTCGTCCTGCCGCCGCGCCGCGCCCATCTCTCGCGTTCGCTCAGGAAAGAGCTTCGGCGCGGCCGGTTCGAGGTCGCCGCCGACCGGGATTTCGCGGCGGTGATCCGCGCCTGCGCCGCCAAGGAGCGTCCCGACCAGGGGGGCACCTGGATCAGCCGCGAGATGATCGCCGGCTACACCGCTCTTCACCGGCGGGGGCTGGCACACTCGATCGAGGCGCGGATCGCGGGCAAGCTGGTGGGCGGCCTCTACGGCGTATCGCTCGGCGGGGTGTTTTTCGGCGAATCGATGTTCGCCGACGTGGCCGATGCGTCGAAAGTCTGTTTCGCGACGCTGCTGGCGAACCTGGTGCGGTGGGATTTCCATCTGGTGGACTGCCAGCAGGAGACCCGCCACCTCGCGAGCTTCGGCGCCGAGCCCTGGCCGCGCACCCGCTTCCTCGCCGGGCTGCGTCGGGCGCTGGAGGTTCCCACCCGGCGAGGTCCCTGGACGCTCGATCTCGGCCCCCCCGAGGCGGCGGAAACTTGGACCGGAGCGTCGTCGTCCGGAGAGGCGGATCTTCCGTAGATCAAAAAGCCCGGCGGGAATCTATGAGCCCGGAATGTGTTTAAACCTCTTCAGTCGAGAACGATTCAGCGGAGAATCATGGTGGTCCGAACGAGGTTCTGTTCCTGATGCGCACCGTTGGCCTTCCGATCCTCTCCCTCTTGCTCCTGGCCTTGCCCGCGGCGGGCCTTGCGCAGGTGGAGCCGCCTCTCCGCGGGGCAGGCGGCCACAGAATTCATGCCCTGTTCGGTTTCGCGTTCGACCCCGACGCGGTCGGCTTGAGCCTCGGCGGCACCGACGTCCTGGATGACGCCGCGCGCGGCGAGGCGTCCTGGGAGATCCAGTTTCCCAGCCATCGGATCGCCCTATGGCCGAAGAAGTGGCCCGAGCCCCACCCGCTCGCCGGGGTCCTCGCGACCACCGACGGCTCGGTCTACCCTTATGTCGGGATTTCGGTCCGGCTCCCCCTCACCTCGCGGTTCTGGTTCACTCCGTCGCTTTCGGCCGGCGCCTATGTCCACGCCGGAGGGTTCGACCTCGGCGCGCCGATCGAGTTCCGTTCCCGGGCGGAGGTCGTCTATCAGCTCTCGGTGCGCAACCGCATCGGGCTGTCGTTCGGCCATCTGTCGAACTCGGGGATCCGGCGGCGGAACCCGGGCACCGAGACGCTCTCGCTGACGTTCTACTCGTCCCTGAAGAACCACGGCTGGACCCCCGACTAGAACTGCCGGTCGCTTCGGGGCAAGTCGAGCCACCACCCCACCTGCGGGGACCGATCCCTAAAGCGGCATGTTGCCGTGCTTCTTGGCCGGCAGGCTCTGGCGCTTGCTGGCGAGCTGGCGGAGCGCCTTGACGATCTGCGCCCGGGTCTCGCGCGGTTCGATCACCGCGTCGAGGAAACCCCGTTCGGCCGCGACATAGGGGTTCGAGAACTTCGCCCGGTACTCGGCCACTTTCTCCTGTCGCACCGCGGCGGCGTTGTCGCCCGCTTTGTCCAGCTCGCGCTTGTAGAGGATGTTGACGGCGCCCTCCGGCCCCATCACCGCGAGCTCCGCGGTCGGATAGGCGAGGTTCACGTCGGTGCGCAGGTGCTTGCTCGCCATGACGCAATAGGCGCCGCCGTAGGACTTCCGCGTGATGATCGTGATCTTCGGCACAGTCGCTTCGGCGAAGGCGTAGAGGAGCTTCGCGCCATGCTTGATGATGCCGCCGAACTCCTGTTGGGTGCCGGGCAGGAAGCCGGGAACGTCCTCGAACGTGACGAGCGGAAGATTGAACGCGTCGCAGAAACGGACGAACCGGGCGCCCTTGAGCGAAGCGTCGATGTCGAGCACGCCGGCCAGGAACTGCGGCTGGTTGGCGACGATGCCGACCGACTGGTTGGCGAAGCGGGCGAAGCCGACCACCAGGTTCTTGGCGAAATCGGCGTGGACTTCCAAGAACTTGCCGTCGTCCACCACCTGGCCGATCAGCTGCTTGATGTCGTACGGCTTGTTCGGGTCGGCGGGGACCAGCGTGTCGAGCGCCTCGGAGGAGCGGAACGGGTCGTCCTCCGACGAGGCGGGCGGCGGATCGTCGAGGTTGTTGCTCGGCAGATAGGAGAGCAGCTCGCGAATGCCGGCGAGGCAGGCCGCGTCGTTGCCGCGGACGAAATGGCAGACGCCGCTCTTGCCGCTGTGGGTGGCGGCCCCTCCCAGCGCCTCTTTGGTCACCTCTTCGTGGGTAACCGTGCGGATCACGTCCGGCCCGGTGACGAACATGTAGCTCGTCCCTTCGACCATGAAGATGAAATCGGTGATCGCCGGAGAGTAGACCGCGCCGCCGGCGCAAGGGCCCAGGATCGCCGAGATCTGCGGCACGACGCCGGAGGCGAGGGTGTTGCGCAGGAAGATGTCGGCATAGCCGCCGAGCGAGGCCACCCCCTCTTGAATCCGCGCGCCGCCGGAGTCGTTGAGACCGATCACCGGCGCGCCGTTTTCGACCGCCAGATCCATGATCTTGCAGATCTTCTGCGCGTTGGTCTCGGACAGCGAGCCGCCGAAGACGGTGAAATCCTGAGCGAAGACGTAGACCAGGCGCCCCTCGACGGTGCCGTAGCCGGAGACCACGCCGTCGCCGGGGAACTTGGTCTTCTCCATGCCGAAGTCGACGCAACGGTGGGCGACCAGGGCGTCGAGCTCGACGAACGAGCCTGGATCGAGCAGCAGCTCCACCCGCTCGCGGGCGGTGAGCTTGCCTTCTTTGTGTTGGCGCGCGATGCGGTCCGCGCCGCCTCCCGCCTCGGCCGCGGCGAGCCTACCTTTCAGCTCGGAGATCTGTCTTGCCCGGGTGTCGCTCATGGCGGCGGATCTTACCGTGGAACCCGGAATCCCCGGTTTGGGCTCCTCGGGATGAGAGATCCGCCGCGGTTTCCGCGTATCCTCTGCGGCATCTACCCCAGGAGGACCCCATGAGCGCACGAGCCGTCGCACCCCTTGCCGTTCTGGCCGGCCTGCTGTTCCTCGCGGCGCCTTTTTCGGTCTCGGCACAACCCGTGCCGCCTGCACCGGCCGAGACCACCGCGGCGCCGGCAGCGACCGCCGCCGACAACGGCCCGGTCGCGGTGCCGATCCCGAGCGAAAAAGCGATGCGCTATTACGAGAGCGGCATCCTGGTCTGGTGGGTCGAGCTGCTGTGGGGTTTCGCGGTGCCCCTCCTGCTCTTGTTCTCAGGAGTTTCCGCCCGGATTCGCACGTTCGCCCAGGGGATCGGCAAGCGCTGGTTTCCGACCGTGGCGATCTATTTCGCGCTGTTTGCGATCCTGACCTTCCTGCTCGACCTGCCGCTCGCCTATTTCACCGGCTTCGTGCGCGAGCACGCTTATGGGTTGTCGAACCAGACCGCGGCGAAGTGGTGGAGCGATGCGGGCAAGGGGCTCCTCGTCGGCATCATCGGCAGCGCCGTCGTGCTCTGGATTCCCTACCTCTTGCTGAAGAAGAGCCCGCGGCGGTGGTGGCTTTGGACCTCCCTCGCGTCCATTCCACTTCTCGCCCTGCTGCTGGTGATCTCACCGATCTGGCTCGACCCCCTGTTCAACAAGTTCGGACCGATGAAGGACAAGGCGCTCGAAGGAAAGATCCTCGCGCTCGCCGATCGCGCAGGGATCGAAGGGAGCCGCGTCTTCGAGGTGGACAAGAGCGTCGATACAGAAAAGGTCAACGCCTACGTCGCGGGCCTCGGGAGCACGAAGAGGGTGGTGCTCTGGGACACGATCATCAAAAAGCTCGACGAACGGGAGATTCTGTTTGTGATGGGGCACGAGATGGGCCATTACGTCCTGGGCCACGTGGCGCTCTCGATCGGCCTCGGTTTCCTGGTGATCCTGATCGGTCTCTACTCGATCCACCGTCTGGCGCGGGGGATGATCGCGCGCTGGGGCGATCGCTTCGGCTTCCACGAGCTTTCGGACGTGGCCTCGTGGCCGTTGATCATCCTGCTGTTCACCGCCGTGGGATTCGTCCTCACCCCCGCGATCCTGGCGGTCGGCCGCGAGGTCGAGCACCGGGCGGACGTTTTCGGGCTCGAAATCACGCGCGACAACCATGCCGCCGCGACCGCGTTCGTCAAGCTGCAGGAGCAGAACCTGAGCAACCCGCGGCCGGGGCTGCTGTACAAGCTCTGGAACTCGTCGCACCCGACGCTCGGCGACCGGATCGACTTCTGCAACGAGTACCGGCCGTGGGAAAAAGGCGAGCCGCTGCGCTACGGCCGCCTGATCCGGCCCGCGAGCTGATCTTCAGGCTCCGACGATCGGACCGGCCGTGACCCCGGGCAGGCTCTCAACGAAACGGCTGCCGAACGCCTGTGCGGCGGTCCAGGCGCCCGGCTTCACCTCGCCCGCCAGAACCTTGCGGGCGCAGGCGATGGCGGAGACCGCGGTGAAGGCGTAGGCCTCGGGGGTTTCGAGGGTGGCCGAGAGGCGGCGACCGCCCTCGCCCTCGATCTCGCCCCAGAGATAGGTCCGGGCGGTCGCCCGCGCCTCGGCGCTCGGTCCGATCGCCCGCCGATCGACCGCGCGCTGCAGCCGGCGCTTGATCGGACCCCAGCCGGCCAGCGGCAGCAGCGGGTTCAGCCAGCGCAGGCGGCGCACCGCGCTCGGCGGCATCCCGGTGTAAACCCGCAGATTCGGTATTCCGGTCGAGCGCCAGGCGGTGGACAGGTCGCCCCAGGGGATGGTGACGCAGGTGCGCCGGCCGAGCCGGCCGCCGAAATCGATCTCGCGGACGTGCCAGGCGAGCGGCACGGCCATGAGCTTGCCGTCCCGGCGAATCGCCCCGGCCTCGGGGAAGCTCTCGATCATCGTCTTGAGCGTGCCGCGGCTCGCCGAGCCGCCCGCGCTGGCAAACGCCAAGGTGAGCGCCGTGGCCCCCGGCAGCGCTTCGGCGAGCCGCAGCGCCAGGGAATCCGACGGCACGACGTCGAAGCCGACGCCGGGCAGCAGCACGACCCCCGCGCGCTCGGCCTTCGCGTGCTGGGCGAAGACCCCTTCGAACACCCGGATCTCGCCCGTGATGTCGAGGTACGAGCAACCCGCGGCGAGACAGGCCTCGACCATCGGCCGGCTGGTGACCACGAAAGGCCCCGCGCAGTGCAACACGGCGGCAACCCCTTCGAGGCCGCGGCGGACCGACGCGGGATCGGCGAGATCGAACACCCGCACGGTAAGGCCCAGCTCGGTGCCGAGCGCCAGTAGCGCTTCGCGCTTCCGGCCGGCCAGGATCGGCGCGAGGCCGCGGGCGACCGCTTCGCGGGCCGCCAGCTCGCCGGTGTACCCGTTGGCGCCATAGATCAGAAGCCGGCTCATCGCGATCCTCCCGACGGTTTTCGTTCCAGCGCCGAACGCGCCGCGAGCGCGAGCTCCGCCGCTTCGTCGGCGGTCGCCGCGAGGGCGGTGAGATGCCCCATCTTACGCCCGGCCCGCGCCTCGACTTTGCCGTACAGGTGGAGTTTGACCTGTGGGTACGCGAGCGCCGCCGTCCAGTCGGGCTCGCCGTCGGCCCACAGGTCGCCGAGCAGATTCGCCATCGCCGCCGGCCGGTAGAGATCCGTCGAGCCGAGCGGCAGGCCGCACACCGCGCGCAGCTGTTGCTCGAACTGGCTGGTCACCGCGGCGTCGAAGGTCAGGTGCCCCGAGTTGTGCGGCCGGGGCGCCAATTCGTTCACCAGCAGCCGGCCGTCGCGGGCGAGAAACAGCTCGACGCAGAGCACGCCCACGACGTCGAGCGCTTCGAGGATCTCGCGCGCCAGCTCGACCGCCCGCACGGCCACTTCGTCCGGCACTCGGGCCGGGGCGACCGTCAGATCGAGAATGTGGCGGGCGTGGTGATTTTCGAGCGCCCCCCAGCTCGCGAAGGCGCCGTCCTCCCCCCGCGCCGCGACGACCGAAAGCTCGAGAGAAAAATCGACGAACGCCTCCAGGATCGCCTCGCCGGTCGCTCCAAACCCGAGGGCGCTCCAGGCCGCGGGCGCCTCCTCCGGGCGCCGAATCACCGCCTGGCCTTTGCCGTCGTAGCCCCAGCCGGCGGTCTTGAGCACCGCGGGGCAGCCGATCGACCCTATGGCGCCCTCGAGATCCGCCGGGGAGCGAACCGCCGCGAAAGGCGCCACCGGAAAGCCGTGCTCCGCCAGGAACCCCTTTTCCCTCAGGCGGTTTTGCGTCACGTGAAGGACCGCGCCCGAGGGGCGCACCGGGGCGAATTCGGCCGCCGCGGCGGCGGTTTCCGCCGGGACGTTCTCGAACTCGAACGTCACCGCCGCGACCTCGCGGGCGAAGGCGCGCACGGCGTCGAGGTCGTCGTAGGGGGCGGCGATTTCGACGTCCGCCACCTGGCCGGTCGGGGTGTCGCGGTCGGGCGAGAAAGTGTGAACCCGATAACCCATTTTGCGCGCGGCGATCGCGAACATCCGGCCCAACTGGCCGCCGCCGAGGACGCCGATCGTCGAACCGGGAAGGATCGCCATGCCGCCGGGTCAGTCCGTTGCCGCTTTAGTCCAGCGAATCGTCGAGAACCTTGCGCTCCTGCTCGGCCGCGAACGCGGCGAGCTTTTCGCGGAGCTCGGGACGGGAGACGGCGAGGCAGCGAATGGCGAGCAAGGCGGCGTTGGTGGCCCCCGCCTCGCCGATCGCGAGGGCGCCGACCGGCACCCCGGCGGGCATCTGGACGATCGACAGCAGGGAGTCCAAACCGTTGAGGCTACGGCTCTGCACCGGCACGCCGAACACCGGCAGGAGCGTCCAGGCGGCGATCATTCCGGGCAGGTGGGCGGCGCCGCCGGCACCCGCGATGATCGCCTCGATCCCTCGTTCTCGGGCGCCGCGGGCGAACTCGCGCATCAGCTCCGGCGTCCGGTGGGCCGAGACGATTCGCCGCTCGTGGGGAACCCCGAAGCGCTCCAAAGTCTCCGCGGCGCGGCGCATCGTCTCCCAATCGGAGCGGCTGCCCATGATGACGCTCACCAACGGCTGGTCTTGGAGTATCATTCTAGGTGCTCAGCCGGACAGGGTACAGGTTAGAGGGTCGCTTCGGCGTCCGAAACATCCAGCTCGATCCGGTCGCTGGGTCCGTCGTCGTAGAGCCATACAAGTGCAGACGAGAATCCGAGGTCGAGATGCTCGGTCGAGCGGTGCGAGGGGGGAGCCTACCATGGCTCCAATGCCGCCAGCCGTCGCGGCTTCGTCACGGTAACGCCCATGGCGCGGCACCGCCCGACATCGTCCGGCTTCTAGAATTGCGCCCGAAATCCAATTTGAGTCGTTCGCATTGAACCCAACTGACATGAACCAAGGAGGAAACACCGTGCATCGAGGTCAAACCCTTACCCGATGGACGTTCGCACTGGCGAGCCTGCTGTTGCTCTCAGGGTTAGCGACGGCCGCCTTCGCCCAGACCGACGTCACCACCAGCCGCATCGCCGGCATCGTCACCGGCTCCGACGGCGCCGCCCTGCCGGGCGTCACCGTGGAAGCCAAGAACCAGGAGACGGGTCTCCAGGTCGTGGCGATCACCAATGACGAGGGTGCCTACCGCATCTTCAACCTGCCGACGGGTTTGTATTCCGTCACCGCGACGCTCGACGGCTTCGGTCCGGCGAACCGCGAAATCCGCCTGCTGCTCGGCGAGGCGCCGACGCTCAACTTCACGCTCTCCCCGGGAACGGTGACCGACACGATCACCGTCACCAGCGAAGCGCCGGTCGTCGAGGTCACCAACACGACCCACGGCACGACCATCCAGACCGAGCAGATCAAGCAGATCCCGATCAACGGCCGCGAGTTCCGCAGCCTGGTCCTCCTCACCCCTGAGTCCCGCAAGGACTCCGAGCGCGGCAACCTCTCGCTCTCGGGCCAGCGCGGCATCAACACCAACGTCACGGTCGACGGCGTCGATTACAACAACGCCTTCTTCGGCGGCACGGTCGGCAGCGCCGAGGACCGGGCGCCGCTCGCCATCTCGCAGGAGTCGATCAAAGAGTTCACCGTCATCACCAACGGCGCCTCGGTCGAGTTCGGGCGCTCGGGCGGCGGTTTCGTCAACGTCATCACCAAGAGCGGCACGAACAAATTCCACGGTTCGGCTTTCTATTACAACCAGCCGAAGAGCCTGATCTCGAACTTCGCCGACGGCACCGAGCCGAAGGACCAGGAGAAGAAGCAGTACGGCGGCTCGATCGGCGGTCCGATCGTCCAGGACAAGCTGTTCTTCTTCGCCTCTTACGACAAGCAGAAGAAGTCCGAGACCGAGCCGATCGCGTCGTTCGTGCTCAGCCCGGCGATCTTCGCCCGGTATCCGGTCCTCGCCTCCCCCTCTTCCTACGTGCAGACCCAGGACGGTGACGTCCTGTTCGGCCGCATCGACTACCAGGCCAACGCGCAGCAGCGCTTCCTGTTCCGCGCCAACCGGACCAAGTACGACGGAGTCAACGGCACCTCGAACGCCGCGACCCGCACCGAGAGCTACAACGGCATCGAGGGTCTCGATTCGAAGTCGTACGTCGGCTCCTGGTCCGGCCAGTTCGGCTCGAACCTGCTGAACGACCTGAACCTCAACAGGATCACCGAAGACACTCCGCGCGAGGACAAGGGGCTGAACCTCCCCGAGATCCAGCTCGGCACCGCTCGCTATGGCGAAGTGTCGTTCCTGCCGATCACCTCGACCACCGAGCGCAAGGCGATCGGCGACACCGTCACCTTGATGCACGGCGACCACGTGTTCAAAGCGGGCGGCGAGTACAACGACACCTCGATCGATCAGGTCTTCCGCGGCAACTGGCGCGGCGTCTACATCTTCAACAACGAAGCGGACCTGCTCGCCGGCCGCTGGTCGCAGTACCGGCAGTTCGGCGGCCTCGGCGGCCGCACCTCTTCGGAGGCGGGCCGCGCCGCGTTCGGCCAGAAGGAAACCGCCCTCTTCCTTCAGGATCAGTGGTTCCTTTCGAGCCGCCTGACCCTCTCGGCCGGCATCCGCGCCGAGACGCAGGACAACCCGAACACCAAGACCCTGAACCCGGATGACCGCAACGCCAACGGTTCGTTCCGCCTGACGCGCTCGATTCCGGACGCGAGCCTGTCCGATCAGATCTCGCCCCGGATCGGCATCTCCTGGGCACCGGATACGAAGACCGCCATCCGCTTCTCGGCCGGCCGCTTCTGGAGCCGCACCCCGGCCATCCTGCTCGCCCAGCTCTTCACCAGCAACGGCATCGTCGGCACCCAGTACATCATTTCCGCGCCGCGCAGCGGCAACAACGTCCTCCAGCCGACCGATCCGCTGTCGCCGGGCTGGGGCAACGCCTTCAACCCGGTCGGCGTCGAGCGCATCGACTTCACCCGCGTGCCGAACCCCAGCAAGCCCGGCGTGTTCGTCATCGACTCGGACTTCGAGAATCCCTACACCGACCGCATCACGCTCGGCGCCGAGCGCGAGATCCTGCCGCTCACCTCGGCCGGCCTCGACTTCACCTACGCCGAGACGAAGCAGCTCCAGCGCCTGATCGACATCAACCGCCAGTACGACGGCACGACGGCGACGAACGGCCTGCCGCGGTACAGCTCGACCGTGTTTCCGTTCCCGTTCTACGGCCGCATCACCACCAGCCGCTCCGACGGCAAGTCGAAGTACACGGCCTTGACCGGCACGATCCGTCGCCGCCTGGCGAACAACTTCAGCTACTACGCGGCGCTCACGTACGCAAAGGACAAGGACAACGACTCGAACGAGCGGAATTTCGCCGGCATCCAGGCCGAGGACTACAACAACCTCGACCTGAACTACGGTTACTCCGCCCGCGACCAGCGCTGGAAGGGTGTCGTCAACGGCTTGTGGCAGAGCCCCTGGTGGGGCATCAGCCTCTCCGGCGCGTTCCGCTACGCCACCGGTTCGCCGTACAACGCGACGGTCAACTCGGACCAGAACAACGACGGCGAAGGCACCACGGATCGGCCGACGGTGGGCGGCGTTCACTTCGAGCGCAACAGCTTCCGCCAGCCGGACTTCACCTCGCTCGACCTGCGGGTCGCCAAGGACTTCAAGCTCGGACCGGGGAGCATCTCGATCTTCGCCGAGTGCTTCAACTGCACGGACGCCGAGAACCGCTCGGTGGTCAACACCGTCTGGGGCACCGGTCAGACTCCGAACGCGACGTTCGGACAGAAGAACGGCGGCGGCACCCCGCGCACGATTCAGCTCGCGGCCCGTTACGACTTCTAAGTCGTAGGCGTCGTCAACAGCCGTTGGTTTCTTGGGGGGCCTTCGGGCCCCCTTTGTTTTGGCAGGCGACGATCTCGCTACACGTTGAACCGGATGTTGGTCACGTCGCCGTCCTTCATCTCGTACTCCTTGCCTTCCAGCCGCAGCAGGCCGGCCTCGCGACAGGCGACCAGCGTTTTGAGGCGAAGGAGGTCCTCGCAGCCGACCACCTCGGCGCGGATGAACCCGCGCTCCAGGTCGGAGTGGATGGTGCCCGCGGCCTCCCGCGCCCGGGTGCCGCGGCGGATCGTCCAGGCGCGCACCTCGTCCTCCCCGACGGTGAAGAAGGCGATCAGGCCGAGCAGATCGAAGCTCGCCCGGGTCACCCGCGCAAGGCTCGGTTCGGCGAGATCGAGCGAGGCGAGAAAATCCGCCTGCTCCGCCGCCGGCAGGCCTGAGATCTCATCCTCGATCGGCGCCGAGACGACCACCGCGCGCACCGCGGGGCGCAGGCGAATGCCGAGCGCTGCAGGGTCGGCGGTCGCGACCCGCGCCTCGTCCACGTTGATCACCAGAAGCATCGGTTTCGCCGACAGGAGCTGAAAGCCGCGCAGGCGCCGGTCGTCGTCCGCGTCGAGCTCGATCTCGCGGAGCGGGATCTCCTTTTCGAGCGCCGGCATGACGATGTCGGCCAGCAGGTGCCTTTCCCGCTGCTCTTCCGGATTCAGGCCGCGCTTGGTCGCCTTGTCCAGCCGATCGAGCCGCTTTTCGACCAAAGTATGGTCGGCCAGGATCAGCTCCAGATCGACGATCTCGACGTCGCGCGCCGGATCGACGCTTCCCTCCGCATGGAGGATCTCGGCGTCGTCGAACGCGCGGACCACGTGGACCAGAGCGTCCACGTTCTTGAGCTTCGCAAGGTCCAGGCTCTCCGCCGACTCGCCTTTCCGCATGCCCGGGATGTCCATGTACTGCACGGTCGCCGGCACGTAGCGCTTCGGCTTGAACAGATCGCGCAGCTGTTCCAGCCGCCGGTCGGCCACCTGAGCGACACCCATGTTGGTCTCGGCCGAAGAGCTGAACTTGTCGGTCGATTGGTGCGACGAGGTGAGCGTGTTGAAAAGGGTCGTCTTACCGGCTTTCGGGAAGCCGAGGATTCCGAGTTGCATGATGATCTCCGGGAGCGCGTGGAAGAGAGAGCCCGCGAGGGGAAGGATACCGCAGGGCTTAAGTCCGCGCTTTGTCGGTGAGGGCTGTCAAAACGTCAGACAGATCTTCCCGAAATGATCCCCGACCGCCATGGCTTCGAGCGCCGAGCGCACGTCGGTCCAAGGGTAGGTGCCGTCGATCACCGGATGCAGGCGATGCAACTCGATCGCGCGGTTCATCCGCTCGAACGTCTCGCGGGAGCCGACCAGAACGCCCTGGAGGCGGATCGCCTGCATGAAGATCGAAGTCAGGTGGATCGCGGCGGCGTTGCCGTCCAAAATGCCGATCAAGCCGACGGTGCCGCCGATCCGCACCGCCTTGAGCGACTGTTCGAGCGTGCCCGCACCGCCGATCTCGACCAC
>DATMZU010000528.1:0-7206 GCA_035607435.1 Thermoanaerobaculia bacterium | reverse complement strand
GCCGCCGCGGGCGCCGATTTGGGCTTGACGGAGCTGCGCGAGTTTCTCGCCGCGGCGCTGCCTGAGCCGTTCGTGCCGGCCGCGTTCGTGTTTCTGCCCGCCCTGCCGCGAAACGCCAACGGCAAGCTCGAACGCCGCGCTCTGCCCGCGCCCGACCTGTCGGCGGCGCGGAGCGGACCCTGGGTGCCGCCTTCCACCCCCACCGAGTTTCTGGTCGCCGACGTCTGGGCCGAGGTGCTAGGAATCGACCAGGACGAGGTGCCGATCGGCGCCGACGATTCGTTCTTCGAGCTAGGTGGACATTCGCTGCTGGCGACGCAGGTCTCCCACCGATTGGCAAAGCTGCTGGACAAGCCGGTCCCCGTGCGCGCGTTCTTCCAATACCCCACGGTCGCCCGGTTGGCCGCGGCGCTCGACTTGAGCCTCGACGGTCGGGGGCAGGACGGCGCGGCGGATGCGTCCGGCGTCGGCCGTCCGCCGCTCGCGCGGATCGATCGCCGCGGAGTGCTGCCGCTGTCGTTCGGTCAGGAGCGCCTCTGGTTCCACGACCGGATCGCGCCCGGCGGTGCGGTCTACAACCTGCCGCTCGCGATCCGCTGCCGGGGGCCGCTCGATGCGCGGGCGTTCTCCGCCGCGTTCGGGGTGGTGGTGGCGCGGCACGAGGCGCTGCGCACCACGTTCGACGTCGCGGGCGACGGCCGGCCGGTCCAGCGGGTCGCTCCGCCGGGGCGCTTCGCGCTGCCGCTGATCGATCTTTCCTCCCTCGGCTCGGCCGGGCGCGGGGAGACGGAGGCCCGGCGGGTCGCCAATCGCGCCGCGGTGCGGCCGTTCGACCTCGCGCGCGGACCGCTGTTCCATGCCGCGCTGGTGCGCACCGGGGCGGAGGAGCACCTGTTCCTGCTGGTGATGCACCACATCGTCTCGGATGCCTGGTCGATGGGCGTGCTGGTGCGCGAGGCGACGGCGGTGTATCGCGCGTTGGTGGCGGGGCGGACCGCTTGGGATCTGCCGGCGCTGCCGATCCAGTATCCCGATTTCGCGGCCTGGCAGCGCGGCTGGCTCCAAGGGGCCGAGCTGGAGCGCCAGGTCGGTCATTTCCGGACCCGGCTCGACGGCGCGCCCGAGGCGTTGGACCTTCCCACCGACCGGCCCCGGCCGGCGCTCCAGAGCCTTGCCGGCGCGGCGCTGCGACTCGGCCTGCCGGAGGATCTCTCCGCCGCGGCGTTCGCGTTCGCGCAGCGAGAGGGCGCCACCGATTTCATGGTCGTGTTCGCGGCCTGGTCGGCGCTGCTCGCGCGCTGGGCCGGGGTGCGCGACGTGGTGCTCGGCACGACGATCGCGAACCGCGACGCGGCGGAGCTGGAAGGGCTGATCGGTTTCTTCGTCAACACCCTGCCGCTGCGGATCGACGCCGCGGGCGATCCGACGTTCGCCGAGCTGCTCGCGCGGGTGCGCAACGAAGCGCTCGACGCCTACGGCCATCGCGACGTGCCGTTTGAAAAGCTGGTCGAAGAGCTGAAGCCGGCGCGCGACCGGAGCCGGCCGCCGATCGTCCAGGCGGTGCTCACCTGGCAGAACGCGGCGATTCCGGAAGCCGACCTCGGCGCGCTGCGCCTGACGCCGCAGTCGGCCGACTCGGGCACCTCGAAGTTCGACCTGACGGTCGTGGCGGGGCGCGAAGCCGGGCGGATTCTCGGCCTGTTCGAGTACGCGACCGCCCTGTTCGACGAGGCGACGATCCGCCGCCTGGTCGAGCGGCTGGGCGGCTTCCTGGCGGCGGCCGTCGCCGACCGCAACGTCCGTCTCTCGGCGCTGCCGTTGCTTTCAGCGCCGGAGCGGCGGGCGCTGGTGGTCGAGCGCAACCGGACCGCGACGGCGTTCCCGCGCGACGCGTCGATCGCCCAGCTGTTCGCCGAGCAGGTCTTGGCGACTCCCGACGCGATCGCGATCGAAGGGATCGAATCGGCCGGAGAGGGCGACGACGCGTCGCTGTCGATCAGCTACGGCGAGCTGGCCCGCCGCGCCATGAAGCTCGCGCGCCGGCTCGCCGGCCTTGGCGTGTCGCTCGAAATGCCGATCGCGATCGTCGCGGAGCGCGCGCCCGAGACGCTGATCGGCATTCTCGGCATCCTCGCCGCGGGCGGCTGCTACGTGCCGATCGATCCGACCTATCCGTCGGAGCGCCAGGCGCTGCTGCTCGAAGACAGCGGTGCCGCGATCCTGCTCGGCCGCCGGGCCGCGCTCGACGAGCTGCCTTCGTCGGTCGCGTCGCTCGCCGCGGTGCAGATGCCGCTCGATATCCACCGGGCGGACTCCGCGGATGGCCAAGGGGGATTCTTCGCCGCGCTCGACGCCAAGCCGGATCATCCGGTCGCCGCGAGCCTCGCCTACGTGATGTACACCTCCGGCTCGACGGGCCAGCCGAAAGGCGTCTGGGTCACCCACCGGAACGTCGTCCGCCTGGTGCGCGACACCGACTACCTCCGCTTCGGTCCGGACGAGGTCTTCCTGCTGTTCGCGCCGATCGCGTTCGACGCCTCGACGCTCGAAATTTGGGGGCCGCTGCTGAACGGCGGGCGGCTCGTTCTGGCACCTTCCGGTCCGCTTTCTCCCGCGGCGATCAAGCGGACGCTCGCGCGCCACCAGGTGACCACGCTCTGGCTCACCGCCGGGCTGTTCCACCCGATGGCCGACTACGGTTTCAAAGGACTGCCGGCGCTTGGTCAGCTGCTCGCCGGGGGCGACGCCCTGGCGCCCGAGCCGGTGCGGCAGGCGGTGGCGGATCTCGCCCCCGGCCGGTTGATCGACGGCTACGGGCCGACCGAAGGGACGACGTTCACCTGCTGCTTCGAAGTCCGCGACCCGGGGGAAGTGCCCGATCCGATGCCGATCGGTCGGCCGATCGCCAATGCCCGAGTCTACGTGCTCGACGTCGATCAGGAGCCCGTGGCGGCCGGCGCCTGGGGCGAGCTGTACGCCGGGGGCGAAGGCATCGCGCGCGGCTATCTCGCGCGCCCCGACCTCACCGCCGAGCGCTTCGTGCCCGATCCGTTCGCCGATTCGGCGGAGGGCTCCGAGCGTTCCGGCGGCCGGCTCTACCGCACCGGCGACGTCGCGCGCTGGAATCCTCGGGGGGTGCTCGAATTCTCGGGGCGACGCGACGGCCAGGTGAAGATCCGCGGCTTCCGGGTGGAGCTGGGCGAGGTCGAGGCCGCCCTGCGCGCCGACGCCAGGGTGCGCGAGGCGGTGGCGATCGTCCGCGAGGACCGGCCCGGCGACCGGCGGCTGATCGCCTATGTCGTGCTGCGCCAGGACGACGCGCTGAACCTGGAGAAGTTCCGCCACCTGGGCGTCTCCGGCCGGGCCGGCCAGAGCGACGATGAGATCTCGCGCGACGTCCTCGCCCGGTTGGCGGCCCGGCTGCCGGAGCCGTTCGTGCCGGGGGCGATCGTGCTGCTCGACGCGTTCCCCTTGAGCCCCAACGGCAAGGTCGATCGCCGCGCGCTGCCGGCCCCCGATCTGACGGTCGCGAGCGCCTTCGTCGAACCGGCGAGCGACCTCGAAGAGCAGATCGCCGCGGTGGCCGCCGAGGTGCTGGGGGTGCCCCGGGCCGGCATGCGCGACAACTTCTTCGATCTCGGCGGCCATTCGCTGCTCGCGACCCGGTTCGTCGCGGAGCTCGAAGCGCGCGCCGGCATCGCGGTGCCGCTCCAAGAGGTGTTCGACGCCAAGGACCTCGGCGATCTCGCCGACCGGATCGTCGAACGCGAGCTCCTGGCGCTCGACGACGGCGCGCTCGCCGAGCTGCTCGCCGAGGAGACCCGATGAGCGGGGATCGCTTCGCGGGTCTGTCGCGCGAGGAGAAGGCGCGGTTGTTCGAGAAGCTGCGCGCCCGCGGCCCGGCGCCGCGGCCCGAGGCGGCCGGATCGGGCGATTCGGGCGGAACGGGCGGGAAAGCCGAGACGGCCGGGGCTGCCTCGGCGGGGCAGATGACGATTCCGCGCCTGCCGGCCGATTTCGGTCCGGCGCCGCTGTCGTTCTCTCAAGGGCGGCTCTGGCTGGTGGACCGGCTGACGCCGGGCGATCCGATGTACCACATCCCGACCGCGCTGCGGATTCGCGGCCGGTTCGTTCCGGCCGCCATGGCCGCGGCGCTCGGCGGCGTGGTCGCCCGCCACGAGGCGCTGCGCACGACGTTTCCGAGCACGGAGAGCGGCCCGGTGCAGCGCATTTCGCCGGCCGCGCCGGTGCCGTTGCCGCAGGTCGATCTCTCCGCCTGCCCGGAGCCGGTGCGCCGGCCGGAGCTGGAACGGCTCTTCGTCGCCGAGTCGAGGCGCCCTTTTTCTCTCGCCCGAGGGCCGCTCCTGCGCGGGCTGGTCGCCCTCCTCGCGCCCGACGACCAGGCGCTGCTGTTCAACCTTCACCACATCGTCTCCGATGGCTGGTCGTCGTCGATCCTGGTCGCCGAGGCGACGGCGCTCTACGCCGCCGCGGTCTCGCGGGACGCCGCCGCCGCCCCGCCGCCGCTGCCGATCCAATACCGGGATTTCGCGGTCTGGCAGCGCGAATACCTTTCGGGAGCGGAGCTGGAGCGCCAGCTCTCCTACTGGCGCGGCGCGCTCGCCGGGGCTCCGAACGAATTGGCCGTGCCGCACGATTTCGCGCGCCTGGGCGCCCCTTCGGGAAAAGGCCGGGGACTTTCCTTCGAGCTGGCGCCGGAGACCGCCCAAGCCATCCGCGACCTCGCGCGGGTGGAGGGGGCCACCCCTTTCATGGTCCTGCTCGCCGCGTGGGGGCTGTTCCTCGGCCGGCTCGCGCAGACGGCCGACCTGGTGATCGGCACCTCGATCGCCAACCGCAACCGCGCCGAGACCGCCGGGCTGATCGGCCTGTTCGCGAACCTGCTGCCGCTGCGGCTCCGGCTGGGCGCCGACGGGGGGACCGGGCCGTCGTTCCGCGAGCTGGTGCGCCGGACGCGCCGCACGGCGCTCGGCGCGTTCGCGCATCAGGACCTGCCGTTCGAGCGCCTGGTCGAAGAGATTCGCGCGCCGCGCCGCTTGGACCTCTCGCCGATCTTTCAGGCGCTGTTCGTGTTCCTCAACACGCCCGAGGTGCGGCTGGAGCTGGCGGATCTCACCATCGAGCCGGTCGAACTGCCGATCGTCGTGGCCAAGTTCGATCTGACGCTCGGGTTCGTCGATCACGGCGGCCGCTACACGGCGACGCTCGACTATGCGACCGATCTGTTCGCCGACGAGACGGTGATCCGCTGGCGGAGCGAGCTGGTCGATCTGATCCGGCGGGTGGCCGCGGCGCCCGACGAGCCGGTGGGTCACGCCCTGCCCGGCCCCGGCCCGGCGGCCCGGACGCGGGTCCCAACCGCGGCGGAAACGGCGCCGTTCGCCCCGCCCGCCTCGCCGCTCGAACGATCGGTGGCCGGAATCTGGAGCGAGGTGCTGGGGGTCGATCCCGACCGGATCGGCCGGGGGTCGAGCTTCTTCGATCTCGGCGGGCACTCGCTCTTGGCCGTGCAGCTCGCGCTCTCGATCGAGCGCTCCTTCGGGGTCGAGATCTCGCTCCGCGCGCTGTTCGAAAACCCCGGCCTCGCCGCGTTCGTCGAGAGCCTCGAAGCGGCGGGGGTGGACGCGGAACGTCCGACGGGCTCCGCGGGCTTGGAAGCCCCGGAAACCTCCGAAGGCTCCGAGCGGGCGATCCCGCGGCTCGCGATCCGCCCCGATCCGCTGCCGCTGTCGTTCGCCCAGAGCCGCCTCTGGCTGCTCGACCGGCTGGAAAAGAGCGCGGGACCCTCGGCGGCGCCGACGTACCAGATTCCCGCGCCGCTCCGGGTGCGCGGCCGGTTCGCGAAGGGGGCGATCGAGGCGGCGCTCGCCGCGGTGGTCGCCCGGCACGAGGCGTTGCGGACGACGTTTGCGGCGACCGAAGCGGGACCGGTGCAGCGGATCTCGCCGCCCGGGCGCGTGGCGCTGCCGGGCATCGACCTCTCCGCCCTGGCGGACCCCGCGCGCGAGAGCGAAATGGCGCGGGTTCTCTACGCCGAGGCGGTCCGGCCGTTCTCGCTCGAAAGCGGTCCGCTGCTGCGGGCGGTCGCCGTGCGGCTCGAGCGCGAGGAGCATGCGCTGCTGCTCAACCTTCACCACATCGTCTCCGACGGCTGGTCGTCGTCGATCCTGATCCGCGAGGCCGTCGCGTTTTATGAGGCGGCGGCGACCGGCCGGCCCGCGGCGCTTCTGCCGCTGCCGATCCAATACGCCGATTTCGCGGTCTGGCAGCGTGCTTTCCTCGCCGGCCCGGAGCTCGATCGCCAGCTCGGCCATTGGCTCGGCGCTCTTTCCGGCGCCCCGTTCGAATTGCCGCTGCCGCTCGACCGTCCCCGGCCGAAAACGCGCGATTCGCGCGGCGGCCTTTGGAATTTGGAGCTGCCCCGCGAAGCGGCCGATGCCCTGCGCGGGTTCGCGCTCGCCGAGAGCGCCACCCCTTTCATGATTCTGCTGGCGGCCTGGGGGCTGTTTCTCGGCCGGACCGCGGGGGTCTCGGACCTGGTGGTCGGCACGCCGATCGCCAACCGCAACCGGGTGCAGATCAGCGGCCTGATCGGATTCTTCGTCAACACCCTGGCGATCCGCCTCCGGCTGGGGGGCGATGGCCAGGGGGGCGAGCCCGGCGAGCGAACATTCCGCGACCTGGTGCGCCGGGTGCGTCAGTCGGTGCTCGACGCCTTCGCCCACCAGGACTTGCCGTTCGAGCGGTTGGTCGAAGCGCTGGAGCCGTCGCGCGACGCCGGCCTATCGCCGATCTTCCAGGTGCTGTTCGCCTATCAGAGCACGCCGGAAGCGCGCTTCGAAGCGGCGGGCCTCCGGTTCGAGCCGATCGACATCCCCTCGCGAATCGCCAAGTTCGACCTGTCGCTCATCTGGGCCGAGCGGGAAGGGCGAATCTCCGGGGTGTTCGAGTATGCCCTCGATCTGTTCGCCCCCGAGACGATGCGCCGCTGGGCGGAGGAATATCTGGAGCTGACGAAGCGCGCCCTGGCGGCGCCCGACGAGCCGATCTGGGACCTCGCGGGGCTCGATGCCCCCGGCCAGGCGCGGCTCGATTCCGGCCGGTCGAAAACCGCCGCACCGGAAAGCGAGCCGCGGCCTTTCGAGCCTCCCGCGTCGCCGCTCGAAAAAACCGCCGCGCACCTCT
>DATMZU010000526.1:0-4421 GCA_035607435.1 Thermoanaerobaculia bacterium | reverse complement strand
TGGAACCGTCTGTCGGCGAGCCTCGGCTACGGCGTCACCGATCGATTCGAGCTGAGCCTGTCGATCCCTTACGAAGACTTCGATTTCGACGAGGGGGATCTCCCGGGCGTTGACCTCGACGATTCCGGCATCGGCAACCTCCGGCTCGGAGGTAAGTACCGGTTCTACGGCGAGCCGGGCGAGGATTCTTCCTTCGCGATCAACGCCTTCGTCGAAGCCCCCACCGGGGACGACCACATCGCGAGCGACAAAGTCGGAGCGGGCGTCGGCGCCGATTGGCGGGTCCGCAACTGGGTCTTCAACCTGGGTTATTACGATTCGGGCAATCGCGGCCAAGCGCTTCTGGACAAGGAATTCACCGGCGGCATCGGCTATGCCGGCAGCGTCTCGGACCGGCTCGATTGGATCACCGAGGTCGTCGGCCACAGCTATTCGGGCGACGGGCTGCTGCCGGAAGACGCTTATGACCTGACCTCCGGCGGCCGTCTCTGGCTCGGCGAGAATCAGAACTGGGCGTTCAACTTCGCGTTGCGCACGGACTTGGCGCAGCTCGACTCGATCGACGAGCACTGCCCGCTCGGCGGCTTGGTCGGCCTGACCTACATGCCGGCCGCGTTCCGCGTGCGTCCGGAACCGCCCCCGGCGCCGGTCCCGCCGCCGCCCGCTCCGGAGCCGCCCCCGGCACCCGCGCCGCCCCCGGCGGCCGTCGCTCCGCCTCCGCCGCCTCCGCCGCCGGCTCCCGCGCCTCGTCCCGAGGAACGGGTGACGGTGAACTTCACCCCGGGTAGCGCCCGTCTGTCGAACATCGCCAAGGCGAAGCTCGACGAGGTCGCCCTCAAGATGAAGCAGGATCCCACGCTGCGGGCCGAGGTGATCGGCTACAGCGATCCGTCCGGTTCCGCCGACGCCAACCAGCGCATCAGCGAGCAACGCGCCGAGGCGGTCAGGAACTACCTGGTGACCCGTCACGGAATCGATCCGAGCCGGATCAGGACCGAAGGCCGTGGCTCCGCGGAATCGACCGGCGACGCGGAACAGGATCGTCGCGCGGTGGTCATCCTCACCGCTCTGTAAACGCGATTTTGGATCGGCGGCCCGTCCGCCGATCCTTTCGCGCCGGATGCTTCCGATGCCGGAAACCCGGGCCCCGCTTCGGCGGGGCCTTTTTCGTTCCGGCGACTTTTAAGACGACCGCAGGGTCTCGCCGCGCAGCGAGGTGATGGCGCCGATCAAGCCCGCCGCGGTGCCCAAGAGCACCAATGCGGCGAGCTGATCGGCGGCAAGGAAATCCGCCGCGAGCAGCGAAGGGACGAGGGCGTCGCCCGCTCGCTGGCGCACCAGCAGCCAGGCGCCGTACAGCCCGCCGGCCGCGAACAACCCGCCGAGCGTGCCCTGGAGCAGCCCCTCGGCGTAGAACGGTCCGCGAATGTAGAACTCGGTGGCACCGACCAGGCGGAGAATCGAGATCTCTTCGGCGTGCAGGAAGGCGGCGAGGCGGATCACGCTGCCGATCGTAAACACCGCCGCCCCCAGCAGCACGAGACCGAGCACCAGGCCGACGCCGCGGATCACCGCGACCAATCCCTGCACCTGCGCCAGCCACTCGCGGTCGTCGTCGATCAGCGTCACGCCCGCCGCCCGGCGCCAGGCGGCGAGCGTCGAGATCTGCTCCCGCGACCCGCGGGCCGCGGGCCGGACCTCGATTTCGAGCGACGCCGGCAAGGGCTCTTCCGACCCCCCCGACACCAGATCCGCAAGGCTCGGAAAGATCGACCGGAACCGCTCCTGCGCCTGCCGCTGATCGATCGGATGGACCGCCTGCACCCACGGCTCTCCGGTCGCCCGCCGAGCCCAACCTGCCAGCTCTGCGCCCGTGGTCTGCGGCGTCAGATAAACGACCACCCGGGCCTCCCGCTGCCAACGCTCGACGCTCCGGGAAAGATTTCGGCTCGCGAGCAAAAAGACCCCCGAAAGAAAAAGGCTCACCGCAATCGTCAGAACCGCCACCAGACTGACCTTCCACCCGCGGACCAGATTGACCCCCGCGTCGCGAAAGAACGACCGAAGCGCCTGAAGAAAACTCAAGAGCCCTCCTCCCCCTCAACCGCCTCTACTTCCTCGGCCGCCGCATCGCCGCCCTCCGCCAACTCGCCGCTTTCGTCCTTGAAGTCCTTGCCGTCCTTTACGTCCTTTGCCGACCCCAACGCGAGGCCACCCTCCTCCCCCTCCACCTCTTCCCCCAGCCGAAGCTCCGGCTTCTCCGTCCCCACGACCTCCCGGTCGGTCGCCAGCTGACCCCGATCGAGGGTGAGCACCCGGCCGCCGACCCGCTGGATCATCTCCCGGTCGTGCGTCGCGAGCAGGACCGTCGTGCCGCGCTGGTTGACGGTGAGGAACAAACGCAGGATCTCGCGCGCGAGATCGGGATCGAGGTTGCCGGTCGGCTCGTCGGCGATCAGGATGTCCGGCTCGTTAATCAAGGCGCGGGCGATCGCCACCCGCTGCTGCTCGCCGCCCGAAAGTTCGGGTGGAAACGAGCTCATCCGGTGAGCCAGCCCCACTCTGCGGAGCGCGTGGTAGGCGAGCTTCTTCCGCCCGCGGAGATCGACGCCGAGGATGCGCGGCAGGTAGCTGACGTTCTCGAAGACGGTCTTCCGCGCGATCAGCCGGAAGTCCTGGAACACGACGCCCATGGTCCGCCGCAGATAGGGGATCTTCCGCTGCGGGATCGACGCGACGTTCCGGCCGTTGACCAGGATCTGGCCGGACGAGGGGACCTCCTCGCGAAAGATCAACCGCAGCAGCGTGGTCTTGCCGGCGCCGCTCGCCCCGGTCAGGAATACGAACTGCCCGCGCCCGATCTCGAAGGTCAGATCCGACAGCGCGGCCTGGCCTCCCGGGTAGAGCTTCGAGACGTGGAAGAGCTGGATCAGACGTTTATCCCTCGGGAATTCCCAACTCTCGGCGCATCAGTTTTTGGACGGCGGGAGGCTGGGCGCGGCCGGCCGAGCGCTTCATCACCTGGCCGACCAGGAAGCTGAGCACCTGGAGCTTGCCCCCCTGAAGCTGCGCCACCTGCGCGGGAAACTCGGCGATCACCTCGCGCACCCAGGTCTCAATTTGTCTCATATCGGAAACTTGGGCCAGCCCCAGGCGATCGATCGCGGCGGCCGGCTCTTCGTCGCTGTCCCAGATCGCGACGAACACCTCTTTGGCCGCCGAGGCGGAGATCTTCCCCTGCTCGATCGCGGCGACCAGAGCCGCGAGCCGGGCCGGCGCGAGCGCGCTTTCCGGTCCCGCCTTCCGCTCCTTCAATTCGCGCAGCACCTCGCCCATCACCCAATTGGCGGCCGGCTTCGCTCCTTTGCTCCGGATCTCTCCTTCCGGCAGCGCGGCGACCGTCGCCTCGTAATAATCGGCCAGCTCGCGCGAGCCGGAGAGCACCGTGGCGTCCGCGGACGACAGCCCGTACTGCTCGGCAAAGCGCGCCCGCCGCACCCAGGGCAGCTCGGGGAGCGCCGCCACCAACGCCGCCCGGCGCGCCTCGTCGATCACCAAAGGCGGCAGGTCGGGCTCGGGGAAGTAGCGATAGTCGTGCGCCTCTTCCTTGCTCCTCAACGTGCGGGTCGTTCCCTTGTCGGCGTCGAAGCTGCGCGTCTCTTGGACCACGCGCCCGCCACCCTCCAGGATCTCGATCTGGCGCTCGATCTCGTACTCGATCGCCCGCGCCACGTTCTTGAACGAGTTGACGTTTTTCACCTCCGCGCGGGTGCCGAGGACCGGATCGCCCACCTTGCGCACGGAGACGTTTGCGTCGCAGCGCAGGCTCCCCTCTTCCATGCTGCCGTCGCTCGTCCGGGTGTAGAGGAGCAGCTGGTGGAGGGTCTGAAGATAGTCCTGCGCCTCGGCCGGAGAAGAGATCTCGGGGCGCGAGACGATCTCGACCAGCGGCGTGCCGCAGCGGTTGAAATCGACCAGCGATTGGCCGTACAGCGGCCCGCCGCCGGGCGCCTCGTGCAGGAGCTTGCCGGCGTCCTCTTCGAGATGCAGGCGCTCGATGCGCACCACCTTGTCGTGGGCCGACAGCGGCAACCGGCCGTCTTCGGCGAGCGGCTTGTCGTATTGGCTGATCTGGTACCCCTTCGGCAGATCGGGGTAGAAGTAGTTCTTCCGCGCAAACACCGACCGGGGGTAGACCGTGGCGCCGAGCGCGGTCGCCAGCTGCACCGCCAGATCGACCGCGTGGCGGTTCGCCACCGGCAGCGTCCCGGGATAGCCCAGGCACACCGGGCAGACGAGCGTATTCGGCTCGGCCCCGAAGCGGTTCGGGCAGCGGCAAAACATCTTGGTGGCGGTGAGGAGCTGAACGTGCACCTCGAGGCCGATAACCGCTTCGTATGCCATGGCGGCGGGGAGTTTAC
>DATMZU010000114.1:0-2153 GCA_035607435.1 Thermoanaerobaculia bacterium | reverse complement strand
GGCGTACCTCGGCCGCCTCAAGTCGGCGCGCGAGGCGTCCGCGCTCGGCCGCGCCGAGGCGCTGACGTTGCAAGCCGAGGCGCTGGCGCCGAACGAGTCGCGCGTCCTCATCCTCCGCTTCCGCGTCGAGCTGGCCCGCGGAGAGGAGAAGAAGCCCGCGGAAGCCCTCGCCCGTTTCGAGGCGGCGTTCCCCGGCGACCCGCGGGCCTTCCTGCTGCGCGCCGAGCTGGCGGAGCACGACGGGCCGGCGGCCGCCGCGATCCCCCTCCTCGTCGCGGTCGTCGCGCGCACCCCGGCGTGGCCGGAACTGCTTCATCTCGCGAAGCTGGAACGGGACGTCGGGCGGCTCGCCGACGCGCGGCTCCACCTGCGACAGCTGCTCGCGGTGTCGCCGAACAATCTGTGGGGGCGCGAGGCGCTCGCCGTGCTGGAGCTCACGTACGGCGATCCGGCCGCCGCCGAGCGCCTCTACCAGAAGCTGGCGGCCGAGCTGCCGCGGGAGCGCAGCCTGTGGACGGACCTGGGCCTCGCGCGCTTCCTCGCGGGGCGATTCGAGGCGGCGATCGAAGCGCATCGGCGCGCTCTCGCGCTCGCTCCGCGGCATGCGACCGTGCTGCTGAACCTGGCCGACGCCGAGCTCGCGAGCGGCCGCCGGGTGACGGCGCTCGGACACTACCGCGACGCGCTCGCCAGCTTCCAGGAGACGGAGGCGGCGACCGGCCTCCCGCCGGAAGCCCGCCTCGAGAAGGCGCAGTGCCTCGCGCACCTGGGCCGCACGGACGAGGCGGTGGAGCTCGCCCAGCTCGTGCTGCGCGACCGGCCGGGCGAACCGGAGATCGCGTTCGAAGCCGCCCTCGTCTACGCCCTGGCGGGCGACCGCACGAGCGCCCTCATCAACGCGCGGGCGGCCTGGCGCCAGGGCTACGGACCGGCCTGGTTCGGGATCGCCGCGTTCGACTTCCTCAAGGATGACCCGGAGCTGCGGACACGGCTTGCGGCTGCGCGAGCACCGTAGGCTCCTCCTGGCGCGGCGGGATCATCGGCATCATGCCGGTGGTGGAGTAAGGCGGATCCAGGTGGTCGATGCCGGGGTCGCCCTTGAAGATGAACGCGACCTTCTTGAGGTTCTTCTCGAGCCCGGTGGCCGTGATGGTGTAGCTGTAGGCACCGGGGAACGAGCTGTACCCGCTCGCCGTCGTGGAGAAGTTGGGGCCGTCATCGATCGATGCCAAGCTGTCGAAGGGGCCCTCATCCGGCAGCGGTTTCGGCTTCGTAGGATCCAGCAGCGTGAACTCGAGCTGCGGAAACCCAATCAGGGTGATGTTCTGAGCGGACATTCCCGTCCGTAGCGGGGCCCAATTCCAGCGCACGGAAAACTGGTTGTCGGTGGTGAGGACCAGGTGTTCGAGGTTGACCTCCGGCTCTCTGGTGGTTGAGTTGAAGTTCACGTCGATGGTGATGCTGTCTCTGCCGTTCGCATCCTTAGTTTCGGCGGCGGTCCTCCGGCCGATCCGGCCTTCGGCGGACTCGTTGGCCCTGTTGCCGTCGGCGACGGTGATGGCGACGGCCTTGTAGCGGAGGGCCCAGTTCTTCCCTCCGGTGAAACCGGGACCGTTCGACTTCGGTATCGCTCGGACCGTGGTGCCGGCTTCCTGCAATTCCCAGAGGTCGGAAAAGCCCTCGTCGTTCTTCCTCTCGATCGAAAGATTCACTCCGCCAGGGGGCAGTCTGTCAGAGGCGACGAGATTCCATTCGATCGCATCGAACGACGTGGATTCGTCGAGGCTGATCGTCTTGGGGGGGAGGATGAGAGCTGCGCCGGAACCGTTGTAAAGTACAGGGATCGCGATAGTTTCCATGAGAGTCTCCTGGATGGCCCCTGCGGGCCGAATTGCTGCGGGTTCGACGTGTGGACAAAGGCATGTTCGATGCCAGGTCCCGGACGCGCCCGCCGCCTCGGTGCACCGGGGACGGAGCGACCACCGATCCATCGCTTTCGAGAGAGCCTCTATCTTTCCGGATAGGACGAGGCGCCCGTGCCGCCGAGACTCGTCGCGCTAGCCGGTCCGCTCTCCGGCGGGGAGGTCCCGCTCGGCGAGGCCGCCGTCACGCTCGGCCGGCATCGCGAGAGCGACGTGCAGCTCCGCGACCTC